>DATLNC010000180.1:0-70885 GCA_035536935.1 Thermoanaerobaculia bacterium
TCCGCCCGGTTGCTCGTGGTGCTCCACGTCCAGGTACCGAGCTCGTCGGCGAAGAGGCGGATGCGGAAGACGTCGCCCGCCGGTCCGCCCGCGCCATCCCGGTCGAAGAAGCCGCGAGCTGTGTAGAGCGTGCCCGAGGGCGAGGTCACTTTGGCCGAGAGCGTCACCGAGGTGAAGGGATTCGTGCCTGAACGCGAGTCGAAGGCCTGGCTGGACCTCAGGACCACGTCGGTGGTGTCGAATCGAGGGACCGCAGCGAACCCGGGAACGGCAAAAAGGATTACGCTGGCAAACAGGACCATTCCGAGGCTCTTACCCATGCTGCACCCCTTGATGAGCCGCTTCACGGTGGAGAAGGTATGGCTACGCGAACAGCAAAGGGTAGCTATAGCATAAGCGCAATCATTTTGCAAAGCCCTCACCTCACAAAGGGTGAGGTATATTCCGTCCCCACCATGCCCCGGCGCACAGACATCCGCTCCATTCTCGTCCTGGGCTCCGGCCCGATCGTCATCGGCCAGGCCTGCGAATTCGACTACTCGGGCACGCAGGCCTGCCGCGTCCTGCGGAGCGAGGGCTACCGCGTGATCCTCGTCAACTCCAACCCGGCGACGATCATGACCGACCCCGAGTTCTCCGACGCCACCTATATCGAGCCCCTGGTCCCCGAGGTGGTCGAGAAGATCCTCGAGCGCGAGCGGCCGGACGCCCTGCTCCCCACGGTCGGCGGCCAGACCGGCATCAACCTCACCCTGGCCCTGGAGGAGCGCGGCGCCCTGAAGCGCCTGGGCGTCGAGGTCCTCGGCGCCAACGTCGGCGCCCTGCGCCTGGGCGAGGACCGCCTCCTCTTCAAGCAGGCCATGGAAGAGATCGGGCTCAAGGTCCCCAGGAGCGGCTACGCCGCCAACCTGGAAGAGACCCGCGAGATCGTCGGCGGAGAAGGAGGGATCGGCTATCCGGTCATCATCCGCCCGAGCTTCACCCTCGGCGGCGAAGGCGGCGGCGTGGCCTACAACCGCGAGGAGCTGGAAGAGATCGTCGAGACCGCGGTCCAGGCGAGCCCGGTCGGCCGCATTCTGGTCGAGCAGTCCGTCCTCGGCTGGAAGGAGTTCGAGCTGGAAGTCATGCGCGACCTCGCGGACAACGCCATCGTCGTCTGCTCGGTCGAGAACGTGGACGCCATGGGGGTCCACACGGGCGACTCGATCACCGTCGCGCCCCAGCAGACCCTCTCCGACCGCGAGTATCAGGACATGCGCGACGACGCCTTCAAGGTCATCCGGCGGGTCGGCGTCGCGACCGGCGGCTCCAACATCCAGTTCGCGGTCAACCCCGCGACCGGCGAGCGCGTGGTCATCGAGATGAACCCGCGCGTCTCGCGCAGCTCGGCCCTGGCCTCCAAGGCCACCGGCTTTCCCATTGCCAAGATCGCGGCCCTGCTCGCCGTGGGCTACACGCTCGACGAGGTCGCCAACGACATCACCGGCAAGACCTACGCGGCGTTCGAGCCCACCCTGGACTACACGGTGGTCAAGATCCCGCGCTGGGCCTTCGAGAAGTTCCCCCAGTCGCCGACCACCCTCGGCACCTCCATGAAATCAGTGGGGGAGGTGATGGCCATGGGCGCCACCTTCGGCGAGGCGCTGATGAAAGCGCTCTCGGCCCTGGAGCTCGACGGCAGCATGGCCGACCGCGAGCGTCGGATGTCCGACCCCGTGCGCCTGCGCGGCCGGCTCGTCACCCCGAACTGGGAGCGCCTCTTCGCCGTCTTCGCCGCCCTGCGCCAGGGCTGGACCGTCGAAGAGGTCACGCAGGTCTCCCACATCGATCCCTGGTTCCTGCGCGAGATCCAGGAGATCGTCGAGCTGGAAGCCGAGCTCGCCTGCTGGGACCTGCGCTCGCTCCCCCGGCCGCTGCTGCGCAAGGCCAAGATGACCGGGCTGACCGACGCGCGGATCGCCTCCCTCGTGAGCTGCCCGGAGAGAGACCTCGCCGCCGCGCGGGCTCGATCGGGAATCCGCCGCGTCTACAAGCGGGTGGACACCTGCGCCGCCGAGTTCCCGGCCACGACTCCCTACCTGTACTCCACCTTCGGCGAGGAGGACGAAGCCGAGACCGACGACCGGCCCAAGGTGGTCATCCTCGGCTCCGGCCCGAACCGCATCGGCCAGGGGATCGAGTTCGACTACTGCTGCGTCCACGCCGCCTTCGCACTCAGGGAAATCGGCTACGAGACCATCATGGTCAACTGCAACCCCGAGACCGTCTCGACCGACTACGACACCTCCGACCGCCTCTACTTCGAGCCCCTCACCCTGGAGCACGTGCTCGCCGTGATCGAGCGCGAGCAGCCGAAAGGGGTGATCATCCAACTCGGCGGCCAGACTCCGCTCAAGCTGGCCCGGGGCCTCGCCGCCGCGGGAGTGCCGATCTGGGGGACGCCGCCGCACGCCATCGACCTGGCGGAAGACCGCAAGCTCTTCGGCGCCCTCCTGGCCGAGGAGGGGATCCGCCAGCCGGAGAACGGCACGGCGACCTCGCTGGAAGAGGCGGTCGTCGTAGCGCGGCGGATCGGCTTCCCGGTCGTAGTACGGCCGAGCTACGTGCTCGGCGGCCGGGCCATGGCCGTCTGCTACGACGAATCGACCCTGGGGCGCTACATGAAAGAGGCCGCGGACGTCTCGCCCGGCCACCCTGTGCTCCTGGACCGCTTCCTCGAAGACGCCTTCGAGGTCGATCTCGACCTCCTTTCGGATGGCACCTCCGCCGTGGTAGCGGGAGTGCTCCAGCACATCGAAGAGGCGGGCATCCACTCCGGCGACTCGGTCGCGGTTCTTCCTCCTTACAGGGTCTCGCAGGCGGACCAGGACGTGATGCGGGACATCGCCCGGCGCCTGGCCCTGCGGCTCGGGGTGGTGGGCCTGATGAACGTCCAGTTCGCGCTCAAGGACGGCCATGTCTACGTGCTGGAGGTGAACCCGCGGGCCTCGCGCACGGTGCCGTTCATCGCCAAGGCGGTGGGCGTGCCGCTGGTCAAGCTGGCGGTGCGGGCGATGGCGGGGGAGAGCCTGGACTCGATGGGCTTCACGGAAGAGCCGCGGGTGCCCGGGGTCTTCATAAAGGCGCCGGTCTTCCCGTTCCGTCGGTTTCCGGGAGTCGATCCGATCCTCGGTCCGGAGATGAAGTCCACGGGCGAGGTCATGGGCGCGAGCGGCGCCTTCGGCAACGCCTTCGCCAAGGCCTGGCTCGGAGCCGGCCATCAGCTACCGCTGGAGGGAACGGCCTTCCTCTCCGTGCACGACCGGGACAAGCCGTTCCTTCTCCCGGTGGCCCGGCGCCTCTCCGAGCTGGGCTTCGGGCTGGTCGCGACGTCCGGCACCGCGGTTTTCCTGGTGGAGCATGGCCTTGAGGTAAAGACCGTGCAGAAGGTCCACGACGAGGCGCGGCCGCATGTCGTGGACCACCTGATCAACGGCGA
This sequence comes from Thermoanaerobaculia bacterium, assembly GCA_035536935.1. Classification (GTDB taxonomy): domain Bacteria; phylum Acidobacteriota; class Thermoanaerobaculia; order Multivoradales; family UBA5704; genus DATMER01. The sequence goes on from DATLNC010000180.1 coordinate 3,479, forward strand.
GATCGACCTCGTGGTGAACACCCCGCTGGGCCGCGAGTCGCACGAGGACGACGGCATCATCCGCCGCACGGCCCTCAAGCACGACATTCCCTGCATCACGACTCTCTCGGGAGCCATGGCCGCGGTGGAAGGCATCGCGGCCCTGCAGCGCGACGGCCTGGCCGTGCGGTCGCTGCAGGAGATGCATGCCTCGGTGGGGCGGGGGTAGGAGGAGCTAGTGCTCTGTTACGCCGGAAAAGATAGTCATCCTCTGTAGGGGCACCTCTTGTGGGTGCCCTTCCGGAGGGCGGCCACAAGAGCCGCCCCTACATGAAACGCTATCCGTCACTCGGACTGTGACGAGGCACGGGAAGCTCGACGAGCAGGAAGTTGCCGGCAGGATACAGGTAGTCCTCGCCGGAATCGTCGATCACGCGCAGGAAGCCGCTGCCGGCTGCGGACTCGTCTGGCAAGACCTGATAGAGCTTGCGCAGCTCGAGGTCATCCAGGCCCTCGTTGCGGACGCAGACGGCGAAGTGGGGCATCATGGATGAAGGTGCCGGTCAGCCGGCACCTTGGCTCCCTACCTGTAAGCCTCCACCACCACATCGCTGTAGGTCCACCCGAACGTCGGCACCTCGTCGAGGGTGGCTCCCTCGGGGAAGCCCATGTCGAGGAGGAAGCGGTCGCCTGCCTTCAGGGTCACCTTGGTGACGTTGGGAGTGCCTTCCAGGGTCTGCTTGAGCTCGCCGCTGGCCAGGTCGGTGATGGTCACCGTGTACTTGCCCTTGCCCATGTCGTAGTCGTTCACGACGCGGTAGGTGCGGCCGGGGATCGCCTGGAAAGGCTTGACGATCTTGATCTTGTCCGCGTGCTTGGTCGCGATGCCGTGCCGCGCCAGGGCCGTGTAGGCGTCCGGCCCACGGAAGTAGAGCATGCCGGGCATGTCCTGGTTCCGGTTGATCACGAACCAGTAGACCAGGTGCTTGCCGTCCGGGTCCTTGGGGTACCAGGCGCCCACCGTGACGTCGAGCGTCAGCCGCAGGCGGGTGAACGCCCCGGCCGGAGCCGCGAAGGTCAGCCGGCCGACCGGCGTCGACGGCGTCGCCCTGTGCACCACTCCCTTGGCCGTGAAGCAGGTCGCCCCCGCGGGGCACTCCGGCTCCGCGCCCGGCACCGTGAGGGACGACTCGCCGCTGCCCGAGGGCTCCACCACCGCCACCTCGCCCGTGGCGCTGTCGGTCAGCACGGCATAGGCGAAGAACTCCCGGCTGCAGCTCACCGTGGCCCGCGCATCCGAAATCGCCGCCACCCCGAGGACGTCGGCGCGGTAGCTCGACGACACCGGCGGGAGCGTGACCGCGGTGGCCGCGCCCAGGGCCGTGCCGTCGAGCCTGATCAGCGAAAAGGTGCACTGGGCCGCGTACTTGGACACGTTCGCCAGCATCAGGTGCGTGGACCGGGTCGCACTGGCGGTGAGCCCCTGGAGCGTCAGCGAACCGCCGGCCGCCACGAGGTTGTCCGAAGTCACGACCGGCAGGGCCACGCCCAGCGCGCCCGCCTGGCCCTTGCCCGCGAGGCGCGCGCCGTAGCGCACGTTCGGCGAGCCCGACAGCTCGAGCAGCCCGCGGAACCCGGCCCCCGGCTTGACGATCGCGGTCAGATTGCCGAGCACCTGGAGCGGTGCGGGCTGGCCGGCACGCTGGGTGCCGTCCGTATCCGCGGCCACGAGCACCTGGTTGACGCTCGCCGGCTGCGCGGCCGAGTTCGTTACGGTGACCTCCGCCTCGTACAAGGCGCTGCCGGCCTGAGTCACTCCCGGCAGGGGGATGTAGACCGTGCCCGCCTGCGCAGTGTCTGCAGCAAAGGCGGCAAGGAAAGCGAGAAGACAAACGAGGACGGATCGAGTCATGAGTAGGACTTTCTGCAAAGGCGTAGGGTTGTCGGCTCAGAGTTGGGAAACAGCCGGGATTATAACCCAGACCGTTCCACCCGCTCCGCGGACGGCTCAACCCGTCCGTTTCGGACAAAAACCCCCGGGTATCGGACGAAAACCGGCGGGTTGGACGCTCCAGCCGGCCGGTTGGGAGGCTCAACCCACGGGTTGGACGCGTCAACCGGCGGGTGGGGAGGTCCAACCCGCCGGTATGGGACAAAAACCCGCGGGTATCGGGGCCGTACCGGCCGGTTCGGCCGTCCAACCCGCCGGTTGAAAGGGCCAACCCGGCTCCGCATCCGCCTATCCTTCCCCCTCCTCCTCGACGGCAGCGGGTTCTTCCACGACCTCGACGACCTCGACGACGTCGGGGAACCGGTCCTCCTCCCACAATCGCCGGAGCTGCTCGGGGGTGGTGGCGGCGGCGGTGCGGAGCTTGCCGATGGCGCCTCCCAGGTCGTCTTCGGCCACGCACTAGAGGGTGGTGAGGAGCTCCGCGTGCAGGTCGTAGGGGATCTCGTGATCCAGCATCTCGTCCGGCGGCTCGGGCACCTCGTTCGCCAGGCGGCGCAGCCGTCCCTGGATGGCCTCGAGCTCGTCCGCGGTGCCGAGCACCTGGGAGAGCACGTCCGGCTCCAGGGTCTCCGGCGCGATCACCATGCGGGCCCGCGCGGTGCGCAGCTCCACCCGCGCCTGCTCGGCCCGGCCCCGCACCGACAACGTCCACTCCGGCTCCCCCTTGGCTCCCTCCCGCAGCACTACAGTCACAGGCATGTTCGTCATCTTGTCTCCCTTGCGCGGCAAAAGTACCGTGGTCCCATTACCCGTACAATGATTGCATGGGTAGCGCCGTCACTGTCAAGAGTCGCGGAAGAAGACGACCTCTTGTGCTTTGCCTGCCCCATGATGTAAGCTCGCGCCACAATGTCACCCAAAAGAAAAAAGACCGAGATTCAAACGGAGCCGAGCGCCGAAGTCCGTCGTCTGCGGACGATGCTGAAGACTGCAATGAAAGTGCTGGGCTTCACGAACCGTGACGTGGAGCGCAAGCTGGGCTTGAGCGGCAGTTACCTCAGCCGGCTTTTCTCCGGGATGATCGACCTGAAGGTGGACCACGTCGTGGCCATCGCGCGGGTGATCGGGGTGGAGCCGGAGGAGCTCTTCCAGCTCGCCTTCCCCAGGAAGAAGAAGGGGCCGACCGCCGGTGCGGCGCGTCTGCGGGAGACGCTGGACGAATACCAGCGCACCGGCAACGCTCCCTGGGGCGGGTCGCTCAACCTGGCCGACCTCGAGTTCGAGGAGTCGTCGGAGCCGGCGTCGCAGCAGCAGAAGACGGACGGCGGCAGCGCGGATCTGGAGCAGGTCTTGGAAAAGATGATGGCCAAGGCCCTGCACAAGGTTCTCGACCGGATGGGGTAAGAGCCCCCTCCCCCGCTACGCGGGAGAGGGAGCCCGGAGTCCAGGATCAAGGGGAGGGCGGAGGCGTCCTCTCCCGCGCAGCGGGGGAGGATAGAGGAGGGGTTTACAACGGTCGAGGCTCGAACTTCGCCTCCGGATCGTTCTCCGCCCTGCGGAGAAAGCGGATCACGTCCTCCAGCAGGGTGATCTTCGCGAGACCGAGCGAGAAGGCCTGTTGCAGGAAGCGCACCGCGACCAGCATCTCCCGCTCGATGTCCAGCCGGCGGAAGGTTTCCACGGCCTCGAGCACCGTGTCCTGGGCCTCTTCCGACTCTCCTCGGTGCAGGAGGGAGAGCGCCATGTCGAGTGACGCCAGCGCAGCTGGGAAGCGCTGTTCGGCCTCGTCGAAATCGTCCCGCACCTCCCGGAAAACGTTGACGGCGCGCTCATACCTACTCAGCCCGGCATCAATCCGCCCCTCCAGCCAGCGCAGTTTGATCCGGTTCAGCTTGGCCGCGCCCTCGTAACGCCATCGGTTCAAGAACAGAATTTTCTGGGCCTCCTCGAACCGCTCACAGTCCACCGTAAATGCGATCTGGTTGTGGACGGCCATGAATGCCAACTCGGGTTCGAAGTTCTGGTCGAGCAGCTTGAGGCCGCGCTGCAGCAGACGGAGAGCCTTCTCAGGCTCTCCGGAGTAGCCGGTGTAGATCCCCATCTTAAGGATTGCGCGCCCTGCGTGGTGCCGCTGCCCGAATTGGAGATAAACCTTGTGGACCATGAGGAGCGCTTCACGCGCCTTGGAGAACTTGCGGCGGGCCCGGAACAGGGACGAGTGGAGGTCCATGAGCCGCGCCGTTAGCAGAGGGTCCCCGCTGCCCTCGTCCTGGTGGATGTAGGCCTGATAGAAGGCGGCCTCCGCCTCGTCGAGGCATTCGTTGACCCGGCAGGCGTTGGCGTACTCGGCCCAGGCCCGGCACTGGAGGTCGACGACCCGCTCCTGGCCATACTTGTGGAAGCTCAGCCGGCCGGCGGCCATCTTGGCAAGGTGGGCTAGATCCCTCATCCGCGCCGGGTTCTCGTGCCGCAACGCCCAACTCTGCTCCAGGAGGGCCTCGACGAGAACCGGGCCGTAGTTCGCGGGCGACAGCGAGCTCAAATCTTCGTCGCCCTCACTGTTCAGCCGGGCGAGGAGGCGCTGCACCTTCTGCCGCTCCGATTCCTGCTTCCGATGGAATGCGAGCGCGGTGTCGAACGCCCGGTCGATGGCCGCGTCGTACTCCTCGACGGCGGGCGTAACAAGCGTAAGGGGCTGGCCGACCTCGGGGCTGCAGGCGCGGCAGCCGCGGAGCACGTGGCGCAGGACGATGCCGGCTCGCCTGCGGTCGAGCTTCCCGCGCACGAAATCCTCCAGCTCCTCCAGGGTCGGATGGTCAGTCAACATGGTCCCCTTTCGAAGGTCCTATTTTGCCACAGGAGCCGGTCCAACCGCCAATGGGGGGCCGGGAGCGGCAGGGCCGCCCCCGGCGCTCTATGGTTAGCCGTCAGGGTCGATACAGATTCCGTCATCGCCTCTTGGTCCGGGTGGGATCTCTCCTCCAGGCTGTCCACCAGGCCGGATGGGGACTCCGTCCGCCGCGGTCACTGAGCGGAGTGCCGGCTCGGCGGGGTTGCCGCCGATGACCCAGTCCATAAGCCAGCCCCAAGCCGTCTCCAGCAGTCCGGGGGCCTCACGGGTGGTCCAGCCGGCGGCCTGGAGTGGGGCGGTGAGCAGCAGGGCCGCTGTGAGCAGGACCATCACGGCGCGCTGCATCTTCTTCTGAAACATCTCCATTCCTCCTCGCCTCGGGACGAGCCGATGCCGGAATGGCTCCAGCAGCCCATGGCGAAATGGCCTCTGGAACTTGAAGTGCCGTCTCCGAGCCCGATCGCGATTCCCGCGTCATCCACCAATCTGGGACTCGAATGCCATGTCCGCGTTCCCGGCGTAAGGAAAAGCTCGTCTGCAAGTCGAGTAAAGGGGATGATCCGCGAGAGATCCGCAAAAAAAGTCGAAATTGGGGCTTGACAGTCGCAATAGATCCGATTCATACTCCTGCCACTGAATCGAAGTTGAGCTGTTCTGGAATTCAGTTGCGGGCGTGGCGGTACCGAGCAGACGTTGTGGATGTACTGGAGCTTGAATCCACTCTTCCGGAGCCATGAAGGCCCGGATGTTCGAAGAAAGGAGAGTTGTATGAGCAGCAAGACGAACGATGTGGACGTGCAGGTGCAGGTGCAGCCGGAGCCGGCGGAGCAGGATTCGTGGCTTCCGGAAACGGACCCGTCGCTCAAGCCGGAGCGGGTGCAGGACCTCCTGCAGCAGCAGCCGGTGCGGGAGCAGGTCTCCGCCCTGCTGAGCAGGCTGGCGACCTGTGACCGCCAGCGGATCCGGCTGAACGTGACGGCCAAGAGGGCGGTCTTCACGGTGGAGGGTGTGCCTCGCGCCGGGACGGCCGGGAAGCTGATGCAGACGGCGCTCAAGCTGGGCCACGTGGCGTAGAGAGCGCAGACGAAAGACGGTTCAAGAAAGGAGAAGACGTATGCCGGACATTGGGAGTTACGCCAAGGTTGTGCAGGACTGGAAGAAGGTCCTGGCCGCTACCGAGGAGCACGAGTGGAAGATGCCCGATGTGGCGCAGGTGCGGCAACAGCTGCAGCAGGAGTTGACGAAGGCCGAGGGGGCCAAGACGCGCCAGGATTCGCACACGGCCTGGCGCCAGTTGGCCACGCAGGAGTTGAAGGAGGTTCTGATCACTGGCCGGGACCTCGCCATGCGCCTCCGCTTCGCCGCGAAGCTGGGGTTGGGGCCGCGCAACGAGCAGCTCGTGCAGTTCGGAGTTGCCCCCCTCCGCGGTCGGGCCGGCAAGCCCAAGGTGGTTCTGCCGCCTGTGCCGGAGGCTCCCGCGCCGGAGCCGCAGTCGCAAAGCAGTGAGGAGTAGCGGCCGCAGTAGGTAGTCGACGTACCCGAGGGGGCGGGCTTCGGCCCGCCCCGCTGTTCTCTGACAACTGAATCCGTGTCACGGGACCCTGGCCCGGTCCGTGGCACACGCGTAGGAGAACTGCAGCAACCGTGGCCGGGAGGGGCGGGCCCCTCCCGGCGGTCACGGTGTGGTTCGTCATTCATGGCACAATGAAACTTCGCTGACCAGGAGGGATGCCGATGACGCCTGACAACAGGGCGGAGGATTTTGTAGCGAGCACCCGCAAGATCGTTCAGATCTTGCGCTACGGGCCTCGCGAGCTGGCCCTTGCGCTCCTGGGTTTCCTTCTTCTGGGAGCGATCCCGCTGCTGCCGAAGCTCGCCGAGCCGCTGCCCTTTCTGACGCCGGCGTTGCCCTGGATAACCGGGGTGCTGGTAGTCCTCGGCCTCTTTCTCCTGGGATTCGCCGCCTGGCGTATCTGGAAGAAGGCTGTCGCGCCGCTTCCCGAGGCGAAGCCGAAGCCTGCGGCCATCAAGGGACCTGCTCCGTTTGGCCCCCAGGACGCCGAGCTGTTCACCCGCCTGGGCCGCAACGACGACCTGAACAGGCTCCGGGACTGGATCCTGGACGACCAGAAGCCGCTCGTCGCCCTGATGGGCGAGTCCGGCGTCGGCAAGACCTCGCTCCTGCGGGCGGGGCTCGCCCACCATCTTCAGGACGACAAGGTCCCTGTCCTCTATTGGGAGGCCGTGCCCACGGAGCCCGAAGCGAAGCTGCTGCATGCGGTCCGGCTCGGCTGGGAGGACGAGGAGAAGGCTCCGAAGGCGTTCGAGGATCTGGCGGCCGCGATGGCGTCCGGCCGCCGGGTCGTGGTGATCGACCAGGCCGAGCAGCTCTCGCCGGCGGGGCATCCCCGGATCTTCGATCTGCTGCGGCAGGTGGCCGCGGGGGACCCGCCGTACCGGGCAACCTGGGTAGTGGCCTTCCGGCGCGAGTTCCTGCCGGTCTGGCGGGATTTCGAGCTCAGCCTGCCGGAGGCGGTCCAGCGCCGGATGGAGACGTTGTCTCTCCAGCGGTTCTCTCCGAAGGCCGCCGAGAAGGTGATCGCGGTGCTGGCCGAGGAAGGGAGCCTGCCGGTCGATCAGAAGCTCGTCGAGGAGCTTGTGGAGGGCGTGGCCGTCGAGGGCAAGGTCTCGCCCGCGGACATCGGCATCAGCCTGCTCGTGCTGAGCGAGCTGGCCGGAGGGCGGCCGGACGCGTCGCTTTCGCTGGACGACTTCCGCGAGAGCGGCGGCCAGGCGGGGCTGCTGACGCGGTATCTGGAGAGGCTTCTGGAGCAGCTCCCGGATTCCGAGAGGCCGGAGGTGCTGCGGGGCCTGCTCTCCCTGGTGGACCTGGAAAAGGATCAGCGGCTGGCCGAGGGCCGGACGCTCCCGGAGTTGGAGGAGGCAGCAAGGCCAGCGAGCCCGGCCCGTTTTGGGGCAGCGCTCAGGTTTTTCGCGTCCGGCAAGGCGCGGGTGCTGGAGGAGCTGCCTGGAGAGCCTGTGCGCTACCGGCTGGTGCACGAGAGGTTGATTCCGGCGATCCGGAAGCTTACCGGGGTGCTTCTGGCGGAAGCCGAACGAGCAGGCCTGGCTCTGGAGCGTGGATACCGGGTCTGGGTGCAGGATCGGCGGCATCTGCTCCCCAGGTGGGACTTGAAGGGAGTGTTGCGGTACAAGGACCAGATCCAGTGGGGGAAGGACGAGGCAGACAAGCGGGAGCTCGTGCGGCTCTCCCTGCGGCGCACCCGGAGGAACCGTTTCGCACTGATCGCCGCCACCCTGGCGCTCTTCGTGGCCGCGAGCGGCCTGATTCAATACAGCCAGAAAAGGGAGCACCTGAGCCTGCTCGCCACTTGGGGTCTTCCGGCGGACCTCTACGATCACCTGGGTCAATTCGAAGAGCTGACCCTGCCGGGAACGGTGACCCGGCTGGACTGGCTGCGCAGCGCGAAGCGGCTGAAAAAGCTTACGGTCGAGGATGGAGTGCTGGAAAGCTTGGAGGGGGTGCCTGCCACGCTGGAGACTTTGGCGGTGGGGGAGTCGAGATTGTCGGATCTGTCGGGGTTGCCGCCTTCGCTCACATCGCTGACGCTCGGCGCCAACCGGATCCGGACCTTTGCCGGTCTCTCGAATCGTTTGTCGTCGTTGGATCTGGTCCTCAACAACGATTCTGTCCTGGGTACTTTGCCACGCTCGTTGGAATCTCTGCGTCTGGTGATTCCGCGAGGGCTTCCGGCTCCTGATCTTCGCCGGCTCGAGAGCCTCCAGTCTTTCGCTTTCTTGTTCCATAGTGAGGTGGAGAGCTCTTCTTTGCTGAACCGTCTTCCCCCCGGGCTTCGATCCCTGGGGCTCGACGGGGCCTATGGCGACAGCTTCGATGACTTTCCCAAGACTCTACGATCCCTCTCCTTCCAGGGTACTAGGACTCCTCCGCTCTCAGAGCTGCCCCCCGGGATCGAGAGCCTGGAGCTCGATTCGTTTTTCGTGAATGCTCCCGGCACTACCCTCGAGCTCGGTGATGGCACAAAGGTCGTTGCGCCTGAAATCGATGGCTCGCATCTGCGGGAGCTCCGGTCGCTCACGGTTCAACTGCCGTCGATGTTGGTTGGAGGCGTGCGGCTGCGGAGATTGCCTTCCAGTCTCATCTCGCTGAAGGTTGTTGCCGCATGGGTTGTGCTGAGCGAGCAATTGCCCCGAGGCCTGAAGGAGTTGGAAATCGAGGGGAGGTTCCTCGGCGTGGGTCGGGACGAGGATTTGATCAATCGCACCAGCATGGACACAGGAAATCGGATTCCGGACCTCCGTTTGCCTTCGGGCCTTGAGTCACTCAGCTTATTTTGGTCGCCGCCGACGCTTCCCGGATCGCTGAAGCGGCTGAAGGTGATGGATCTTCGCGGCGTCGCTCTCCCGGTGGGGCTCCGAAGCCTGGACCTCAGCCACAGCCAAGTCTTAAAGCTTCCCGAGATTCCTGACGGCCTGACGGAGCTCAATCTGCTAGGAACCCGCGTGCGGGAGCTACCTGGCAATCTCCAGAGATTGACCAGCCTCGACATCAGCTTCACCCAGATCGACACACTTGACGACCTGCCGCCTTCTTTGAAGTCTCTGGGCTTGGGCGTCTGGCAGATCGAGACGCTGGAAGGTCTTCCCGAGAGCGTGACCGCCCTTCACTTCCATTCCGGGTAGCGGACCATGGTAGATTCGTCATCGAAGGACATGCTCCCGCCGCGGTCTGGCGCCGTTTCGTCGCCGGCTGGAGAAAGGAAGTCACCAATGGCAGCGATTCCTCTCAAGCAGGACGTCTTCTATCCGGAGCGCGACGGCCAGCCCATGGGCGAGACAGGAATTCATGGCAAGGAGATCCGCGAGCTGACCATGGCGCTGGAGCTGCGCTACCGCGACGCTCCGGATGTCTACGTGGGCTCGGACATGTTGATGTACTACGTCCAAGGGGACCCGACCCAATGCGTCTGCCCGGACGTGTTCGTCACGTTCGGGATACCCAAGGAGCCGCTGCGGCGCTCCTACTTCGTCTGGAAGGAAGGGGTGCCCCCGACATTGGTGATCGAGGTGACTTCCGATCGGCGCAATGACCTGGAGAAGAGGAAGCTCTATGCCCAGCTCGGCGTGCGGGAGTACTTCCTCGATGATCCACTCGGCGAGTACCTGAATCCGCCACTCCAAGGCTTCCGGCTCGTGAAGGGCGAGTACCGGCCGATCGAGCCGGAAGACGACGGTTCGCTGCTCAGCGAGGTCACTGGCCTCCGCTTCCGCCGCGAGGGACGCTGGGTACGGCTGATCGACGCCGCGACCGGCGAGCGGCTGCTCTGGAGCGAAGAGAAAGACCGAGCTCTTCAAGCTGCCGAGGAAGAAATCGCCCGCCTCAGTCGCGAGCTCGAGCGGCGCGAGCGAGAGGACTGAGCTTGCCGCCGGCGGGACGCCTGCGCTCCCAGTGAAAGAGGCTAACCCCGGCTGGGCTGGGTGCGGGGAAAGCCATACTCCAGGCGCAGGCGGCGGAAGGTGGTCAGCAGGACTTCCCGCCCCGGACCGCTCTTCCTCGCTCCCGGCCATAGGCTGAGCTGAGCCCGCGCCGCGGGGACCGTTTCCAGCGCGATGTCGCCGGCTCCCGCTTCGGCAACCGCCTCGAAGAGGGCTTTCAGCTCATCCTCTCCGTCGTTCACCCCAGGCAGGACCGGCTTCACCACCACCCGCGTCATGATCCCCTCGGACGCCAGTTGCGACACGGCCCACAGCCGGGCCTCGGGCTCGGGCTCCCGCGGCTCGATCCGCAGCGCCAGCTCCGGATCCACCGCGGGAAGCGGGACGTCCACCCTCACCATGTGCCGCTGATCGAGCTCCATCAGCAGGCTCAGGTCCTGGAGGATGCGGGGTGAACGGGTAGTGATCGCGACCTCCAGCCCGTCCACTCGCGTGAGGGCCTGGAGCAGGGAACGGATGAATGCGGCCTGGCTTGACTCGACCGAGTAGGGGTCGGCGCCGGCCGCGCCGACCACGACCGGCTCCCGCCGGAGAAGCGCTCGCCGGAGCAGCGGCTCCACGGCCGGATCGGAGGGGACCTGGGTCAGCGTGGGGACGAAGGGGAGTGTGGCTTGTCTGGACATCTTACGCCCTTTTTACGCCAAAGATCGGAAGGTGTCAAGCGTGGAATTTCTGCACGACCGGCTTGTGGGGTTCCGGCCAAAGGGACTGCAAGGACTCCGGCATTGTCCTTGGCGTCCTTGAGGTCCTTGACGTCCTTTTCGTCCTTTACAATGCCCGGCCATGCCCGAGCTACCCGAAGTCGAAGTCCTGCGCCGGAGTCTGGAGCCTCGCCTGCTGGGCGACCGGATCTCCCGGGTGGAAGTCCGCAATGCCGCGATGCGGGAGCTGGTGAGCCGGGCCTCCCTGGTGAAGCGCACGGCGGGCCGGGGGATCGAGGCCCTGCGCAGGCGCGCCAAGTACCTGCTCATCGACCTCGAGGGGGGACAGACCCTGGTGGTCCACCTCGGGATGAGCGGGCGGCTCACGGTGGTGCCCGAGTCCGAGCCGCTGGAGCCCCACGAGCACGTGGCTTTCTTTCTCGATTCGGGCCGGCGGCTGCGGCTCCGCGATCCGCGGCGGTTCGGCCTGGTCTTCGCCGTGAAGACTGCGGAGATCCCCTCCGATCCCCACTTCTCCCATCTCGGGATCGAGCCGCTGGAGCCCGGCTTCGGCGGCGGCTTCCTCGCCCGCGCCGCGGCGGGCCGGCGGGGACCGGTCAAGTGCTTCCTCATGGACGCCCGCATCGTGGTCGGCCTGGGGAACATCTATGCGACCGAGGCGCTCTTCCGCTCGGGCATTCACCCGAACCGCTCGGCGGGCCGGATCTCGGCGGCGAGGTGGGAGCGGGTGGCGGAGTCGTCCGTGGCGGTCCTGTCGCAGGCCATCACGCAGGGCGGGACGACGCTCAACGACTTCGCGGACGGCGAGGGGAACAGCGGCTACTTCCAGGTCTCCCTGGGGGTGTACGGCCGGGAAGGGGAGCCCTGCCCGGCGTGCGGGACCGCGATCCGGCGGATCGTCCAGGCGGGACGGAGCAGCTTCTACTGTCACCATTGCCAGCGATGACTAGCGGTGACCAGCGGTGACATAGAATCCTTCCCGTGCGTTCCATTCCTGCCCCGGAGGCATCCATGATCGAGACTGCGCCGCTGCCTCAGCCCGTGCTGATCAAGCCGGACCACAAGACCTTCGTGCTCGGCGTGGCCGGAGGGACCGGCTCGGGCAAGACTACCGTCGTCCGCGCCGTCCTCGACGCCGTGGGCGACGACCGGATCGCGCTGATCGAGCAGGACAGCTATTACAGGGACGTCGACTGGCGCAGCGAGGCCGAGCTGCTGCACCACAACTTCGACCATCCGGCGGCGCTCGACAACGACCTGCTCATCTCGCACATCGCGGCGCTCAAGGCCGGGCATCCCGTGGAAGTCCCGATCTACGACTTCGTGCGCCACCGCCGGACGAACAAAACCACGCGCGTCGAGCCGCACCTGGTGGTGCTGGTCGAGGGCATCCTGATCTTCTGCGAGCCGGCCCTGCGGGAGCTTCTGGACTTCAAGATCTACGTGGATACGGACGCGGACATCCGCCTGATCCGCCGCCTGGGCCGGGACATGGCCGAGCGCGGGCGCACGGTGCAGGACGTGCTGCGGCAGTACCTGGAGAGCGTCCGGCCCATGCACCTGGAGTTCGTGGAGCCGTCCAAGCGCTGGGCGGACATCATCATCCCCGAGGGGGGCGAGAACAAGGTGGCGCTGGAGATGGTGGTGGCGCGGGTGGAACAGCTCCTGAGTGGAGGGTAGCCGTTTGTACGTGCTGAGGGTCGTCGCGCGCTTCGAGGCGGCGCATCACCTGACCTCTTACAGGGGTAAGCCGGAGCCGAACCACGGCCACTCCTGGCGGGTGGAGGCGGTGCTGGCCGCGGCGGAGCTGGACGGCGAGGGCATGGCCTTCGACTTCGTGGAGGTCAAGACCGCCCTGCAGGAGCTCGCGGCGCGGTTCGACCACGGGGATATCAACACGGTGCCGCCGTTCGACGCGGTGAGCCCAACGACCGAGCGGGTCGCCGCCTGGTTCTTCGGCCGGCTCGCCGAGAGGCTGCCGGCCGCCCCCCTGGCAGAGGTTACGGTCTGGGAAGGGCCGGACTGCTCGGCGACGTACCGTCCATGATAGGTTTGTCAATAGCCATGAAAAAGATCCTGCTTCCCCTGCTCCTGGTCCTTGCGCTCGGTGCATTGGCGTGCGGTGAGGACGCTCCTCCGGTAGCCACGCTCGAAGTGAGCCCCAAGAGCGTGCGCCTGCCGTTTCCCGAGCTGCACTCGATCCACCTGAGCTGGCAGCCATCGGCCCCGCTGGAAGGGTTCACGGGCACGCCGACGGTGTTCGTCCACCTGCTCGACGACAACGGCAAGGTCGTGCGCACGTTCGACCACACCTTCCCGGACCGCTGGCGGGAAGGGACCGCGGTCGGCTACGACCTCAAGCTGTACCAGTCGGCGCTGTCGCCGGCGCTCAATCCGGGCCGCTACCGCCTGACCATCGGCCTGGCCGGCCAGGAGAAGCAGCGCTGGACGCTGGACGGGGTGGGGGAGCCGGTGGCGCGGCGCGAGTACCTGGCTGCCGAGGTGGATGTGCCGCCGCCGCCGCCCAACAAGAAGAGCGGTCCGCGCTTCACCTTCTCGGAGCACTGGCTACCGACCGAGCCCGGCGGCGACCGCCAGGTGCTGGCGCGGCGCTGGCTGACCGAGAGCGGGGGCGTGAGGGTGGCCGGTCTGCGCAAGCCCGGCCGCATCTGGCTGGTGCTCCGCATCCCGCCGCCCGAGATCGCGGGCGCTCTGAAGGTGAGGGAGGGCGGACAGCCGACCGTGCGCATCGAGGGGAGCTGCGGCGACTTCGAAGCGAGCCTCTCCGGGCCGGGCATCCACGAGGTGGAGATGCCGCTGGTGGAGCCGCCGAAGAGCGGCCAGTGCCGGCTCGAGCTCAAGCCGAACTTCACCTTCGGCTCGCCGGCGCGCTCGGTCTCGCTGGAGAACGCCGCCTGGGCTCCGGACGCCGGTCAGCCGCGTGGGGCTGCCAAGGCCGGCGCCCCCAGCTCGCCTTCTGCGCCATGAGCGCCCCATGAAAGAAGCCCCCGGCCTCCTGCTCCTCCCGGAGCAGGAGCGCTACCTGGAACGCCTTCTGCCGCCGCGCGATCCCCTCCTCCGGGAGATGGAGGAGCGCGCCGCGCGGGAGGACGTGCCCATCTCGGACCCCGAGGTCGGGCGTTTTCTTGGCATCCTCGCCCGCGCCACCGGAGCGCGGCTCATCGTGGAGATCGGCACCGCCATCGGCTACGGCGCCCTCTGTCTCGCCCGCGGCGCGCCAGAGGCCCGGGTCGTCAGCATCGACACCGATCCTGAGCGCCTCGCGGTGGCCCGGGGATACCTGGAGCGGGCCGGCGTGGCCGGCCGCGTCGAGCTGATCGAAGGCGCGGCGCTGGAAGTCCTCCCCCGGCTGTCAGGACCCTTCGACCTGGCCTACGTGGACGCGGTCAAGAAGGAATACCGGCGCTATCTCGACCAACTGGTCCCGAAGCTGAGGGTGGGAGGGGTGGTGGCGCTGGACAACCTGCTCTGGAAGGGGCGGGTCGCCGATCCCCCGGACGAGGACGACGCGGACGCCGATGCGCTGCGGGCTTTCAACGGCTATCTGATGATGCACCCGCAGCTCCAGTCCGTGGTGCTGCCGTTCGGGGATGGGCTGGGGGTGGCTACGAAGGTGAAGCCCACCGTGATGGAGATGGGCGGGCCGTACTGATCCCATTTCCCCCTCTCCCCAGCCCTCTCCCCCGTGCCGGGGGAGAGGGAGCCTACCCCACCTTACCCCGCGCCGCTTCCAGCCGCTGCCTGAGCTCCTGGGCATTCGCCGGCCGCCGGCTCTTGTGGCGGTTGAGGGCCACCCGGAAGAAATCTGCCAGCTCGTCGCCGTACTCGGGGCAGACCTGGGAAAGGTCGGGGACCCGGCCCATGCGGATGCGCGTCGCGGTCTGGCGCGGATCGGCGCTGCTGAAGACCTTGCGGCCGAGCAGGCACTCGTAGAGCACGATGGCGAGGCTCCATAGGTCGAACAGGGCGTCGGGCGTCTTGCCCTCCAGGGCCTCGGGACAGAGGTAGGAGAGGGTCCCGACCAGCGGCCTCGAGAGCGGGGTGATCCCGTCGATGTGCGTCCACAGCGAGCTGGACGGAATGAGGGAAGGATCGCCGGCGATGCGCTCCATCTCCCCCTCCTCGCGCTCCCTCCGCAGGTCGTACATCAGCCTCGCGATGCCGAAGTCCATCAGCTTGGGCGTGCCGTCCCGGGTGTAGCCGATGTTGCTCGGCTTGATGTCGCGGTGGAGGATGTCCGCGCTGTGGAGGTGGCCGAGGGCGTCGGCCATGCGCAGGCCGAGCTCGACCGTCTCCACGGCGGAGAGGCGGCCGCGGTCGAGAAGGCGATGGGCGAGGGTGCCCCCCTCGAGCAGCTCCATGACCAGGATCGGCGTGCCCTGCCAGGTCTCCATGCCGTAGACCGGGGCGAGATACGAGTGCGAGACCGACGCGGCGGTGCGCGCCTCGCGCCGCAGCCGCATGGCATCCTCGGGCGAGACCCGGCGCAGGGTCTTTACCGCCACCGGACGTCCCAGGGAGAGGTCGGAGCCCCGGTAAACCACGCCCATGCCGCCGATGCCGATGCGCTTTTCGAAACGGAACTTGCCGGGGAGCACGTACGGGACGTGGGAAGGCTCCAGCCGCCTGCTGCAGGCGCTGCACAGGACCGTGTACGAGGGGTAGAGCTTGCCGCAGTTCGCGCACTCGCGGGCCAGCTCGGTGAGCGCGATCGGCTCGGCAGCGGTGTCGTCATCTTTCGGCTTATCCAGCGGCGTGCCGCGCGGGTGGCGCAGGACCGGCGTGGCGGTCGATCGGGTCGTCTGCTCCAGCTCGATCACCCAGGCGGCGCTGTTCGCGATGGCCCGCAGGAGCTCGCGGTCTTCCTTGAGGAAGGGGAGGCCGCTGCGCTTCTCACCCAGGCCGAGCATGCCCAACAGCGAGCCGTCCCGCGCCAGGATGGGGACGATCAGCTTGAAGCCGCTGTCGACGAGCCAGTGGCGGTCGCGGTCCGGCAGTCTGGCCAGCGGTCCGCGCGGGTCGTCGAGATCGATGGCAAGGGGCTCGCTGGCGTCGGAGACCAGGATCGCGAGCGGCGAGGAGCCGTCCAGGCGGCGGCTGCGCTGCCGCGGCTCGGCCAGGACGCCCGAGCGCGGGTCCAGGATCAGCAGGGAGACCACGTCCAGGTGGAGCGCCAGGTCCACCTGCTCGGCGATCAGCGAAGCCAGGGCCGCGGTTCCCGAGGTGCCGCGCACCCGCTCCAGCAACTGGGTGAGGACCCGCCGGGCGTCGTACTGCTCGCGGAAGAAGCGCCGGTCGATCATCTCGATCAGCGTCTTGCGGTAGTGCAGCGCGGCGAAGCCGATGACCGTGGCCGAGACGAGCAGCGGCAGCCGCGGGCCGGAGAAGATCTGGACCAGATTCTGTTGACGGTGCTGGTAGAAATAGACGGCCAGAGCGGCGAGCGGCACGGCGGCGAGGACGATCGTGGTGTAGCGAGCGAGCGCGTACTGTGCCGCGCGGCGGGCGAGCAGCCGCACGTCGAGGATCTGGTGCACCAGGACGGAGTAGGGGGTGAGTAGAGGAAGCATCACAACCAGGCCGGTGTGGACCAAGATAATGGCGTGGTCCAGCGCGGGATGGGTGTCCTTGTACGTCTGGTAAGGGGGATAGAACAGGCCAGCGAGGATCTCGGCCAGCGTGGGGACCGTCGACAGGGCCAGCGCCTGGAGGAAGAGGCGGATCCGGCGCTGCTCGACCCCCTGCAGATTCCGGGACCGCCAGTAGAGGAAGACGAACGCCCCCACGGTCAGCGGCAGCAGCACGCTGTAGTACAGCCCCTTGCCGCGCATGGGGACGAGCCCATCCAGCGGTCCCGGCTTCATGAGGAAGTTCAACAGGTTGAGCGCGAAGAGCACCGACCCCGCTCCCAGGCTGGTGAGCACGGCTGTGCGGATCCGGCGCTGTCCCTGCTGAGAGACCAGCGGGTGCGGGAAGTCGCGGGCGAAGCACCAGAGGAAGAAGGCCATGAAGGCATCCATCTCCATCGAATCGAGGAAGTCCATCAAGCCAGTGCCGGGATAGCCTTGAGCCACGAAGGTGCGCATCGGCCGGTTCAGGAAGGCGGTGGCGGCCATGAGGAAGAAGCCGCCGAGGTGCTCGGCCCGGATGTCGCCGCGGTTGCCAAAGATCAGGAGGATGCCGGTCGCCAGGAACGGCACGGCAAAGACGGCGTGGAAGTACCAGGGATAGACGGGATCATTGATGTGGCCATGGGCGACGAGGAGAGCAAACAGCCCCGCTCCCGCCTTGATCAAGGCGAGGAGCGGGAGCAACCGTTTCCAGAGACCACTGCTCAGCACGGCTTCCGCGAAGCCGCGCAGGTTCAGGGGGAGGGGGGTAGAGGTAGCGGCGGGCAAATGGGTGTACTCGACTCGGCCTGAACCTGGACTGCCGACTCATAGACCAGCGTCACGGTGATCGTGGGGGAGCCCTGCAGGACTGCCTTCAGGGCCGCCAGGCTGCCGATCGCACGGATGCGGTCCAGCACCTGGAGCGCGGTGGTCCCCCAGTCAGCTACGACAGCGGGCGTGATGGCATTGTAATACCAGCGGTGCAGCTCGAGGGCTGCCTCTTGTGAAACGCGGATGGCACCGGCCCCCTGGCCGAAGGCCACGTAGACTTGCGCCATGATTCCGTCCTGGGTGTAAGTCATTCGAATCTCTCCTTTTTCGAACAAAGAGCATGAAAGTACGCCGGTCTCTGGATCCGACAGCGTGCGCCCCTATCCGAAAACAAGAGAAACGAAACCAGAAGAAAGGTTAGAGCCGGAACGGGGGATAGTCAAGCGGAGGCGAAAATACATCCGGGCCGCAGGCCGTGTAGGGGCGGCCCTTGTGGCCGCCCTCCGGAAGGGCACCCACAAGGGGTGCCCCTACAGGGGGATGCCGGCCGGTGATCCGGCCCCCTCTCCCCGCGCAGGGCGGGGGAGAGGGCTGGGGAGAGGGGGGATGGGATCAACCGATCAGTATTTGACTGAGCAGCCGTAAGGCTTCGTGGCCGCCGGGTCGACCTTCTTGCCGGCCAGCTCCGCGACCAGGCCGCCGTTCACGAAGTTCACTCTCTGGGTTTTATCCTTGCGGCCGCTCGGATCGTCGTCGATCGCGCCGTTGTAGGCGATCTTTCCCTGCTCGTCGACGATGAACATGTGGGGCGTGGTCTTGGCGTCGTAGGCCTTGCCGACCTTGCCGGTCTCGTCATAGAGCACTGTGTAGTCGACGCCGTTCTTCTGCGCCCAGGCCTTGTGGTCGGCCGGCTGGAGGAAGTCGCGATGGTCGGCGTTGGTGCTGTTGATCCCCAGCCAGACCACGCTGCCGTATTTCCTGGACAGGCTGCTCATGGTTTTCTCGCGGGCGTGGCGGTCCGAGAACGGGCAGTTGGGATTGAGCCACTCGAGGACCACGACCTTGCCCTTGTAGTCGGCCAGGGAGTGGGTCTTGCCGTTCAGGTCCTTGAGCTGGAAGGCGGGGGCGGTCTCTCCCACGGCGCCGCCGGCGAGGGCCGGGCCGGCGGTCAGGGCGAGCAGGAGCAGCATCGTCAGGGTAATCTTTTTCATCGGGTAACCTCCTATGGGTCAGGCTTGGACAGTTTCTCCAGGGATGCGGTTGCGCTCGGCGAGCCAGGGCGCGGCCAGGGCGCAGCCGAGCAGGGCGACGAGGAGGCCGATCCGCAGAGCTCTACCGGATCGGCGGCGGAGCCAGGCGCAAAGGCCCATGGCCAGCAGGGCCAGCTCCACGGCCGCGAGCCCCTCGGGACGGATCTGGCGGGAGAGCAGGTAGAGCAGGCCCACCGTGGCTGCCGCGGCGGCGAAGCCCAAGAGCATTCTGCCATGGCCGTGGGAAGCGGCTGAGGACAGGAGCCCCCAGAGGCCGAGGGCGAGCAGGGCCGAGGCGACCGCGAGTCCGGCCGTGAGCATTGGACTGTTGAACGAGGCCCGAGGCGCCTCCTTGCGGCCGATCTGCTGCCGGGATTCCAGGTTGAGCGGCTCTCCGTTGCGGAGGAGGTGGGTGACCGTCCAGTCGACCGTGGTCGTGAACGGTACCTTGCCCTCCTCCCGGGGCTTCAGGGGGACGCGGTAGATCACGCCGTTGTCCGTGGTCCGGGCAACAGGTTTGCCCGTGTCGAAAGCCTCGTGGCTCTCCAGGAAGACCTGGCTCTCCGGACCCGGGCGGGCGCCTTCGACGCGGACTTCGAGGACCGGCGCGGAGGGCCGGCTCACATCCAGGGCCGCGGTCGTGGTCACTCCCTGGCCTGCGGGAATGGGGACGCTCGCCCAGGCGCGGTCGATCATCGAGGCGGTCCCGGCATCCGAAACGGGCGAGCCCAGCGGCTGGTCGAGGGTGAGCGTGTAGCGGTAGGGGACGCAGTCGACCTGGCAGACCAGGTAGTCCACGTCGGCGACCAGGCGCAGGCGGTCGGCCTGCGCGTCGAGCGTCGCTCTCACGGGATAGACCACCTCGTCCTCGTAGCCGAAGGCGACCAGGTCCCCGGGCAGCTCGAAGCGCTCGGGCGCCGGCCAGAGTAGCTCGGTCTCCCCCAGATCCTGAAAGACCACCACGGGCGGGAAGCCGGCGTCGCCGCTGTTCTTCCAGTAGACGTGCCACTCGGGCGCGAGCTTGAAGTGCAGGCCCATCCGCAGCTCGCCGCTTTGAGGGGCGACCTGCCAGGGCGTGACGAGCCGGACGCGGGATTCCGCGTTCTCCGCCCACTCGCTGGCCGCGCCCCAGGCTTGGAGGGGTATGAGCAGGGCGAGGATGAGGAGCAGGGCCTTCATGACGGCTTCCAATGTACGTGAAAACTCCGCGGCGGCGGGTAAATTTCCGGTAAATTCAGCCGCATGCGGGTTTGCTTCACCCACCTCGGCTGCAAGCTCAACCAGGCGGAAACCGAGAGCCTGGCGCGGGATTTCCTCGCCGCCGGGCATCTGGTGGTGGGCTCGCCTGCCGAGGCCGACCTGCACGTCGTCAATTCGTGCACCGTCACCCATACCGCGGCCCGAGCTTCCCGGAAGGCCGCCCGGCGCGGCCCGCGGACGGTCCTGACCGGGTGCCATGCCACAGTCGAAGAGGTCGCGGGAGTGGACCTCGTCGTCCCCAATCCCGAGAAGGACCGGCTTCTCGAACACGTCCACGCGGCGTTCCCCGATCTGGCGCCTTCCGAAGTGCCGGTCCCCTGGGTCCATCTGCCCTTCGGCCATACCCGCGCCCTGGTCAAGGTGGAGGACGGTTGCAACATGCGCTGCTCCTTCTGCATCATCCCCGCGACGCGGGGGCGCCAGCGCAGCCGGCCGCTCGCGGAGGTGGTGGAGGAGGTCCGGTGCCTGGTCGAAGCGGGCTACCGGGAGGTGGTGGTCACCGGAGTCCAGATCTCGGCCTACCGCTCCGGGGACGACCGGCTCTACGAGCTGGTCCGCGCGATCCTGGAGAGGACTGAGGTTCCGCGCCTGCGCCTCACCTCGATCGCGCCCTGGGACCTGGACGAGCGCCTGCTGGAGCTCTGGTCCGACCGCCGGCTCTGCCGGCACCTCCACCTGTCCTTGCAGAGCGGCTCGACCGGGACCCTGCGGCGGATGCGCCGGCCCTACTCGGCCGAGGGGTACCTGGGCGTCCTGGACCGGGTGCGCTCCTCCATTCCGGGAGTCGCCATCACCACGGACGTGATCGTGGGCTTTCCCGGGGAATCTCCGGAGGAATTCGAGGAGAGCCTGGCCGCGGTGGAGGCCGCCCGCTTCGCCAAGGCGCACGTCTTCCCCTTCTCGCCCCGGCCTGGGACCGAGGCCGCGGACCTGCCCGGCCACGTTCATCCGGACGAGAAGAAAGCCCGCATGGAGCGCATGCTCGCCGTCGCGGATCGCGCCGAGCGGGATTTCTGGCTGTCCCACGTCGGACGGCGGGAAACGGTGCTCTGGGAGCGCGGTGGGCAGGGACTTACGGACAACTATCTCCGCGTGCACTGCCCCGAGGGCGCGTGGAACCAGTTCAGCGAGGTGGAGGTGGTGGGAGTTGCCGAGGACGGCGTGGTGGGATGCATCCGTGCATCCTGATGGGCGGGCGGGCCGCGCACGCCGGGGAGCGCGCCATCCCCCGCGCTGGCGGCTCGCGCGCACAGGGGAGCGGCGTTCTCCCTCGTGGGGAGGAGCCTCTCCCCGGTTTCGGCGGCGCGCGGACGCCGGGGAGCGCGCCGCAAAAGTGAGGGAGCGCCGCTCTCCCCTGCGTTGGCGGCCCGCGGACATCGGGGAGCGCGTCATCCGCGCAGGGGAGCGCCTTCTCCCCCGCGCTGGCGGCTCGCGGACGTCGGGGAGCACGCCGCTCCCTGGCGGATTATGCTAGAAAGCTGGCATGTACCTGGCAGCCGTCATCCAGCTCAACTGCACCTCGAACGAGCAGGCCAACTGGGAGAGCGCCCGGAGCCTGATCGAGCGCGCCGCGGGCTACGGCGCCCGCTTCGTCGCCACTCCGGAGAACACGAACTACCTGGGGCCGCACGACGAGAAGGTCCGGCGCGCCGAGCCCCTCGACGGCCCCACCTGTAGCCGGTTTTCCGATCTCGCCCGCCGGCTCGGCATCCATCTCCTCCTGGGCTCGTTCAACGAGAGGAGCGACGAGCCGCGCCGCTGCTACAACACCAGCGTCCTCTTCGGGCCGGACGGCGGCACCCTGGGCGTTTACCGCAAGATGCACCTGTTCGACGTGGACGTGCCCGGCGGCGTCCGCTTCGCGGAATCGGACACCTGCAAGCCCGGCGAGGAGGTCGCGGTGGTGGATACGCCGCTGGGCTGCATCGGCTTGTCGATCTGCTACGACCTCCGCTTCCCGGAGCTCTACCGCCGCATGGTGGACCAGGGAGCCCAGGTCCTGATGATCCCCTCGGCGTTCACCCTGGCCACGGGCAAGGACCACTGGGAGCCGCTGATGCGGGCCCGGGCGATCGAGAACCAGTGCTGGGTGATGGCCCCGGCGCAGCATGGCGAGCACGATGATGCCGGCCTCAAGGCGAGCTGGGGTCACGCCATGATCGTGGACCCCTGGGGCCTGCCGGTCGCCACGGCGTCCGACGGCCCGGGGATCGCGCTGGCCGAAATCGATCTGGAGAGGGTGGAGAAGGTGCGGCGGGCGATCCCGGTGGGACGGCACCGGCGGCTTTAGGAAAGGACTTCAAGGACAGCAAGGACCTCAAGGACAGCAAGGACTCCGGATCCGGTGTCGTTGAGGTCCTTGCTGTCCTTGAGGTCCTTTCCGGCCCGCCTCTTGCACCGCGCGCCACCATGGCCGAGCACTCCATCTTCAAGCGAGCCATCCTCCGGGCGGCGGTGCCGGTCGAGCGGGGGGTGGATGCCGTCAAGGACAGCCTGGCGGCCCGATTCGACCGCGACGACCCCATTCAAATCCTGCCCTTCCGCGGCTTCGGCACCCCCGAGCGCTTTCTGATCCAGGGCCGGGTGCTCCAGGACGAGCCCGTGGGCGCAGCGGGCGAGAACGACACGATCCTGAAGAACCTGGGCAACGCCTGGAAGCGCTTCGAGAGCGACGAGGTGCCCCATGCCCGCCTCCGGGTCCGCGGACCGGGCTGGGAGCGCGAGCTGGTCGCGGACGAGGAGGGCTATTTCAACGAGCACGTCGAGCCGCCCGCGCCCCTCGCCTCGGGCCAGTGGCACGACGTGGAGCTCGAATTGATTCATCCGCTTCCGGAGCCGGCGACCGGGGTGCGGGCCACCGGCCCGGTGCTGATCCCGGCGGCCGACTCCGAGTTCGGCGTCATCAGCGACATCGACGACACGGTGCTCGAGACCGGCGTGACCCAGCGGCTGGCCATGGCGCGCACGGTCTTCCTCAACAACGCCCATACCCGCCTGCCGTTCAAGGGGGTCGCGGCGTTCTACGAGGCGCTCGTGCAGGGGGTGAGGGAGGGCGGGGTGAACCCGATCTTCTTCGTCTCGGGCAGCCCGTGGAACCTCTATGACCTGCTGGCCGAGTTCATGGATCTGCAGAAGATTCCCCGCGGCCCGATCCTCTTGCGCGACTTCGGGCTCGATCCGGGCAAGCTGTTCAAGAAGGAGACCGCCGCCTACAAGCTCGGCTGCATCCGGCCGATCCTGGACCTGTACCCGAAGCTCGACTTCATCCTGATCGGGGACAGCGGCGAGAAGGACCCCGAGATCTACCGCCAGATCGTGGCCGAATACCCAGGCCGCATCCTGGCGATCTACATCCGCAGGATCGACGTCGGCCCGCAGCGCGACGAGCAGGTGCTCAACCTGGCCAAGGAGATCCGGGACGCGGGGGTGCCGATGCTCCTCTGCGAGGACACCGAGGCCGCGGCCGTCCATGCCCGCGAATCCGGCTGGATCCGGGCGGATCAGATCAAGAACGTCAACGCCGAGAAGATCAAGGACGAGGTGGCGCCGAGCCCGACCGAGGCGGCGCTGAAGCCGGAGGGCTGACGACCGAGGGTAGCCGGGAAGGGAAAACCGGGAGGAAGCCGGATCCGCCTGGGGTTTTCAACCCCAGGCGTCTGATAGGCTAATCCCCGACGCCATGAAGTCGGATTATCAGGTCTTCAAGCTGTGGTGGGTCTCGGTCCTGCCGCTGACCAAGGATGCCATTCACATCTACATCGGCATCCTGTGCCTGTTGCTCGCCCTGATCCTCTTCCGGCGGCGGCTCGGCTCGTTCACGGCGCTCATCCCCGGCCTCCTGGTCTCCATCATCATGGAGGTCTTCGACCTGCGCGACGGCTACGATTGGGCGGCCAGCGTCAAGGACCTGATCAACACCAACATGATCCCGTTCCTCCTGGTCCTCCTGACCCGCTGGCGTACCTTCAATTTCTGATTCTGAGCAGGCGTGCCCGTGAGGGCTTGGAGCGGGACGAATCGCCGAGCTCCTGCAGGGTGCGGGCGAGCTCTTCCGGGTCCACCGGCTTGACCAGGTAGGCATCGAATCCCGCCTGGAGAGCGCGGCGGCGGTCCTCCGGCTGGCCGTAGCCGGTCATTGCGATCAGCGCCATGGCATCGCCGTCGAGGGCGGCGCGGACGCGCTGCGCCACCTCGTTGCCGTCCAGTCCGGGCAGGCCGATGTCGACCAGCGCCACGTTCGGCAGCCAGTTGAGGGCGGCCTCCACGCCATCCGGCCCGTTGGCCGCAGTCTCCACCTCGTGTCCCCAGAGCTCCAGGAGGTCGCGCAGCGACTCTCGGCCGTCGTGGTTGTCCTCCACCACCAGAATCCGCAGCCTGGCCGACTCTGGGATCGACGGCGTCTCGCTGGGCTTCTCCGCCGGTGCGGATGCCGCCGCCGCGGCGCCCAGCGGGTGCAGCGGCAGCCGGACCACGAACTCGCTCCCCCGGCCGCGTCCGGCGCTGCTCGCCTCGACCGTGCCGTTGTGGAGCTCCACCAGACTGCGCACCAGCGGCAGGCCCAGCCCCAGCCCCCCCTCCGACCGCTTGCGCGAGCTCTCCACCTGGGTGAACGGCTCGAAGATCTTGCCCAGCATGTCCGCGGTGATCCCCAGTCCCGTATCGCGCACCCGGATGATCGCCTGGCCGCCCTCCTCTTCGGCCGAGACCGAGACCGACCCGCCGCGGGGCGTGTACTTGACCGCGTTGTGGATCAGGTTGCAGACCACCTGCTCGAGGCGCACCGGATCGCCCTCGACGCAGACCGTCTCCGTGCGCAGCTCGAGCGTGAGCTCGTGGACCTCGGCGAGGCGGCCCATGCCGAGCTCGAGCATGCAGCGCCGCACCAGGTCTCCGAGGTTCACCGCCTGGTGCTGCAGGCTGATCTTGCCGCGGGTGACGCGCGAGACGTCCAGCAGGTCGTCGACCATGCGCACCAGGTGATGGGTCTGGCGGTCGATCACGTTGCGCTGCCGCTTCTCCAGCTCGCCGGCCGAGCCGGTCTCGTCGAGCATCCAGAGCGCGTTGCGGATGGCGGCGAGGGGATTGCGCAGCTCGTGGCCGAGCATGGCCAGGAACTCGTCCTTGCGGCGGTCGGCCTCGGTCTGGCGGATCAGCAGGTCGCGCACCTCGTACTGCCTGCGCCGGGCGCGCATGCCGGCCTTGACCGCGCTGACCAGGGTGCTGACGCGCACCGGCCGCTCCAGGATGGTGGCGTTGCCGAGCGGCCCGAGCGCCTCCAGGATGCTCTCGCTGCTGCGCTCGCCGCGGGTGAAGACGATCAAGGGGAGGTCCGACCAGGGGCCCTGTTGGCCGAGAGCGCCGAGCAGGGAGTTGACCGTCCAGGGATGGAGCGCCTCCTCGGCCAGGATGGCCACGGCCGCGCCCTCGCCGATCTCGCGGCAGAGGTCGGCCTCGTCGGCGCAGGCCTGGCAGAGCATCCCCATGTCGCCCAGGATCTGCGACGCGAGAATGGCATCGCGGCCCGTGGGTGCGAGGATCAGGACACGCGTTTCCATCGCGTCGCGCTCAGGGTTGGATTGTTTGTTCATCGCCGAGGAGGGGGCCGGCTTCACCGGTATATTGGAGCCGGCCGGTAAGGACACCATGGAACTCCCGGAGCTGCCGGCCGACCTGGATCCCGTCCGGGTCGATCCGCAGCTCGCGGATGCTGCGCTCGTGACGGCCCCCCCTGCGCTTGACCGTGGAGATCGCCTGCCGCACCTCGCCGAAGGCTTCGAAGAAGCGCATCAGGATTACCGTGTCGGCCAGGTAGGAAAGCTCCACCGGCGAGCTGACCTCGCCCACGAGGCCGTACTGCGCCATGACCATGATCGTGAGCACCCCGTGCCGGGCCAGGTAGGACAGCAGCTCGTGCACGTGGAGGGTGAGGTGGCGCTCGTCCGGCATGGCGCTCAGGTAGCCGTTGAGGCTGTCGAGCACCACCAGGCGCACGCCCGCTTCGACCTCGCCGCGGAGCTGGCCGGCGAGCTCCCCGGGCGTGAGCTCGGCCGGGTTCACCTGCCGGACCGAGACCAGGCCCGACTCGATGTGGGGGCTCAGGCCCATGCCGAGGGCGTCCGCCCGCGCGACCCAGATGTCCGTCGCCTCGTCGAAGTTGTAGACCACGGTGCGCTCGCCGCGGCGGGCGGCGGCGGCGGCATACTGCGCGCAGACCGTCGACTTGCCCACCCCCGCGGGGCCGAGCAGCATCAGGCTGCTCCCCCGGTCGGCGCCGCCGCCGAGCATCTTGTCGAGCCCCTCGACCTCGCTGGAGACCGACGAGTTTCTGAACTCTCCGGGATGAGCCGCGGCTACCAGGCGCGGGTAGACGGCCACGCCGCCGGTATGGATGGCGTAATCGTGATAGCCGCCCGCGTAGGAGATGCCGCGGATCTTGTGCACCTGCAGCCGCCGCCGCTGGCTGCCATAGCCGAGCGGAAGCTGCTCCATCTCCATCACCCCGTGGGCCAGGCTCTCGAGCTGGAACTCGCCGGCCTGCAGGCCGTAGTCGAGCAGCAGGACCGTGCACTGGCGGCCGGTGAAGTAGTGCTTGAGCGCCAGGATCTGCCGCCGGTAGCGCAGGGAGTCGCGGGCCAGCAGCCGGATCTCGGACAGGGAATCGAACACCACCCTGAGCGGCGCGGCCCTCTCCACCACGTCGAGCACGGTGCGGGTGGTGTCGGAGAGCTCGACCTCGGAAGGGTGGAAGAGCGTGTACTGGGAGTCGGCGCTGAGGCTCTCCTCCGAGGCCTGCAGGTCGCAGATCGTGATCCCGTCGAGAGACCAGCCGTGGGAGCCGGCGATGTCGCGCAGCTCCTCTTCCGTCTCCGACAGCGTGGCATAGACGCCGGGCTCGCCCGCCCTGGCGCCGGCGAGCAGGAACTGCATGGCGAGGGTCGTCTTGCCCGCTCCGGGATTTCCTTTGACGAGGTACAGGCGGTTGCGGGGGAATCCCCCGCCGAGTATGTAGTCGAGGCCCTCGATCCCTGTCGAGGCCCGTGGGGAGACATCGAGTTTGGTCGCGTTCATGGTCTCCAGGCTCCGTTCCTGCCGGACAGCCTTTGGCAGTGACTTCGGCGGGTCTCAGTGCAAATCGTGTGCCTGCTGTCAGGGTGGTGGAACGGTGGAATTCTACAGAAGAACGCGCCGCCCAGGAAGGGTTCCGGGGCGGCGGGGAGGGACTAGTGCTCGGCCACTTCCTTGACCGGCTTGCTGCCGGCCAGGGGGCCGACGCCATCGGTGCCGGGGTGAGACGGGATGGTGACGAGGACCTGCCCGACGTTGTTCGAGTAGTTCGACTCCTGCAGGGCGTGGCAGAAGCCGGTGGCCGGATCGAGGAACCGGCACGGATTCTCGCGGCTCGCCTTGTAGGGCGGGTTGGCCGTCACGCGGATGATGTAGTCGCCCGGCGGGACGACCGGCTGGCCATCGCCGCCGTCGAGAACGAAGTACTGGCCGCCGAGGAAGAAGCGGTAGGTGTCGGTCCAGCCGTGGCTGATGCCCTGGTTGCCGGCATGGGTCAGGTCGCCGCAGGCGCGGAACTGCGGGTCGCGCGGCGCCTCGCCCATGTAGGCCGGGTTCGGATCGGTGTCGAGCATGCAGAAGCCGGCCTTGGCCGCCTTCCAGACCTTGCCGGTCCGCGGATCGATGAGCTGGTAGAGGGCGTAGTTGCGGAAGTGGAAATGCTGGTGGCAGGTGGCGAGCTCGAACAGGCCGTCGTTGGCGTCGTAGTGGACCTTGGGATCGCCGACGTTGATGTCGGCATCGCCCACGTTGGCCGTCATCACGGTGAACCGGGCGAGGCGGTGCAGGCCGGGGGTGACCCCGCCCTCGACGACGCTGCAGAAGGCGGCGTCGAGCTTCTCGTCGCGGACCACCCACTGCTGGGCCATGATCTCCTCGCGGACGATGAGATCCGGGAGACCCTGGGCGCCTAAGGGGGCGGCGATACCGGGGGCAGCGGCGAGACAGAGCGCGGCAAAGGCAAGCTTCGATGGACGCAAGGGCGTTCCTCCTTGAAGAGGGAATGTTGAGGCTTCTCCAATAAGAGTGCCTGCGCCCGGAAAAAGCGTTCCTCGCTCGAGCGGAGAGATCAGATCCATTCTTCTACTCGAACCAGCCGCTGACGTCGAGAATCAGGTGGACCGTGCCGCCGCCGGCCACGGAGGGGGTGACCGCCAGGCCGCGCTCCACTCCGGGAGTGAGGACGGCGATGGCGCTGTTGGAGCGGGTGCTGCCCGCGTTGAAGTTGATCGTGGTGCTCTCGGCAGCGGCCACTCCGCCCGGATGGAGCACGAGAAAGCCGGAGCCCGTGCCGCCGAGCACCGTGACGTTGACCGCCAGCGCCCGGGCGGCCGGCGGAATCCCGCAGGCGCCGTGGACGGCCAGGAGACGGACCGCGCCGGAGACCAGGGCCGGACCGAACCCGGGGATCCGGGTATCCAGGAGGCGGCAGGGCACGGTGGTGTGGAAGTCGGAGGGCGGCGGGGGGGTGTGATCGACGAAGACGTCCTCGGTGGAGTTGTAGTCACCGGGCACGACGTCGCCTTCTTCCGTGTCGAACCAGGCGGAGCGGCCGTTCCGGCTGATCGCGACCGTTGTGAAGGTCGTGAAGGTGAAGCCGGGATCCTGAACGCTGGCGCCGCTGAGAAGCCGGTTCGTCCCGGTGCGGGGATCGTAGAGGTAGGCGTTCACCTGGGGCTGGCGGACGTCGTCGCTTCCGCTCGTCAGGTTCTGCGCGGCGCTCTGGAACGCCACGGTGCCGTCGGCGCTGACCGTGGGCACCATCGAGATGTACTGGCCCGCCCTGGCCGGCAACGCCTCGGCGTGGCTCACCAGGGCGACCGCCCCGCTCCTCCGGTCGTAGAGGAAGATGTCGCGCTCCGCGTTCGGGTCCTGTTGTCCCGCGACCAGGTTGGTGGACCGGCTCTCGAAGGCGACGTACGTGCCCTCCGGGCTGAGCGCGGGAGCGCTGGCGGCCCCGTTGCCGGCGGTGGCCGGCGCTCCCGGGACATGGCTGACGAGAGACAGGGTGCCGAGGACCCGGTCGTAGAGGAACACGTCCTCGGCGCCGTTCGCATCGCTCTGCCCGGGGACGAGATCCGTGGCGTAGCTCAGGAAGGTGACGAACCTCCCGTCCGCGCTCAGCGCGGGTAGCGAGGAGCTTTCGTTGGCCGCCCTCGCAGCCGGGGAGCTGGCGCGGCTCACGAGCGACGTCGTCCCCGTCGAGCGGTCGTGGAGATAGATTTGCCAGCTTTCGTTCGGGAACTCGACCGGGCCGGGTACCAGGTCGTGCGCACTGCTCACGAACGCCACGTACCTGCCATCGGCGCTGATCGCGGGCTCCCAGCCGCCGGCGGCCTGGACCGTCGAGCCGGCGGCCCGGCTGACCAGCAGATTGGCGCCGGTGAGACGGTCGAAGACGAAGACGTCGGTTGAAAGGCTGTCATCCACCTGTCCGGGGACCAGATTGCTGGCCGAGCTGGAGAACGAGACGTACCGTCCGCTGGCGCTGATCCCGAGGTCGTGCACACCAGTATCCTGGGCGGCCTGGACCGGAGAGGATGGGACATGGTCGACCAGCACCCGGCTCCCCGTCGCCCGGTCGTACAGGAAGGCGTTGTACCAGCCGCTATCCGTCTGGCCCGGCACCAGGTTCGCCGCCTCGCTGAGGAAAACGACCCATCGACCGTCGCCGCTGATCCTTGCCCCCACGGAGCGTCCGTTGGCCGCCGTGCCGGGGGAAGAAGCGGAGCCGCTGACCAGGGTATTGGACCCGGTGCTCCGGTCGTGCAGGAAGATGTCGGAGTCGCCGTTCCCGTCCGTGGCGCCCGCGGCCAGGTTGGCGGCCCCGCTCTGGAAGACCGCGAAGCGTCCGTCGTCGCTGACGGAGCCCGGGCCCAGGAGGCCGGCAGCGGTCAGGGAAGGGGAGCCGGGATCGTGCTCGGAGACGAGCTCGTTCGTCCCGGCGACCCGGTCGTGCAGGAAGACGTCGTCCTGGGAGTTGCAGTCCGCGGGATCGATCGTCGAGGAGTACGAGCCGAAGGCGACCCATCTCCCGTCGGCGCTCAGGGAGATGTCGGCGGAGGACCGGCCGGCCGCCTGCTGCGGGGAGCCCTGAGCATGGCTCGGCATCGTCATGGACCCGGTCGTCCGGTCGTACAGGAAGACGTTGCCGAAGGCGGAGCCGTCCCCTGTCTGCCCCAGAATCAGGTTGGTCGCCCAGCTCGTGAAGGCGAGGTAGCGCCCGTCCGCGCTGAAGACCGGACCGTCGAGCTGGTGGTGGTTGGAGGGGGTGGCCGGGGAGCCGCTGGCGTGGCTGACCAGGACGTTGGTTCCCGTGATGCGGTCGTAGAGGAAGAGCTGCCCTCCTGATCCGGCCGTCTGCCCCGGCACGAGGTTGGAGGCATCGCTCTCGTAGACGACATACCGCCCGTCCGCGCTGAGGATGGGCCCGTCGGAGGCGCCGTTGGCGGAGGCGAGCGCCGCGGAGCTGGCATGGCTCACCAGGGTGAAGGTGCCGGCCTTGCGGTTGTAGAGGTAGACGTCGTTGACCGACTGCGGGTCGGTCTGCCCCGCCATGAGATTGGCCGTGCTGCTGACCGCGATGAAGCTGCCGTCGGCGCTGATCGAGGCAGGGCCCGTGCCCGCGCCCGAGGCGAGGTGCGTCACCGCGCCGGAGACCCGGTCGTAGAGGAAGGTGCCGGTCTGGCCGCCCGGCACCAGGTTGGCGGCCATGCTCCTGAAGACGAGGTACCGGCCGTCGGCGCTGAGGCTCAGGGGCACGGCGTAGCTGCTCCCCGCCGTGCCCGGCGAAGCGGGAGTGTGGCTCACGAGCGTGGTCGAGCCGGTGACCCGGTCGTAGAGGAAGATGTCCAGATCGTCGTTCGTGTCGACCTGTCCGGGCACCAGGTTTGGGGCTGAATTCGCGAAGGCGACATAGCGTCCGTCATCGCTGAGCAGGACGTAGTACAAGCTGCCCCCCGCCGCCGTGCCGGGCGAGCCGGCCTCCTGGGTGATCAGGGTGGTGACCCCGGTGGCGCGGTCCCAGACGAACAGGTCGTCCGTGCCCAGGTTGTCGAACTGCTCGTAGATCAGGTCGTTGGCCGTGCTTTGGAAGACCACGAAGCCGCCGTCGGCGCTGACGAGCGGGTCCTCGGAGCCACTGGACCCGCCGGTCGCGGGCTCGCCGGTCTTGTGACTGACGAGCACGGTGGTCCCCGCGACCATGTCCCGGAGATACACGTTGGGTTTGCCGCGGGTACTCTGGCCGGGCACCAGATTGGTCGCCCAGCTCTCGAAAGCGAGGAATCGCCCATCCGCGCTGAGCGCCCGGACATTCGGGGAGGAGCTCAAGCCCGCCGAGGTGCAGAGGGGCTCCGCCTTGGAGACCAGCTCGGCGGCGCCGGCTGGAACGATATGCAGAAGGACGGCCGCCAGGACAACCAGGTTTCGAGCCATTGACCGATTCTACCTGACGGGCGAAAATAAGCCGGAATGCCGGGGCTGTCCCCGGCGTTGAAAACCTTATGCCGCTGTCTGTCTTCCACCCCGCCGTCTCCTCCTGGTTCGAGCGCCGGTTCGGCTCTCCGACGGAGCCGCAGGCCCGCGCCTGGCCGGCGATCCACGCCGGCCGGCATACCCTGATCGCCGCTCCCACCGGCTCGGGCAAGACCCTGGCCGCGTTCCTCGCCGCGCTCGACGACCTCATTCGCCGGGGGCTCGCCGGCGAGCTTGGGGACGAGACCCGCGTCGTCTACATCTCGCCGCTCAAGGCGCTGTCGAACGACGTCGAGAAGAACCTGGTGGAGCCGCTGGCCGGCATCCGCGCCGAGCTGGTCGCTCAAGGGCTGCCGGACGTGGAGATCCGCACCGCGGTGCGCACCGGAGACACGCCTCTGAAGGACCGGGCGGCCATGACGAAACGGCCGCCCCACATCCTGGTCACTACGCCGGAGTCGCTCTACATCCTCCTCACCTCCGAGGGCGGCCGCCGCATGCTGAAGACGGCCCGCACGGTGATCGTGGACGAGATCCACGCCGTGGCGGACGACAAGCGCGGCTCCCATCTCTCGATCTCCCTGGAGAGGCTGCAGGCGCTTGCAGGTGAGCCGTTGACGCGGATCGGCCTCTCGGCCACCCAGAAGCCGATCGAGGAGGTGGCCTGTTTCCTGGTCGGCAGCGCGAACGTGGATGCGGGAGTGCCCCGGTGCGTGATCGTCGACGCCGGCCATGGCCGCCGGATGGATCTGGCGATCGAGGTGCCGGGCTCGCCGCTCGAAGCGGTGATGTCGCACGAGGTCTGGGCCGAGATCTACGACCGGCTTGCCGAGCTGGCCAGGGAGCACCGCACCACGCTCGTCTTCGCCAACACGCGCCGGCTCTCGGAGCGGATCGCCCGCCACCTGGCCGAGCGCCTGGGCGAGGACAAGGTCGCCGCGCACCACGGCAGCCTCTCCAAGGAGCAGCGTCTCGCCTCGGAGCACCGGCTCAAGACCGGCCAGCTCTCGCTCCTGGTGGCCACGGCGTCGCTCGAGCTGGGGATCGACATCGGCTCGGTGGACCTGGTCTGCCAGATCGGCTCGCCGCGCTCGATCGCCACGCTGCTCCAGCGGGTCGGCCGTTCCGGCCACCATCTGGGAGGGCTGCCCAAGGGGCGGATCTTCCCCCAGACCCGCGACGAGCTGATCGAGTGCGCTGCCCTGGTCGACGCGGCGCGCCGGGGCGAGCTCGACCACCTGATCATCCCGGACCAGCCGATCGACATCCTGGCGCAGCAGATCGTGGCCGCCGCGGCGGTGGAAGAGTGGCGGGAGGACGACCTCTTCGCCCTGGTGCGGAAGGCCTGGCCCTATCGCAACCTGTCGCGGGAGGTCTTCGACGAGGTGATCGAGATGCTCGCCTCGGGGTTCGCGACCCGGCGCGGACGCAGAGGGGCCTATCTCCATCACGACGCGGTGAACGGCCGGCTCCGCGGCCGGCGCGGCGCCATGCTGACCGCGATCACCTCCGGCGGGGCCATCCCGGACATCGCCGACTACCAGGTGATCCTCCAGCCGTCCGGCACGGTCATCGGCACGCTCAACGAGGACTTCGCGGTTGAGAGCCACGCCGGGGACATCTTCCAGCTCGGCAACGCCTCCTGGCGGGTGATCAAGATCGAAGCCGGGCGCGTTCTTGTCGAAGACGCCAAGGGCCAGCCGCCGACGATCCCCTTCTGGCTCGGCGAGGCGCCGGGCCGGTCCGAGGAGCTTTCGGAGGCGGTGTCGCGGCTGCGCGAGGAGGTGTCGCGCAAGCTGGGGGAGGGAGGAATGGCCGCCGCTCTCGACTGGCTGACCGAGGAGCTGGGCCTCCCCTTCGAGGCGGCGCGGCAGATCGTGGACTATCTGGCGGCGGGCCGGGCGGCGCTCGGGACCATGCCGACCCAGAATACCCTGGTGGCCGAGCGCTTCTTCGACGAGGCCGGCGACATGCACATGGTGGTGCACGCCCCGTTCGGCAGCCGGGTGAACCGGGCCTGGGGCCTGGCGCTGCGCAAGCGTTTCTGCCGCATGTTCAACTTCGAGCTGCAGGCGGCTGCTACCGAGGATGCCATCGTGCTCTCGCTCGGTCCGACGCACAGCTTCCCTCTGGAGGACGCCTTCCACTTCCTCCACTCCTCCTCGGTGCGCAACGTGCTGACCCAGGCGGTGCTGGACGCGCCGCTCTTCGGGGTACGCTGGCGCTGGAACGCGGGCCGGGCGCTCGCCATCCCCCGCTCGCGGGGAGGGCGCCGCGTGCCGCCGCCGCTGCTGCGCCAGCAGGCCGAGGACCTCATCGCCGTCGTCTTCCCCGATCAGCTCGCCTGCCTGGAGAACATCGTGGGCGAGCGCGAGGTGCCCGACCATCCGCTGGTCGTGCAGACCGTACGCGACTGCCTGGAAGAGGCCATGGACATCGAGTCCCTGGAAAAGCTCCTCGGGCGCATCGAGGGCGGCAAGGTCGAGCTGGTGGCGCGGGACCTGAC
Source organism: Thermoanaerobaculia bacterium (assembly GCA_035536935.1). Classification (GTDB taxonomy): domain Bacteria; phylum Acidobacteriota; class Thermoanaerobaculia; order Multivoradales; family UBA5704; genus DATMER01. Next base: position 37,418 of record DATLNC010000180.1, read on the forward strand.
CGAGCCCTCGCCCCTGGCGCACGAGATCCTGAATGCCCAGGTCTACGCCTTTCTCGACGACGCTCCCCTGGAAGAGCGGCGCACCCACGCCGTGATCACGAGGCGCTGGCTCGATCCCGCGACCGCCTCCGACCTCGGGGCGCTCGACAGCGCGGCTATCGACCGCGTGCGGGAGGAGGCCTGGCCCGAGGCGTTCGATCCCGACGAGCTACACGATGCCCTGATGACGCTCGGCTATGTCACGGAGGAGGAGGGCCGCCGCTCCGGCTGGGAGCCTTTCTTCCTCCGCCTGATTGAAGCGGGCCGGGCCGCGGTGGTGAAGAACCTCTGGATCGCTGCCGAGCGCTGGCCGCAGATCCGGACCGTCCATCCCGGGATCCCGGAGATGGTCTTGCCCGAGCGTCTGGCTTCCCGCGAGTGGACGCCGGAGACGGCCATGGTCGAGCTGATCCGCGGCCGGATGGAAGGGGTGGGGCCGACCACCGCGGAAGCGCTCGCCCGCAGCGCGGGAGTGCAGCGGTCCGTGATCGATCTCGCCCTGGCCGCGCTCGAAGGCGAGGGCTTCATCCTTCGCGGCAGATTCAATCCTGGTCTTGGCGAGGAAGAATGGTGCGAGCGCCGGCTCCTGGCGAGAATCCACCGCTACACCCTGGACCGTCTGCGGCGCGAGATCGAGCCGGTCACGCAGGCCGATTTCGTCCGCTTCCTCCTGGCCTGGCACCGGCTGGAGCCGGACGAGCGGATGGAGGGGCCCGAGAGCGTCCAGGCCCTGCTGGAGCAGCTCGAAGGGTTCGAAGCCGCCGCCGCGGCCTGGGAAGGGGAGATCCTGCCGGCGCGGATGAAGGAGTACGACCCGGTCTGGCTGGACGCTCTCTGTCTTGCAGGACGCTGGGTCTGGGGCCGGACCGCCGTGCCGAACGGCAACGGCAAGCGCTCGGGTCCGGTGAGGGCCACGCCCATCTCGCTGCTCGGCCGGCCGAAGCTCCCGCTCTGGCGGGAGATCGCTCCGCGCCCCGATCCGGACGCGCTCGACCTGACCGCTCCGGCCAGGGCCGTGCACGACTATCTGAGGGACAGCGGAGCCTCGTTCTTCTCCGAAATTGCGGAGGGCGCCGGGCTCCTCCACACGCAGGTCGAGATAGCTCTGTCCGAGCTGGTCGCCTGGGGGCTGGTCACCTCGGACAGCTTCACGGGCCTGAGGGCGCTGCTGGTCCCCGCCCATCTGCGTCCGCCCGTGGACCGCACCCGCCGCAGGGGCTCGGTCGCGGTCTTCGGCATGGAGAACGCCGGCCGCTGGTCCCTGACCCGGGCCGGAGCCCCGGTCTCGGATGCCATCTCCCCTGAAGCCGCCGAGCACATCGCCTGGACGCTTCTGCGGCGTTACGGAGTGGTCTTCCGCCGTCTCCTGGAGAGGGAGGCCCTGCTCCCGCCCTGGCGCGATCTGCTGCGGGTCTTCCGCCGCCTGGAAGCGAGGGGAGAGATCCGGGGAGGCCGTTTCGTGGATGGCTTCTCGGGCGAGCAGTACGCCCTGCCCGATGCGGTCGGCCGTCTGCGGGCGATCCGCAAGGAGCCGAAGAAAGGCACGCTGATCTCGGTGAGCGCGGTCGATCCGCTGAACCTGATCGGCATCGCCACCCCCGGCGACCGTCTCGCGGCCCTGTCCGGCAACCGTCTCCTCTACCGCGACGGCGTGCCCATCGCGGTGCTCGACGGCAAGGAGCCCCGCTTCCTGGTGGACCTCGACCCCGCCACCCGCTGGCAGGCGCAGAGCGCGCTGGTCCGCAGGAGCGTGGCGCCGAAGCTCAAGGCTTATCTGGGACGGTCGGCGTAGTGTAGGATTGTCGAAGTTTTCGACAAGGGAGAGACCGTGGCCACCATCAACTTCAGCGTACCGGACGAGATCAAGGAAGCCTTCCAGGAGACGTTCGCGCAAGAGAATCGAAGCGCCATCATCGCTCGCCTCATGCAAGAGGCGGTGGAGGAGCGCAAGAGGCAGGAGCGGCAGGCTGCGGCGATTGACGCTCTTCTCGACCTCCGCCGGAAGCAGCGTCCGGCCTCGGACAAGGAGATTGCGCGGGCGCGGCGGGCGGGGAGACCTTGAAGCTTGTCGTGGATGCCAGCGTAATCGTGAAGTGGGCTCTGCCCGATCCCAATCAAGAGTCACACGTCGATCGTGCTCTGGCCCTGCTCGATGAGATTCAGGCGGGCAAGATCGACCTCCTCCAACCTCCACATTGGATGGCCGAGGTTGCGGGGGTGTTGACACGGCTCCGGCCGGCGATCGTGGACGAGGTCATCGACCTCATGTCCGTTTTGAAAGTCCAGGTTGTAACGGACCCCGTCATCTTCAAAAGGGCGAGCCGGATTGCGCAGGATCTAGGCAAGCACGTGTTCGACAGTCTGTACCACGCTGTAGCCTTGGAGTACGGAGTTGTTCTGGTGAGCGCGGACTCCAAGTACTACCTGAAAGCCAGGCGTCTCGGGAGCCTGATTCCTCTCGCCATCTGGAAAGGGTCCGAGGCGGTTCTGAAGGGTAGAGAAGGGTAACGGCTTCGCCGCCAAAAAGCGCCGCAAATCGTGTGCAATTTGCGGCGGCACATGGTGTTACACGGCACACCAAGAGGAAATGCCGGAAAAATCTAGAAGGCGTCCGCCCTCCGCAGGAGCGTGGCTCTGAAGCTCGAGGCCCATCCGGGGCGGCCGGCGCGGGCGCGCGCCGAGGCCCCGCCCGGGCGGCATGCTCTCGACCTCCACAAGCCCCTCCCGCGAGCTCCAGCGCCCGGCGTTCGAGCTCCGTCGCGTTCCGCTCAGCCTCCGGCACGTCCCGCTCGAGCTCCGTCGCGTTGCGCCCGACCTCCAGCGCGCTCCGCCCGACCTCCGCCAGACGCGCCCGACCCCCGAGCGAAGCCGCCCGGGGTTCAGCGGAAGCCGCTCGAGCCCGGGCGGCACCCGCGCGGACCTGCGCGGCATCCGCCCGAGCCCGTGCGGCATCCGCTCGGCCCCGGTCGCACGTGCTGGAGCGTGCGCGGATGCTCCCCGGCCGTGGCCTTCGGAGCACCCCGCCTGGTTTAGAACCGCACTCCCCAGCTCAGCCGGACATTCCGGCCGGTCTGGCGGTAGTACTGCCCGTCGCCCAGCTCGCTCTCGGCGACCGGGTCGCGCTCGTCGGTCAGGTTCTCCCCCACGAGCTGCACGTCCCAGCGCGGGAAGCGGTAGCCGAGCGCCGCCGAGTAGGTGGTGAAGGGGTCCGCCAGCGCCGTGTTCCGCTTGTTGAGGAAGCGGTTGCCGATGTAGTCCGCCCGCACGGAGCCGTTGAAGCCCTGCGACGGGAACCAGACCAGCTCCGCGCCGGCCATGTCGTGGGCCGACATCTCCAGCCGCTTGTCCCGGAGCTGGGTGGCGACGCCATCAAAATCGCGGACGTAGTCCTGGAACCGGGCGTCGTGGTAGCTGTAGGCCACCCGGCCGATCAGGTCGGACATCATCCGCAGTCCGGCCTCCAGCTCCCAGCCCTCGAAGCGCTCCGCCCCGGCGTTGACCAGCGCGGGCAGGCCGTTGACCACCTGCGGCACGACCAGGTTCTCGAAGTCCATGCGGAACACGCTCAAGTCCCAGTCCAGCCGGCCGCCGAGCAGGCGGCTCTTGACACCGACCTCCACGCTATCGGCGGTCTCGGTGTCCAGGATCTCGGCCTCGGCCTCGGGGCCGAAGTCGAGCGCCGCCGGCTTGTACGCGTTGCGCCAGTCGGCATAGAGCCAGAGGCCGTTCTCGTCCTGCCCCCAGGCGAGCCAGCTCACGCCGAGGCTGCCGCTCCCGCGGGTGACCGTCTTGGTGTCGCGGCCCTCTTCCTCCTCTTCTTCCTCCTCCTCGCCGGTGAGCGGCTCCTCACCGGCCTCGCGGTCCTCTACCGTATGGTTCAGGCGGGCGCCCACATGGACGCTCCAGCGCGGCGTCGGGTTCCACTCGGTCTGGAGGTAGAGGCCGGAGAAGTTCCGCTCGTCCTCCATCTCGAAGAGATGCTGCCGCGGCACGGAGGAGACGTCCGGAGCGCCGCCGCGGAGCGGCACGGTGTAGGTGAAGTCCTCCGACACCGCCTCGGCCCGGCCGAAGAGGTGATCGAGGCCCGCGATGAGCTGGAGGCTCGTGGCCGGGTGGAACACCAGGTGGCTGTCGAAGTAGACGTCGTCCGTGGAGAGGTCCTGCTCATAGCCCCGGGCATTGTTGGGCGTGTTCGAGAGCGACGAAACGAAGCCGCGCAGCGTGTCTTTCTCGGAGCGGGTGAGCGCCAGGGTCGTGGACCAGGCGGCGCTTCCCAGCGACCGGTCATAGCCGGTGGAGAGGTGGAAGCGGTTCTCGTCGATGGCGGCATCGCGGGGGTTGTAGTTGGCGTCCAGCGGCATCAGCGGCGAGAGCCTCGCGCCCTGGCGGACGTGCGGGCTGGCCGGATCCTGGTTGACGACGGTGCCGTCGAAATTGATCCGGAAGCTCCCGGAGGCGGTGGGCATCGCGCCGCGCCAGAGGACGTGCCCGCGCTCGAACCCGGTCCGCTCGTCCGTGAAGCCCCGGTTCTCGCCGTCGACCGTCAGGCTCTGTTGAAAGCCCCCCGCATTCGGGAGGGGGAGCGAGGCCGAGGCGCCGAAAGTTTCATTCTCCCCGCCCCAGATACGGGCCGAGCGCTCTCCACTCCCGGCCTGGCGATGGATGACGTGGATGACGCCGACGAACGAAGTCGCGCCGTAGAGCACGGGCGCGGCTCCGCGCATGATCTCGATGCGCTCCACGTCGGTCAGGTCGAGGGTCGTGAGGGAGGGGTTGAACGCGCCGCCCCAGGGGACGTCGTCGACGACGAGCAGGAAGGCGTCGAACTCGCGCAGCCCCCACATTTCGGGCACGGATCCGGCGGGGCCCGAGTCGCCGCCCGGAGCGGCCGAGACGCCGGCCACCAAGGCGAGCGCGTTGGGCAGGTCGGTGGCGCCGCGCGCGCGCAGCTCGTCGCCGGAGACGATGGTGACGGAGGCGGGGACCGCTTCCACGTCCTCGGGCACGCGGGTGGCGGTGACCTGGATGGTCTCCTTGACCTCCGGAGTTTCGGAATCGGCCGGGTCGGCGCTCTGGCACCAACTCGGAACGGGCATCAGAAGGGCTGCGAAGGCACACGGCAGGACGAGCCTGCGGAAAGTCGGAAACATGGACGTCTCTCCTCGAAGAGGCCGAAAGTGAACGATCGCTCAACCGGAAGAAACCGGCTGAGACGGCTGACATGGGACGCGGCTGGGGGCGTTCCGGTCTATTCGTTCTGGCGGCCGATGAGGAGAAGGATGGGGACGGCGGCCGGCCGCACGGGCCGGATGGCGCGGATGGACTCATCCCGCCGGGCCGGCGAGGAGCGGAGCTGCGAATTGGACGAGACGGGCGCCGGATCAGGGTTCGGATTGGTGGCCACGACGACCGCTTCCCCGCGGACCAGCTCGGCGGGCCGGCCTCCGGGGTGGAGGCCCTGCGGGAGCTCGGCGGACACCTGGCGGATCGAGCCGCCGCGGCGCGAGCCCTCGACCCAGAGCGCGACGCCCGAGTCCCCGGGCCGGGCCGGCTCGCCCGGGGTGGAGGAGAGCACGGCGCCGGCCGACGGCAATGCCGCCAATGCCGCCAATGCCGCCGATGCCGCCAATACCGCCGGGCCGGAGATCGCGAAGCGCAGAGGCACCTCGTATCCGACCTCGTCGTGCTCGTCGCCAAAGCGCAGCAGGAGCCGGGCGTCGCGAGTCGGAGTCGCGGGTACCTGCCAGAGGATGCGCCGGAGATCGCTGTCGAGGTGGGGCGTGATGCGGAGCGGGTAATGGGCGCCGCCGTCGACGGAGAGGAAGGCCTCCCACTCCTCGGCCTGGAGCAGGTCGAACGGTGCGAGCGGCTCCCACTCCAGGACGGCGAGCGAGCCCGTGGGCAGATCCCTGCCCTCGAGGGGCGAGGTGACCCGCACCAGAGGCGTGGCCCCGGCCGCGGTGCTCATCCAGACGAACGCGGCGAGCGCAAGGGTGCTGCAAAGGCGGCGCATCGGACTGAGAACGTTACCACGAGCGGGGGCGGACTGTGCCGCCCCCGCAGGGGGCACCTATCGCCGGTATCGCCGGGCGCGGGTCAGGCCGCGCGGGCCAGCACGGCGTCTTCGATGCTCAGTTGGATCGCGGAGACCGCGCTGTCGGTGGTGCCGGCGTCGTCAGCATCATTGTCCATGGACTCGGCGACGGCCCAGATGACGAGGGCCAGGAGAAGGATCCCGAGAATCCAGGGCAAGAGGCTCGTGCGTTTGCGTTCGACTCGGATCTCTGCCATGGGTGAAACTCCTCAAAAAAAGTTGGAATCGATCCCGCGGGCGGGAACCCGACGGGAGACCGGGAATCCCCGGTCTAAGAAGGAAATACTGCAAAGGGCGGGCCGGCGGGCCTAGGTCTCGATCCCTGCCACCAGGCTTCCGAAGCGCTCCAGATCCACGTTGCCTCCGGATAGGACGATGCCCACCTTGCGCCCTGAGACGTCCGGGATCTTGCCGTGGAGCAGGGCGGCGAAGGCGGCGGCGCCTCCGGGCTCGACGAGGAGCTTCATCCGCGAGGCCAGGACGGCCATGGCCCGGCGCAGCTCCAGGTCGCTGACGGTCACGATCCCTTCCGTGAGTCGCTGGACGAGGGCGAGGGTGCGCTCTGCCGGGCGGGTCGTCTGGAGGGCGTCGGCGATGGTCATGGGCAGGGGGATCGTCACGGGCTCCCCCTTTTCCACCGACCTCTGCATGTCGTTTCCCAGCTCGGGCTCGACGCCGTAGAGGCGGATGGCGGGGTTGATCCCCTTTGCGGCGAGCGCCACGCCCGAAAGCAGTCCGCCGCCGCCGCAGGGGGTCGCGATCACCTCCAGGTCCGGCACGTCCTCCAGCAGCTCGAGGCCGAGGGTGCCCTGGCCGGCGATGACCAGATCGTCGTCGAAGGGCGGTACGAGGACCGCCCCCTCCTCGTCCACGAGCTTCTGGGCGATCGCTTCCCGGCTCTCGCCGCCGACCCGGTCGTAGAGGATGACCTGGGCGCCGTAGCCGCGGGTGGCTGCCACCTTGGAAGCAGGGGCGTCCATGGGCATGACGATGGTGGCGCGGATGCCGAGCTCGCGGGCGGCCAGGGCCACGGCCTGGGCGTGGTTGCCCGAAGAGAACGCTACGACCGGCTCTCCCGGCTTGAGGAGGCTCATGCGAGAAAAGGCTCCCCGGGCCTTGAAGGCTCCGACGCGCTGGAAGGTCTCGCACTTGAGGAAAACGCGGCAGCCGACGCGCTCGTCGATCTGCCGCGAGGTCAGGACAGGGGTGCGGTGGACGTAGGGGGCGATCCGTTCGCGGGCCGCCCGAACGTCTTCAATCGAAAGAGACGTAGGCATGCGGCAGATGCTACCGCATGCCTCGGCCTTAGGGCTTGATTGTCAGCGACGGCTGCCAACCGGGGTTGACGCCGTCGTCCGAGTAGGCGCCCCGGTAGGTGTTGAGCTTGGGGAAGCCGTTGAAGTCCTTGTCCCAGTCGAGCAGGTCCGAGAAGATGCTCAGGTCGACAGCCGAGCCCAGGGCCTTGGCCGCGATCGGGAAGAGGTCGAGCGTCCCGGCCGTGAGGGAGCCCGAGGGATTGTTCAAGGACTGACCCGCCGCGGAATAGGCGCCCGTCAGGTTGCCCACCTGCAGGCCGCCGACCAGCGGAGTCGCCGCGAACACGATGTTGCCCCGCACCCGCTGCTGATAGGCGGGGTCACCGTTGTAGATTACGATGCCCTCGCCGCTCGCCACCACCGTGTTGTTGAAGATGTCGATCCGCCGCGGCAGATTGTTGTGCTTCTGGATACGGATCGTGCGGCTGAACACCCGGTTCACGAAGAGATTGTCATGGAGGGCGATATTGCCCTCGCCCTGGAACAGCGCCTCGGTCGGGTTCTCGTAGAACACGTTGCCGTAGATCTGGTAGGCGTCGGTCGAGCCCGCGCCCGAAAGCGGCCAGTGGCCAACCAGGACGTTCGGCCTGGCTTCGATGCCCGTCGCCGCGCCGGTCTCCTTGCTGAAGACGTTGTGCCGGATGATCGTCGTCCCGCTGGTCGGGATACCCAGGGCCGTATTCCGGCCGATCTGGTGCTTGATCTGCAGGTTGTAGAGCATGCTGCTGTGCACCACATTGTGCTCGATCAGGCTGTTCACGAACTCGGCGGTGCCGTCCGGCTTGCCGAAGTACATGCCCACGCCGGCCCGCTCGATGAAGTTCTTGCGGATTACGAAGTTCCACGCCGGGGCCTTGGTGCTGATCGCGTTGCGGCCGGAGTTCGGAGCGTAGTTCTTGAACCGGATGTTCTCGAGCGTGATGTGGTGGGCGTAGGTCGAGGTGCTCTCCACCTTGGCGCCTTCGCCCAGGAGGCTCTGGCCGTCCAGCGTCAGGTTGCGGAAGACCAGGTAGCTGACGTTGACCAGGCTGATGGTATTGAACGTGTCGCTGCCCATGAACAGGGCGGGAGAGCCGGTTTCCGGGCCTTCGATCACGATGCACTTGCCGGGCTGGCCGTTCTTGTTCCCGATGCGGAGCTGCTGGGTGTAGGTGCCGGGGGCCAGAAGGAGGCGGTCGCCGGGCTGGAGGGTGGTCAGCAGGTTCTTGTAGGTGGACGGATTGGCCTGGATCGTCCGCAGGGGAACGACACCGTTGCATCCGCCGATGACCTGATCGAGGGTCTGCGCGTGGAGGCCGGAGGCCAGGAACAGGGCGATCACGGAAATGCGGAGCAAGGCTCGTCTCATGAAGTTACGTCTCCCAAGTTGTGCGAACCAATCACCCCGACAACTATAGATGGGTGCGCATTATTCCACTGCTTGGGAGGATTGCAATCCCAAAAGGGACGTGCGGGCGGCCCGCACGTCTGCCATGCCCCGCCCTTACGGCTTGATTGCCAGCGCCGGCTGCCAACCGGGGTTGACGCCGTCGTCCGAGTAGGCACCCCGGTAGGTGTTGAGCTTGGGGAAGCCGTTGAAGTCATTGTCCCGGTCGAGCAGGCCCGAGAAGACGCTTATGTCGACGACCGTACCCAGGGCCTTGCCCGCAATCGGGAACAGGTCGAGCGACCCAGCCCCGAGAGTGCCCGTGGGGTTGTTCAGATACTGACCGGCCGCGGAGTACGCGCCGGTGATGTTGCCCAACTGCTGCCCGCCGATCAAGGGAGTGGCCGCGAACACGATGTTGCCCCGCACCCGCTGCTGGTACGCGGGGTCGCCGTTGTAGATCACGATGCCCTCGCCGCTCGCCACCACCGTGTTGTTGAAGACGTCGATCCGCCGCGGCAGGTTGTTGTGCTTCTGGATGCGGATGGTGCGGCTGAACATCCGGTTCACGAACAGGTTGTCGTGCAGGGCGATGTTGCCCTCGCCCTGGAACAGCGCCTCGGCCGGGTTCTGGTAGAACACGTTGCCGTAAATCTGATAGAGGTCCGTCGAGCCCGCGCCCGAGAGCGGCCAGTGGCCCACCAGGACGTTCGGCCTGCCGTTCGTGCCCGTTGCCGAGTCGGTTTCCTTGCTGAAGACGTTGTGCCGGATGATCGTCGTCCCGCTGGTCGGGATGCCCAGCGCCGTGTCGCGGCCGATCTGGTGCTTGATCTGCAGGTTGTACAGCAGGCTGCTGTGCACCACGTTGTGCTCGATCAGACTGTTCACGAACTCGCCCGTGCCGTCCGCCTTGCCGAGGTACATGCCCACGCCGGCGCGCTCGATCACGTTGTACCGGATCACGAAGTTCCAGGCCTTGGCCTTGGTGTTGAACCCGACGCGCTGCAGGTCGCCGTCGTAGTTCGTGAGGTGGAGGTTTTCCAGGGTGATGTGATGAGCGTAGGTCGAAGTGGCCTCCACCTTGGCCCCGTCTCCGAGCAGGTGCTTGCCGTCCAGCTTCAGGTTGCGGAACACCAGGTAGCTGACGTTGACCAAGCTGATCGTGTTGAACGTGCTGCTGCCGGTGAAGAGGGCGGGCGTGCCGGTCGCCGGGCCTTCGATCACGATGCACTTGCCGGGCTGGCCGTTCTTGTTCCCGATGCGGAGCTGTTGGGTGTAGGTGCCGGGGGCCAGAAGGAGCCGGTCGCCAGGCTGCAGGGTGGTCAGCAGGTTCTTGTAGGTGGATGGATTGGCCTGGATCGTCCGCAGAGGAGCGACACCGTTGCAACCGCCGATGGTCTGATCGAGGGTAAGCGCGTGGAGAGAGGGGGTCAGAAGAAGGGCGGTTGCAAGGGTACAGAAAGAACGGCGAACCAGGGCTGGTCTCATGCAGTCACGTCTCCAAGTTGTAAACAAGTCACATCGAGATCTAGCTATGGGTCGCATTATTTCTATTGCTTGGGAGGATTGCAACCCCCAAATGGGTAGAAAAGAAAAAAATAGGGTGCTCCATTTGGAGCACCCTTGCAAAAAAGTTGAGGCCGCCCTGCGGCTGCGCGTTTTTAGCGCTCGCGGATCGGCGCTTCGCGCCGGTTACGGTAGAAGCTGTCCTCGTCGTAGAGGTCGTGGGCGTAGAGGTCCTGCCCCTCGGAGGGGGTGAAGGAGGGATCGAACCAGCGCCGCAGCCCCTGCTCGTAGTCGGGGCTGACCTCGCCGGGAATGTAGGTGGGCAGGTTGACCGCGTCTTCCGCCCGCTGGCTGGCGAGGATCACCTTGTCATGCTCCGGGTCGAGCTGAGCCTGCCCGACCGGGAAGACCACGTGGCGCTCGTCCGGATGGTAGCGGTGGTCGAGATGGTGGTGGGCCGTCATGCGGTTTTCGGTGTCCGACAGCGTTGCCCGCACGACGTACTCGGTCGTGGTCGAGGCCCCCAGGTTCGGATCGATCTCCGCGGCCGGAACGACAGCCTGGCCGATCACGCCGTCGGGGCCGGCCATGGGATCGAGCTCGGGGGCGGTTTCTGCCTCCAGATGTGCATCCAGATGTGCATCCAGATGGCGCTCGTCCTGAGCCTCGATTCCCATCGGGGTCCGCTCGAGGTAGAGGCTGGGGTCGAGCTCGATGTCCAGGTAGCGGACCTTGCCTGCGACCGTGTCTACGAGCAGGTCGTTCACGGTGCCGATCCGGAGCCCGTCCCCGCCCGCGACCTCCCAGCCGCGGACGTCCGGATCCCCGTCGGCGACCTTGTAGCCACGCAGGTTCCTGAGCGCCGCGACACGGGAGTGCCCGGCGGTCCCTTCGGTATCGCTGTCGTGCTTCATGGGTCCCCTCCTTCTTCCAACTCCCTGTGTTTGCAAGGGGCGGGCCGGAAGGAGGGGTCGAGAGGGAGCTGTCAGAGGGAGTAGGGGACTACCACGAAGCGGTGGCGATCGGGAGGGAAGTCCCGGGTGTTGCGGGTGGCCAGGGTGAGCCCGTGATACTGGGCCAGGGCGGCCTGGAAAGCGTCCGGCATCTTCCAGCGCTGCTCGCGCCGCAGGCGAGCGGCGAGGTCGGCCACCGGCAGGTCGATCCCCAGGGTGGGGAAGCGGTCCAGAAGGCTGCCGGCTGCGCCGGCGTCCTCGGGGTCGAACCCGGTCAGAACCTCGGCGCGGGTGATCACGGAGAGCGCCGCTTCGCCGGCAACCGAGGCCAGGTAGCGCGTGGCCTCGGATCGGCCGTTGAAGTGGTCGATGAGGATCACCGAGTCGAGCAGCAGCTTCAGCGGTCCTCCTCCTCCCACTCGCCGCGGAGCCGGAGCTGAGCTTCCAGCCCATCGCCGCCCTTCCACAGACCGGAGGTCCGCTGCAACAGCTCCTCCAGGGACGGCTCCCCCGCCTCCCGCTCGCACTGCTCCCGGTAACGTCGTACCGCGGTTCGCACCAGCTGTGCCATGGTCGCTCCCTCCTCTTTCGCTCTTCGGTCGAGCCATCGTTTGTCCTCGTCTTCCAGACTGATTAGGGTTCGGATCATCGAGGCTCTCCGATATCAATCGAGTGAAATGATATCACGGAGGTCCCCGCGTTTCAACTACCCTGTGTAGAGACGGAAAACGGGATCAAAATGTCATTTGCGCCCCGTTGCGCCGGATCTGGAGCACCTGCACATCGGGATCGACGACCAGCCGCTCCGGGTCGAAGGGGCAGAGGATCGTGACGGTCTTCGACTCCCCAGCCCCGAGGGTGACGGTGGTGCGGGCATCCAGATAGCCCTTGCCGAAGCGCTCGCCCCGGACCGCCGCCACCGCGACCGGCATGCGGCCGGTGCCGGCGTTCTCGAGCTGAACCGTGACCTTCCACTGCTTCCCACTCTTCACCTTGCGGGCGCCGGTCAGCTCGTACTCGGGCAGGACCACCTCGTGGAACCACTGCTTTGCGAAGGCGTCGAAGGCCGCGGGATCGGGCGCGAAGGGGCGCATCGTGGCCAGGAAGTCCTGGAGCACCGGGTGGTCCGGGTTGCCGGCCCAGTCGTGCATGAACTGCCGGATGCCGGCGAGCGCCCGGTCCCTGCCCATGTGCTGCAGGAGCATCCAGAAGACCCAGCCCCCCTTGTCGTAGGTGACGGTCTGGTCCCCTTCACGGGTACCGTCGTTCCAGACCAGGGGACGCTCCGCGTCGGCGCGGCGGTCCTCGCCATAGTTCTCCTCGAGCCGCTTCGCAGCTTCCATGCGGGCGCGGGGTCCCTTGACCTGCTCCAGGAGCATCAGGGTCGAGAAGTGGGAGGTCCCTTCGGAGAGGATGTTCCCTCCGGGGCCTTTGCCGGGCGTGAGGATGTTGCCCCACCACTGATGCGCGGTCTCATGGGCGGTGACCAAGAAGACCGCGTCGGTCTTGACGTCGCTCTCGGTGAGAAAGCCGATCCCCTCCGAGAAGGTGATGTTGGTCGGGAAGCCCTGGGCGTAGCGCGCCAGGTTGGGGAACTCCGACAGCTTCAGCTCGCGCCAGGGGAAGGGATGGAACCACTCCGAGTACCAGCGCCGCGAGGCGTCGAGGGCGGCGCTCATCTCGGCGATGTTGTACTCGTGCTCCGGGTGGTAGTAGATGACCGTGCCCTTGCCCCGCTTCTCCTTCCAGCGGCCGCCCACCACGTTGAAGAAGCGCACCGGGTGATCGCTCTCCCAGACCGAGGTGCGCAGGCCGCCTTTCACCGTGTCGCTCACCCGTGTCCCGACCGAGTTCCAGGTGTAGCCGGCCGGGCCGGTGATGCTCACGCGCGTCCGGAAGGCGCGGTTGAGGCCGAAGAGCGAGTCGGTCTGCCCCTTGTAGAAGTCCTCGGGATAGACGCGGGGCTCGTAGTCGTTCTCCCCTTCCTTGATCCCCTGGTCCTCGTCGTAGCCGACCATGGGCACGAAGGTGGGCCGGAAGCTGGTCAGCACCACGCCCGAGGGGAGGATGAACTCGGGCAGGCCGCCGCCGTTCTTCGTGATGCCCTCGGGGAACTGCCCGTCCATCTCGAAGCCGACGCGCACCCGGCCGCCCTGCGCCAGGGGAGTCTTGAAGACGAAGAGGCCCGAGCGGTCCTCCGGCTCGTAGGGCTTGCCCTGCAGCGTCCACTTGACGTTCTTCCAATGCATCCCGCCGGTCAGGGCGAAGCGGGAGAGGGGGGCGTCCCGGTCGTTGAACAGCTCATAGGTGCCGCGGCTGTGGAAGCCGCTGCGCTCGGGCTCGAGCTTCAGATCCAGGTCCATGGCGGCGATGGAAGGCTGCGGGGCGTCCTTCCAGGTGGCCAGGTTCTGCTTCCAGTAATCCCGCGCCTTCTTCTCCCGGGTGCCGCCCTGGAAGCCGTCGAGCACGGCCAGCCCGAGGACGATCCCCAGCACCAGGGGAGCGATGGCGAAGGGCGCCAGCCGCAGGAGGCTCCGCGCCGCCTGGGGGCCCTGGAGGCGGTGGAGCGTGTTGATCGGGTCGGACTGCCGGCGGTCGAAGGCGCGCACCGCCACGGCGACGAAGAAGGCGGCCAGGCCCAGGGCAAAGGTCCGGTTGAGCACCAGGGCCTTGCGGTCCAGCTCCAGGACGCCCATGTCGGTCCAGTTCACCGTTCCCCAGGCCATCCAGTTGCCCAGCCAGTTCATGCCGCCGGTGAACTGGCGGTACAGGGTGAAGACCAGGACCCCAAGGCCCACGCCGTAGGTCGCGAAGCGCTGCCCGGTGACAGCCTGGACGCAGGTGATGAACGAGGTCCAGAGCAGCAGGGTCGGCACGAGCAGCAGCCCCCAGATCAGGAGGAACGGCCCGGGGCTCGGGGCAACCTTGCCGTCGATCAGCAGGACGATCACGCAGCCGAGGTACGCCGCGGCGGTCACGATCACGCCCACGAGGCTGTTCGCCAGCGCCTTGCCGAACAGGATCGACGCGGTCGGGATCGGCGCCGAGTAGGCGAGCGCGGCGAGGCCGGTGGAGCGCTCCCGCTCCAGCGACTCGGTCGTGTAGAACATCAGGAGCAGGCAGAGCATCATGGTGAGGGGGTTGAGGCTGGCCACGGCGAGCTGGCCCGGGGTGAGCAGGAGCTTCGTCTGGAACGCGCCGAGGGCGAGCGTCGCGTTGCCGATCGTCTGCAGCAGGATGAGCACATCGAAGACGTAGACGGCCGGCGTGGAGAGGAGGTTGCGCGCCTCGGTGCGGGCCACCCGCAGGAGCCCGCCCAGGAAACCGGTGGGCCGGATGCGCATCGCCAGGGCGGCGAGCGGGCGCGGAAGGGCGACGAAGTCGGCAGGCTGGGCGAGGGTCTGGCGCCGCCGCCGTAGACGCCGGGGCTCCCTCGCACGGCCGCGCACGGTCGCGTCCAGGTGCCTCCGGGCCAGGACCACCCCGAGCAGGCCGAGCCCGAGAAAGGCCAGGCGCGAGAGCACGAACGGCAGGTCGAGCCCGATGCGGGTCTCGTTGTAGAAACGGGCGCCGCGGTCGAGCTTGAGCCAGGTCTCGTTGAGCCAGCGGAAGCCGCCGGGATCGATCAGCATGAGCACCCGGTTGATCCGCGGATCGAGCCAGGTGGGGCTCCAGTCCCAGAGGAAGAAGCCGCAGAAGAGGAGCACCGCCACCGGGAAGAGGAACACGCTCATCGGGCGCCGCAAGCGCTCTCCCAGGTAGAAGGAGATCCCGGCGAAGAAGATCAGGGCCGGCAGCGCGAAGACCACGGCGGGCCGCAGGTAGTTCATGAGCTCGAACGGCCCGCGGATCTCCGCCGCCTCCGGGTTCGGCATCACATGGTTGAAGAAGGCCGTGAAGAGGATGTGCAGGCCGAGCACCGCGAGAAATGCCGTGAGGATGCCGAGGAACTTCCCCCAGACGTATTCGCCCGGCCGCAGCGGCGTGGCGTGCAGCATCTCGCCCATCCGGAAGTCGTCGTCCCGGATCACCGCCATGCCCGCGGCGATCGAGAGGAAGAAGGAGTAGAGCAGGGTGACCAGCGCCACCAGGACGAAGGCGAAGCTGAACTCCGAGGTCAGCCAGGCTTTCGTCCCTCCGACCGTCGAGTCGCCCGAGGCGATCTGGACGTCGCCGGTCGACATCCCCCAGCTCATCAGGAGGACGAGGAAGACCAGGAACCAGAAGAGAGGGCGGCGCAGGGTGTGCGCGAGCTCCTGGGCGAAGACGGTACGGGCGCGGACCATCAGCGATCGACCGGGACGGCGTGGAGCTGCCCCTCTTCCCGGAGGGCGAGCGCCTGGTCCTGCATCAGCAGGAGATAGGCGTCTTCCAGGGTGGCGGGGATCGGCTCGAACCCGGCCGGCGCCTGGCCCCCGGGCTCGTAAATCCGCACGCGGTTCTTGCCCTCGACGAGGATGGCCTGGGTGACGCGCAGGCGCCGCTTGATCTCCTCCAGCTCCTCGGCGGCGACGCGCCCCTCGAAGATCCTGCCGGTGATGGCCGCGCGGGCTTCGCTGGGCGTGGTCTGGGCCACCAGGCGGCCTTTGCGGATGACCGCGAACCGGGGGCAGAGCACGGCCACGTCCTCGACGATGTGGGTCGAGAGGAGGACGATGCGGTCGGCGGCCAGCTCGGCCAGGAGGCGGTAGAAGCGGAGGCGCTCCTCGGGGTCGAGGCCGGCGGTCGGCTCGTCCACGATGATCAGGCGGGGATCGCCCGCGATGGCTTGAGCGATGCCGAGGCGCTGGCGCATG
This sequence comes from Thermoanaerobaculia bacterium, assembly GCA_035536935.1. Lineage (GTDB taxonomy): Bacteria > Acidobacteriota > Thermoanaerobaculia > Multivoradales > UBA5704 > DATMER01. Next base: position 53,488 of record DATLNC010000180.1, read on the forward strand.
CCGCCCGAGTAGGCGCGCACCTTCCTCTTCGCGGCGTAGGTCAGGTTCACCCGGTCGAGCAGCTCGGCCGTGAGCTTCTTGAGCCCGCCCGGGGCCTCGACCCCCTTGAGCTCCAGGAGGTAGGTGAGCATCTGCTCGCCGGTCAGATGGGGGTAGAAGCCGAAATCCTGGGGGAGATAGCCGAGCCGCTCCCAGAGCCATTCGGGCTTCGCCAGCACGTCGGTGTCGTCCAGCGAGACTTTGCCCGAGGTGGGCTCCAGCAGGCCGGCGAGGATCCGCATCAGCGTCGTCTTGCCCGCGCCGTTCGGGCCGAGCAGGCCGAACATCCCCGCCGGCACGTCGAGGCTGATGCCCTGGAGGGCCGTCACCGGGCCCGGATAGACCTTCACGAGATCACGGATCTTCAGCATGAACAGGGTCCTTTCTCCGCTGGTAGCCAGATTGCTCGTCACCGAGCAATACGGGGAAAAGGGGGTCGAGGTTACGCCCCGGCTCGTCCAGGATGCATCGGGGCACTTTTCCCTCTGGGGGAACAACCGTGGGATGAGCCCGGTTTCCTTCTCGGAAGGAGACTATCCATGAACCGCAGCTTCACCGTGCTTGCTCTTATATTCGCCCTGGCGCTCCCGGTCCTTGCGGAAGATACCGTCTGGCGCCAGGAGGTCGAGGCCTTCCGCAAGGAGCGCGTCGAGGACCTCAAAAAGGAGGACGGCTGGTTCACGCTGGTCGGCCTGGCCTGGCTCGACGAGGGGGAGAACCGCTTCGGCAGCGATCCGGAAGCCAAGGTGGCGCTGCCCGAGGGCAAGGCCCCGAAGCTGGCGGGCGTGCTCGTGCGCAAGGGGGACGCGGTCTCCCTGCGCTTGGAGCCGGGGGTGAAGATGACCAGCGGCGGCAAGCCGGTGAAGGCCGGCAAGCTGATCCCCCTGGTGTCCGATATCAAGGGCGAGCCCACCGTGCTGCAGATGGGTACGGTGAGCTTTCACGTCATTCAGAGAGGCGACATGGTGGGCGTGCGGGTCAAGGACACGAAGAGCGCGGCGCTCGCCGCCTTCCACGACCTGGACACCTATCCGATCCAGCCGGCATGGCGGGTCGAGGCCCGCTTCGAGCCCTACGATCCGCCCAGGACGATCGGCATCCCGAACATCCTCGGCCAGGTGACCGACTCACCCGCGCCCGGCGCGGTGGTCTTCGACTGGCAGGGGAAGACCTACCGTCTGGATGCTCTCGGCGATCCGAAAGAGGGGCTCTCGCTGATCTTCGCCGACCAGACCAACGGCAAGGAGACCTACGGCGCCGGCCGCTTCCTGGAGACCGGCCCGGTGAAGGACGGCAAGGTCTTCGTCGATTTCAACCTGGCCTACAACCCGCCCTGCGCCTTCACGGCCTTCGCCACCTGCCCGCTGCCGCCGGCTCAGAACCGGCTCGCCCTCAGGGTCGAGGCGGGGGAGAAGAAGTACGCCGGCTCCGCGCACTGACCGACATCGTCATCGCAACGTCTCCCCGAGCGTCTCGGGTAAATCCCCGAGTCGCTCGGGTAAATCCCTGAGTCGCTCAGGTACCTCCCTTAATCGCTCAGGTGCTTCCTGGAGTCTTTCGGGTACCAGGTCCGGAGCCCGCGCGTTGCCCTCGGGAAGTCAATGTGTGCTTTTCCGGGGGGGGGGGCCAGGTGCTGGAGCATGAAGGCGATTTTGTCAAGAGGCAGGACCATGTCCACGCAGCCGGTCTCGATGGCATGACGGGGCATGCCGGGCGCCCCGCAGGTCTTTTCGCTCTGGGCGATGACAATCCCGCCCGCCTCGTGGACCGCGCGGACGCCGTTGGCCCCGTCCTGACCCCGCCCCGACAGGATCACGGCGATCAACCGTTTCCCGAAAACGGAGGCGGCCGACTCGAACAGCCGGTCCGCGGAGGGGCGTGTGAACCACACCGGCTCTGAATCGGACAGGGAGAGGGTCCTGTCGGGCAGAACCAGCAAGTGCCGGCCCGGAGGGGCGGCATAGACGCACCCTGGCGAGAGCCTCGCCCCTTCCAGGGCATCCACCACCGGGAGCCGTGAGGAACGGGAGAAGTACTGCGGGAGGAGATTTGGCGGGGTGCTCCGGTGCTGGATCAGCAGGATCGGAGCCGGAAACCCGCGCGGCAACGCGGACAGGATTCGGGCGTAGGCCAGGAGCCCGCCCAGGGATGCCGCCATGACCACGGCCTCGATCGTTTCCCTGCCGCCAGCGCCTCGAAAGATTCTTTTGGAGTGGCTTAGAGCTTCCATTTCTTCGGTGAAGCTTACCGATTCATGTTAACAGCCCTGCTCCGGGACACAAGCCCCAATCTGACCATGCCTTCCGCAGCTGCACCGCCCGTGCCATCTCTGGCATGCGCCTTGCGCACAGACCTTGGGATCGGCCGGCAAGTGGCCGGCCTCTGGACCAAGGAGGTGTGAGACATGCAGGTTCCCCTGGAGCTTTCGACTCGACGGATTACTCTTTCACCGGCACTGGAAGCCGATTTGCGGAAGCGTGCCTCCAAGCTGGAACGTCATTTCGACCGGATCACGAGCTGCCGCATAGCCGTCGAGCGGCCCAGCAACCATCACAACGAGGGCGGACCCTACCGGGTACGCGTGGACATCACGGTGCCTGGCTCCGAGCTGGTCGCCAACAAAGAGGCGGACGACCTCAACGCCGCCATCCGGGATGCCTTCCAGGCCGCCGAGAGGCAGGTCGAAGAGTTCTCGCGCCGCCGCCGGGGCGACGTGAAGACCCCCGTCGGCCCCCCGACGGGCCGGGTGGTGCGCATCTTCCCGGAAGAGGGATTCGGCTTCCTCGAGGCTCCCGACGGCCGCGAGGTCTACTTCCACCGCAACGCCGTGCTCGAAGGCTTCGAGAGCCTTCAGGTCGGCTCGGAGGTCCGCTTCGCCGAAGAGCAGGGGATCGAGGGCCCTCAGGCCAGCACGGTCAGCCTTGTCGGAAAGTCGGACTGAAGCTGCATGCTGGTCCTCATCCGGAACGGAGACGTATACGGGCCGGAGCCCCAGGGAAAGAAAGACGTCCTGCTTTGCGCTGGGAAGATCGGTCTCCTCCGTAACGAGGGGGAGATTGATCCGCGCGGAGCCGAGACCCTCGGCCTGGAGATCGACGTCATCGATGCCCGGGGGTGCGTGGTCACCCCCGGATTCATCGATCCCCACACCCACCTGACCGGCGGCAGCGGCGAAAAGGGCTTCGCCAGCCGCACGCCCGAGCTCCAGTTGAGCGAGATCGTCCCCTGGGGGATCACCACCGTGGTCGGCTGCCTGGGGGTGGACGCCACCACCCGCACCCTGGAAGCCCTGGTGGCCAAGGTGCGCGGGCTGGGCGAGGAGGGCATCACGGCCTTCATGTACACCGGCCACTACGGCATACCCCCCTCGACGCTCACCGGCTCGATCCGCGACGACCTGATCCTGATCGGCGAGGTGCTCGGTGTTGGCGAGATCGCCGTCTCGGACTACAGGGCGCCGCAGCCGGACGTGCGCGACCTCGCTCACGTGGTCATCGACGCCCAGGCCGGCGGCATGCTCTCGGGCAAGGCCGGCGTCACCCACTTCCATCTCGGGGAGGATCCGGACCGGCTGGCGCCGTTGCGCGCGCTCCTGGACCAGTACCGCGTCCGCCCCGGGCTGCTCTACGCCGCTCACATTCATCGCACGCCCGAGCTTCTCGAAGAGGCGATCGAGCTCTCGAAGCGCGGCGTCTACATGGACATGGACACGGCTCAGGACGTCGGCGAGCCGGTGCGCCGGTATTTCGAGGCCGGGGGCGATCCCGAGCGCCTGAGCCTGTCGTCGGACGCCGACGGCAACGCGCCCTGGCGGCTGCACGAGCAGCTCCAGGCGGCGATGCGGGATGAGAAGCTGCCGCTGGAGAAGCTGCTCCCCCTGGTCACCTCGAATCCGGCGACGGTTTTGAAATTGGAGACCAAGGGGAGGCTCGAGCCCGGCCGGGACGCCGACATCCTGGTCCTGCGCCGGGAATCCCTGGAAGTCGTCCACGTGATCGCGAACGGGCGTTTCCTGGTCCGCGACGGCAAGCTGCAAGTGCATGAAGGATTTCTTGAAACCAGCCGGAGATCCCTCGACCTCCGAGGCAAAGAGTCGAAGGAGGCAATCGGATGAGCAAGAAAGGGGATGGCAACGGAAAGCAAGGCAGGCTGATCATCATCGGCGGCCACGAGGAAAAGGACGGCGAGAACTCGATCCTGCGGCAGGTGGCCGAGCGGGTGGGCAACGGCAAGCTGGTGGTGGCCACCGTGGGCAGCCAGGAGCCCGAGGAGATGTGGAAGGACTACAAGAAGGCGTTCGGCGATCTGGGGGTCAAACGGCTGGAGCACCTCCACGTCGAGACCCGCGAAGAGGCGCGCGATGAGAAGAATGCGAAGGTCCTCGACGGCGCCACCGTCGTTTTCTTCACCGGTGGCGACCAGCTCCGCATCACCAGCCAGCTCGGCGATTCGCTGATCTACCAGAAGCTCCACGACATGTACGACAGAGGGGGCACGATCGCCGGGACCTCGGCCGGCGCCTCGGTGATGAGCGGCACCATGCTGGTCGCCGGCGGGCAGGAAGGCTCTCCCAAGCTGGGAGACCTCATCCGGATGGCTCCCGGCTTCGACATGATCCATGACGTCATCATCGACCAGCACTTCGCCGAGCGGGGCCGGATCGGCCGGCTGGTGGCGGCGGTCTCCCAGAACCCCGCCCACCTGGGGATCGGGATCGACGAGGACACGGCGATCCTGGTGGAAGGCGAGGATGATTTCCGGGTCATCGGCAAGGGAGCCGTGTATGTGGTCGACGGCGCCGGCACCTCCTACTCCAACGTCGCCGAGGAGAAGGAGGACCAGACGCTCGCCGTCCACGATCTCAAGCTCCACCTGCTGAGCCACGGGAGCTGTTTCAATCTCAAGAACCGCAGGCCGGTCGAGGCGGAGCAGCCCGCAGAGATAGAGGTAGAGAGGTAGAAGCAGGACCACCCGGCACACGGGTTGCACTGTAACCACCCGGGTGCCGGGGTGTACCACGGCATCTCCCCTTCAGCAGAACCACAACTTGGAAGGACTTCCCCTATGAAGGATCGCAAAGACACTCTGATCGGATGGCTCAACGACGCTTACGCCATGGAGAAGGGCATCATCCCGGTGCTCGAGAACCATGTAAAGGATGCCGATAAGTACCCGGAGATCCAGACCCGCCTGCGTGCCCACCTGGAGCAGACCCGCCGCCAGGCGGAGCAGGTCAACATGCTCGTCGAGCGCCTCGGCGGCTCGACTTCGGCCGTGAAGACCACGATGGGAACCATCGGCGGCTTCGTCTCCGGCCTGTCCACGGGCGCGGCCCCGGACGAGATCGTCAAGAACGCCCTCGCCGACTACTCGACCGAGCACTTCGAGATCGCCTGCTACACGGCTCTCATCGCGGGCGCCCAGGCTCTCGGCGAGACCGAGGTCGTGCGGGTTTGCGAGCAGATCCTCCGCGAGGAGGAGGAGATGGCCCGCTGGCTGGAGAGCAACCTCCCCATGGTCGTCAACATGTATCTGGGCACGGAGTCGACGGTCGGCGCCGGCGCCGGGTTCACGCCCAACACGGGCGGTACGACCCGCTTCTAGGGTAAGAACAACGCCGGAACGAAGAGGGCCCAGCCGTACGGCTGGGCCCTTCGTCTTTTCAGTCGCTATCGTATCAGGGGGTATCGCGGAAGCGCAGGCTGGGGTTCGTCCGCACGCTCTGGAGGAAGGTGGAGACCTCCTCCACGAGGCCGAGGCTGAGCTGCTCCGCCTCCGCCGCATTCTGGAACACGATCAGGGCGGCGAGAGCCTCGCGGTGCACTTCGCAGGACTTGAAGATCGGCAGCATCTTGGAGGCCAGGCGCTTGACGTCCGTGGTACGGCCCTGCCGGGCGTAGACGGCGGAGAGCTCCAGGCAGACCAGCGCCACGTCGTAGGCGAGGCGGTCCTCGGCAAAAGCGTCGATGATCTCGAGGAAGATGCTCTCGGCAGCGCCGGTCTGGCCGAGGGTCACGGCGACCGTGCCCTCCAGCCAGCGCAGGCGCAGGAAGTCGCTGCGCTTGCCTACCTGCTCGATGAGCTTGCGGGACTCGGGGATCAGCGCGGCGGCCTCGTGGACCTTGCCGCTGTCGAGCAGGCAGCCGATCAGGTTGGATTGGCTGAGGGCGAGCAGGCGCGGCTCCTCGTCGCCGTCGAGCAGGAACAGGCTGTCGCGGAACCAGGCGCTGGCCGCTTCGGCGTCGCCGGAGTAGCGCAGGACCAGGCCCTTGGCCATCATGGCTCGGCCCTGGCCGTGAGGCTCGTTGACCTCGCGGTAGAGAGAGATCGCGCTGTCCAGCATCTCCAGGGCCTCGCCGAAGCGGCGCTGGGCACGGCGGAGCGAAGCCTTGTACTCCAGCAACAAGGCTTCGTCCAGGGGATCGAGCCAGCCGGACGCGAGATGGGCCTCGGCCTGCCGGAAGGCCTGCTCGGCCTGGCGGAAGTCGGCGAGGACGCGCAGGACGTTGCCCAGGCTGGCCCAGGCCCGCGCCTTGGCGGATTCGATCGAGCCCGGGCCGTATTTCGCTGGATCGAGATGCTCGGTGACGTCCAGGGCGAGGCGGAGCATCTCCTCGGCCTTGCGCGGCTCCTCGAGCACTGCCGAGCGCGAACGGTCCACCAGCAGCTCGAAGAAGCCCCAGCTCTGGAAGCGGGGGTCCTCCCACACCAGCTCGAGACGGGCCTGGGAGCCCAGGTCGCGGATCTCGCGCCAGAGCTGGCCCGCCTCCTTGCGCTCGCGGCTGAGCAGCGCGCGCCTCTCATTGCCCTCCCGCCTGGCCTCGAGGAGCACCTGGCGGAACAGATCCCGGTAGCCGAGATCCTGGCCGTCGGCTGCCCAGCGACGCGCGCCGAACGGGGACGGGAGGATCTCGATCAGGCGTGCTTCGCAGCCAGGACAGGTGAAGAGATGCCGCTGGAGGGTACGGCTCGGCTCCTCCGGAAGCTCATCGTCGAGAAAACGCTCGAGCGTCTCGAGGTCAGGGTGCCACTCGGTCATAGCGCTACCCTCCATGCTCACCTTGCTACGGACACAAAGTCATACACTCATTTTCGCTGACTGGCAAGCGGCGCCTCAAGGCTTGCCATGCGGATCGAAGCCGTTGCCCTCGCGGTTCTGCGTACCGGGATCGTCGTTGCCCGGCTTCTGGCCCGGAGGCATGGAAGACGCCTCGGTGGCCGGGCGGAACAGGTCCATCAGGCCGCTCAGGGGCGCGAGCAGGATACGGCTCCACTCCGGGAGCTGCATGCGTGCGTTGTCCCTGTTTCTGGCCGGGGCGGCGTAGGCGCTCGCCAGGGGGAGGAGAAGGGCGACGACCACGAGACAGAGGACAGTGCGACGCAGAGTGCTACCAGACATCGAATCTCCATTTCCAGCCGGTCATCCGGAACAGCCACCATGGCTTCCAGTGCCTGCCAGTCAACCCTTGTTACAGATGATCTGAGAGAGATCCTACACTGTCCAAGGACCCACGCAAGCGGTGGTTTGCTCATCAAGTGAGCAGCGACGGTCAAATCATGCGCAGTGTTTGGGATGGAGTCATGCAGGCTGCAACAGAGAAGCTCTCCAGGAGGCCGCGCCTCCCCTTCCAAGTTGATCATGATATTGTTGGTAACTAATTTGGGAGGAACGATCGTGAGCGAAATCGACAGCCGTGGATACAGCCGACCGGACGCCCTGGTCTCGACGGACTGGGTGGCCGAGCACCTGAACGATCCCGCCGTGCGCCTGGTGGAATCCAACGAGGACCCGCTGCTCTACTCGAGCGGCCACATCCCCGGCGCGGTGGAAGTGGACTGGACGCGCGACCTGAACGATCCGCTGCGCCGCGACTACCTGGGACGAGAGGGGTTCCAGAGCCTGATGCGCCGGATCGGCGTGCGGCGGGACACGACCATCGTCCTTTACGGCGACAAGAACAACTGGTGGGCGACCTACGCCCTCTGGGTGTTCCGTCTGTTCGGGCACGAGGACGCCAAGATCATGGACGGCGGCCGCATCAAGTGGGCCAAGGAGGGGCGGCCGATGACCACCGACGTGCCGACCTACTCCGAGAGCGATTACCGGGCGCGCGAGCGCGACGACAAGAAGATCCGCGCCTTCCGCGACGAGGTGCTCAAGCACCTGGACTCCAAGGGCCGCCTGATCGACGTCCGCAGCCCGGACGAGTACACCGGCAAGAAGCTGCACATGCCCGAGTACCCGAACGAGGGAGCGCTGCGCGGCGGGCACATCCCGGGGGCGGCGAACATCCCCTGGGCCCGGGCGATCAACCCGGACGACGGCACCTTCAAGGCCGCCGAGGAGCTGCGCGGCCTCTACGAGGGCGAGGCGAAGCTCAAGAAGGATGACGACGTGATCGTCTACTGCCGGATCGGCGAGCGCAGCAGCCACACCTGGTTCGTGCTCACCCACCTCTTGGGCTATCCGAAGGTGCGGAACTATGATGGAAGCTGGACCGAGTGGGGCAACCTCGTGGGTGTGCCCATCGAGAGATAGCATGCCGGAGATTCCTGAGAAGCTTGCCAATACGCTGGATGCGCTCTCCATGGTCCCCGACCGCAGCGAGCGCATCCAGCTCCTGATCGACATCGCCGGGAAGTTCCAGGAAGTCCCGCCGCAGGTCGCCGCCCGCCCCTTTCCCGAGGAGAGCCGGGTGCCGGCCTGCGAGTCGGAGGCCTTCGTCTGGGCCGCGCCGCGGCCGGACGGCCTCCTGGACTTTCACTTCGCGGTGGAGAATCCCCAGGGGATTTCGGCCAAAGCCATGGCCGTGATCCTCAAGGACAACCTCTCCGGCCAGCCCCTCGAACAGGTCGCCGCCGTCCCTCAGGATGTCGTCTACCACGTGTTCGGCAAGGAACTCTCCATGGGCAAGTCCATGGGCCTCATGAGCATGGTGGGCATGGTCGCTGCGCTGGCGAAGCGGGCGCAGAGGGAGAGCTTTACGTCGCAAAGCACTTGACGGCGCCTGTTCCGCAGGCGTACATTGAACCCGTGGCCGATCCGCAACGCCTCCGCTCCGTGCCTCCCCCTGAACCGCTTCACCTGCGGGCCATGGACAATCTCCGGTTCATCCGGGAGACCATGGAAGGAGCGGCGTGCTTCACGGACGTATCGGGTCTCGGCACCGTGGCGGTCGGGCTCTCCGCCCTGGGCACGGCCTGGATCGCCTCCCGCCAGGGCGGCTTCCCGGGCTGGATCGTGGCCTGGCTCCTGGACGCGGTCGTCGCGGTCCTGATCCTGGCCGGCACCAGCGCCTGGAAGGCGCGCCAGACCCGCAACGACCTCTTCACCCGGCCGGTGCAGCGGTTCGTCTTCGCCCTGTTCCCTCCGCTCGCCGCCGGCGCGCTGCTCACCCTCGTCCTGGTCGGCCAGGGCGCATTCGGCGTGCTCCCCGGGGTCTGGCTGCTTCTTTACGGCACCGGCGTGGTGACCGGCGGCGCCTTCTCGGTGCGGATCGTCCCGCTCATGGGCCTGGCCTTCATGGGTCTGGGAGCGGCGGCCCTGGCTGCCCCCGCGGCCTGGGGGAACGCGTTCATGGCAGCCGGCTTCGGCGGGCTGCACGTCCTCTTTGGGATCTGGATCGCGAGGAGGCTAGGTGGCTAAGCGGCGGCATGCGATCGATCCGAGGGGGGACGAGGAAGGAGGCCCCATGGGTCCCGTCGGACCCCATCACGCGCATCATGAGGACTCCGAGCCGGTCCCCCGGACCGCGCTCGACCTCGACCGCCTGATCCACGAGCGGATGCGCCTGGGCATCGTCAGCGCCCTTGCCGTCAACGACCACCTGAGCTTCAACGACCTCAAGAAGCTCCTGCAGACGACCGACGGCAACCTCAGCGTGCATGCCCGCAAGCTCGAGGAAGCCGGCTACGTCACCTGCGAGAAATACTTCGAGGGCCGGATGCCCAAGACCGAGTACCGGCTCACCAACCCTGGCCGCCAGGCGCTCGAGCGCTACCTCGACCACATGGAGGCCATCATCCATGCCACGCGCGAAGCGTGATTTTTTTGTGCCCATCCACTTTATGAGGCAAAGTAATTTACTCCTGGCTCTGTCCTCCGTCCTTGTCCTTGCGGTCCTTGGTGTCCTTGGTGTCCTTGGTGTCCTTTCCCTCCGATCCGGGGCCCGCACTGCCAACTGGAACCCGCTCATCTGGGCGGCGCGCTCGGGGGAGGCGGAGAGCGTGCGCCTGCTGATCCAGGCCGGGGCCGATCCCGACCGCCAGGACGATGGGCCGAACGGCTGGACTGCTCTCCTGCACGCGGTCCACAAGGAGCAGCCCGCGGCCGTCCACGAGCTGATCGCCGCCGGGGCCGATGTGAACCGGCCCGCGCCAAATGGCTTGACGCCGCTGATGCTGGCAGCCTCTCAGGCCGAGCCGGACATCTTCATGGAGCTGCTCGCGGCCGGGGCGGACCCCCATGCCGTGAAGCCGGATGGCCAGACGGTTCTGACCAACGCCGTGATGGGAGGCGAGCCGCGGATCGTCCGCGCCCTGATGGAACGGGCGCCGGACCTGCGGCTGCGGAACACGAAGGAGGATTGGGCGGCTCGGGCATTCGCCTGGGCCCGGGGCAGGTCCGAGGTGCTCGACGCGATCGGAGGAGGGGAACGATGAGTCGGATGCACGTCGCCATCATCATGGACGGCAATGGCCGCTGGGCCACGGCCAAGGGCCGGCCGCGCACGGCCGGGCATGTCGCGGGAGCTGAGGCGGTGCGGAGGACGGTCGAAGCCGCCCGCGATCTCGGGATCGGCACGCTGACCCTCTTCGCCTTTTCCTCGGACAACTGGCACCGTCCGCCCGAGGAGGTCGGAGCGCTCATGCGCCTGTTTCGCCGCTATCTGGTCAAGGAGGCAGTGCGCTGTGCCGAGGACGGCGTGCGCATCCGGGTAATCGGGAGACGGGACCGTCTCCCGCCCCTGCTGGTCCGGGTCATCCAGCAGGCGGAGGCCGTCACGGCAGGGGGCAAGGAAGCTCTCCTGAGGATCGCGATCGACTACTCGGCCCGGGATGCGATCCTGCGGGCAGCCAACCGTCTGCATCTGCAGGGGGTCAGCGAGGCCTCCCGCGAGGTCTTCTCCAACCTGCTGGCCGACGAGAACCCGCTGCCGGACGTGGACCTTCTGATCCGCACCGGCGGCGAGAAGCGGCTGTCGGACTTCCTGCTCTGGGAGTGCGCCTACGCCGAGCTGGTCTTCACCGAGCGCATGTGGCCCGACTTCGGCGCGGACGACCTCGCCGAGGCCGTCCGCGATTTCCATCACCGGGATCGCCGGTTCGGGCTGATCACAGCCCGCGCGTCATGAGCTCGGCGACCGCCTTGTTGAACTTCGCCGGCTCGGGCATCTCGGAGCCCTCGGCTAGGACGCCGTAGCCGAACAGGAGCTGGGCGTACTGGTCCAGCACCGGGTCTTCGGCCGATTCGTCGAAGCGCGACTTGAGCTTCTCCAGCAGCTCGTGCTTGGGGTTGAGCTCCAGGATGCGGCGCTGCTTGGGCCCTCCCCCCTTGCCCTTCTGCAGGAGCTTCTCGAGCTGCGGGCTGTAGTCGTGCTCGGCGCCGACCAGGCAGACCGGCGAGGTGGTGAGCCGGTTCGTCAGGCGGACCTGCTTGACGTGCTCGTCGAGCTTCTTCTGGAGCGCCTCCAGGAGCGGCTTGAGCTCCTCTTCCTTGGCCTTGAGCTCCTCCTCGGTCTGCTTCCTCTCCTCTTCGTTGCCCAGCGAGACCGTGCCCTTGCCCACTGACTTCAGGCGCTTGCCGCCGTACTCGTGGAGCGATTGAGTAAGCAGCTCGTCCACCGTGTCCACCAGGTAGAGGACCTCGATCCCCTTCTCCTTGAACGTCTCCAGGTGCGGCGAGTTCTCCACCTGCTCCCGCGACTCGCCGGGCAGATAGAAGATCTCGTTCTGGTCCTCCTTCATCCGGGAGACGTAGTCCTTGAGCGTGGTGAGCTTCTCCGGGTCGTTGGAGGACTGGAAGATCAGCAGCTCCAGGAGGCGCTCCTTGTTCTCGTAGTCCGAGGAGACCCCCTCCTTGATGGCGCGGCCGAATTCCGCCCAGAACTTCAGGTAGGTGTCGGCGTCCTTCTCCCTCATCTCGTCGAGCGTATCCAGGACCTTCTTGGTCAGCCCCTTGCGGATCATGGTGATGTGGCGGTCCTGCTGGAGCATCTCGCGTGAGACGTTGAGGGCCAGGTCGGGGGAGTCGACCACGCCGCGCACGAACCGCAGGTACTGCGGCAGCAGCTCCTCGCAGCGCTCCATGATCTGGATGCGCTTGACGTAGAGCTGCAGGCCCGGCTTGGAGGCCACGTAATAGAGGTCGTACGGCGCCTGCGACGGGATGAAGAGCAGGGCCTGGTACTCGATCCGGCCCTCGGCCCGGAACGAGATCACCTTCATGGGCTCGTTCCAGTCGTGGGAGATGTGGCGGTAGAACTCCTTGTACTCGTCCTGGGTCACTTCGGACTGCGGCCGGATCCAGATCGGCTTCATGGAGTTGAGGACCTTCTCCTCCATGGGCATCTTGGGCTTCTCGCCGGTCTCCTTCTCCTTGGCGAGGTCCTCGATCTCGGGGTCCTTGTCGGCTCTGAGCACGATGGGGTAGACCACGAAGTCCGAGTAGCGGCGGACGACCCGGCTGACGACCCAGCGGTCGGAGAAGTCGTCGAGGCCGTTGTCCTTGTCCTCCGGCTTCAGGTGGAGCTTGATCGTGGTGCCGCGGACCGGGCGCTCGGCATCCTCGATCGTGTAGGTGCCGTCGCCGGTCGATTCCCAGCGGGTGGCAGTCTCCTCGCCGGCCCGGCGGGTGATCAGCTCGACCCGCTCGGAGACCATGAAGGACGAGTAGAAGCCCACGCCGAACTGGCCGATGAACTCCAGGATCTCCTTTTGGGAGCCGCTCTCCTTGAGCTGCTTGACCAGCTCGCGGGTGCCGGACTTGGCGATGGTGCCGATGTTCGCGATCACCTCGTCGCGGCTCATGCCGATGCCGTTGTCCGAGATGGTCAGGGTGCGGCCTTCGCGGTCCGTCTCCAGCCGGATCTCCAGCTTCTCATCGGTCTTTTCGCCGTCAGCGAGCAGCTCGGGACGGGTCAGCGACTCGAACCGGAGCCGGTCGAGGGCGTCCGAGGAGTTGGAGATCAGCTCACGGAGGAAGATCTCCTTGTTCGAGTACAGCGAGTGGATCATCAGGTCGAGAAGCTGTTTCGTCTCGGCCTGGAATTGCAGAGTCTCAGCTTGCGCAGTGGTGGCCATGGCCTTCTCCTACATTCTTGATGGTATGGGGCTCAACTCCTGGAGCGGATTAATTGCTCCCGGGCGCTCTGGATTTTAGTGGAGGACGCGCAGGATTTCAAGAGGGGGACGAAAAGATAAGATTCCTCTCATGGCATGGGAAAAGAAGAGCAGTGGTGGGGGAGGGATCGCCTGGCTGGCCTTGCTCGTGTCGCTGGCGGCGCTGTTCCTGTCCTGGAAGGCGTACGAGCGCTCGGGCGGCCGGCTGAATGAGGTCCTGAACACCACGGTCTCCGTGGGGGAGCCCGAACCCGCGGACTGGCGCGAGGAGCTGGATCGGGCTCGGGAGCGCCTGACGAAAGGCGACCTGGAGCCGGACGAGGTCGCCCGGATGCGCGAGTCCCTGTCGCGCTCCTTCCGCGATGCGAGCGAGGGCACCCGCCGGGGCTGGCGCGAGCTGGATTCGGACCTGGAGCGCCTCCAGGGGCAGCTCCGGGAGGGGAGCTCGAGGGCGAAGGAGACGCTCGATTCGGCCGTGGAGAAGATGAAAAGGGTGGGGGATTGATGGAAGCCGCGCTCTGGGCCGCCCTCTCCCCGTTGGGCCAGCGGGTGCGGCAGCCAGCCGCCTTCCTCCCGCTCCAGTCGGCCCAGGCCCGGGGCAAGCGCTTCAATGCCACCATCGGCCAGATCACCGATGGCCGGGGCAAGGCGGTTCCTCTGCCTACCATGGAAGCCGTCCTGGCCGATCTGGACGACGTCGCGAGGAGCCAGGCCTTCCTCTACTCCCCGGTCGAAGGGCTTGCCGACCTCCGCCGCGCCTGGCACGAGCGCCGGCCGCCGGAAGCACCGCCCACCGCCCTTCCCCTGGTGACCGTCGGCGCGGCGCAGGCCCGGGCGATCCTCGGAGATCTCTTCGCCGGAGAGGGGAGGCTGGTGGTCCTCCGCGAGCCGGTCCGCCCCTCGGACCGCGATCTCTTCCAGATCCGCCTCGGTGCGGATGTCCGGACGAGCTTCGAAGGTTTACCCGAGGGGGAGCCGGTGCTGGCGGTCGATCGGTACAGAGAGGAGCTGCTCCAAGCGGCTGGAAGGGGACCGGTCGTGGCGATCGTGGACGAGCTGTTCTGGAACCTGATCGGGGCTCACGAGAACCTGGTCCCGATCCGGGTGGAGGAGATCGAAGGCAAGGAGGTCGGCTTCCTGACCTTCCCCTTCCCGCCGGACAGCGCCGTGGCCGATGCGATGGAGAAGAAGGTGAAGATGCTGCTGCGGGCCCAGATCGGGTCGCCTCCGGCGATCACCCAGGTGCTGGCACGCCGGGAATTACCGTAGCCAATCCTCCAGCATCACCCGCTCGTCGGTGGACGCATCCCGGTACTTCACGATCACCGGCGTATACAGCGACAGCCCCCACTCCGTCCCCTTCCCCTTGGTCACGCCGCGGCTTCCTGCGACCACCACCGCCTCCTCGGGGATCACCAGCGGCATGCCGTCCTCGGCGCGGTGGATCGTCTCCCGGACCAGGTCGTAGACGGGCGTCGAGCGGGTGAGGATCACGCCGGCGGCCAGCACGGCCCCGCGCTTCACGACCGTCCCCTCGTAGACGCCGCAGTTGCCGCCTACCAGGACGTCGTCCTCCACGATCACCGGCAGGGCGCCCACCGGCTCCAGCACGCCTCCGAGCTGAGCCGCGGCCGAGAGGTGGACCCGCTTGCCCACCTGGGCGCAGCTCCCAACCAGGGCGTGCGAATCGACCAGGGTCCCGTCGTCCACCCAGGCTCCCACGTTGATGTACATCGGGGGCATGCAGGTGACCCCCTTGCCCAGGTAGACGCCATCGCGGATCGAGGAGCCTCCGGGCACGACCCGCACGCCGGTTCCAAGACGGCGGAGCGGGTAGGTGTCCTTGTCGAAGAAGGGGAGCCCGCCCGCGGACATGTCCACGATCTTTCCCATGCGGAAGCCGAGGAGGATCCCCTGCTTTACCCAGGCATTGACCCGCCATCCGCACGGAGAAGACGGGTCCGGCTCCGCCGCCCGGATCTCGCCCCGGTTGAGGGCGAGCATGAAGCGGCGGAAGACATCCACCTCGTCTCCGGCGTGCTCGGCCGGCGACTGGGCGAAAAATGTCTCGATCTCATTGCGCAGCTCAGACATGTACGGGAGTCTCCACGCTCGGTACCGGGCTGCCCGGGATGAGCCCGAGGTCGGAGAGCGCCGTTTCGATCTTCTTGAGGCTTTCCGGCCGCGGCGGCACCACCGGCAGGCGGTAGTACGGCTCGATCAGCCCCAGCATCGCCAGGGCCGCCTTGACGGGTCCCGGGTTCGACTCGATGAAGTTGATCTCCATCAGCGCATGGAGCCGCCGGTGCATCTGCTGCGCCGCCGGGTAATCCCCCTCCAGGCAGAGGGAGGCCAGCCGCGACATGGCGTAGGGCACCTCGTTCGACACCACCGAGATCACCCCCAGGCCGCCGAGAGCCATCAGGGGCAGCGTGATGGCGTCGTCGCCCGAGAGCACCACGAAATCCTGGGGGACCGCCTGGAAGATCTGCGACATCTGGGAGATGTTGCCGGAGGCCTCCTTGACCGCCACTACCCGCTCGAGCTGGGCGAGGCGGGCGAGGGTGGCCGGCTCGACGTTCAAGCCCGTGCGGCCGGGCACGTTGTAGACCACGATCGGCAGGTGGGTGGCGCGGTTGACCTCGCGGTAGTGGGCGAAGAGGCCGTCCGGCGTGGGCTTGTTGTAGTAGGGCGTGACGACCAGCAGGCCGTCGGCGCCGCGCGCCTCGACCTCGCGGGCCAGGGCTACGACCTCGCGGGTGTCGTTGCCGCCCGCTCCTCCGAGCACCGGGATCTTGCCGTTGGCCTCCTCGACCGTAATCTCGACGACCCGCAGGTGCTCCTCGCGGCTCAGCGTCGGGTTCTCCCCGGTGGTGCCGCAGGGGACGAGGAAGTGGATGCCCGCCTCGATCTGGCGCTGGACGAGCCGGCGCAGCGCCTCCTCGTCGAGGGAGAGGTCGGACTTGAACGGGGTGACCAGAGCCGTACCGCAGCCTTGGAACATGACGGTGCCTTTCACCGGGAAGCGACGATCTCTTCCCAGACCTGACTGAACTCGTAGAAGCCGCGCCGGCCGATCATCCATCTCGCGCCGCGTAGAGCCCCGTGCGCGAAACCGGCCCTGCTGCGGGCGGTGTGTTGAAGAGTGATGGTATCAGCCTCGGAATCGAACCCGATCTGGTGAGTCCCCGGGATCGCGCCGGCCCGGTTGCTGGCCACGTCGATCCCCCGGCTCCAGCCCGCCCCTTCCATCGCCCTCTGGATCTGAAGGAGCGTGCCCGAGGGGGCGTCCTTCTTCTTGGAGTGATGGATCTCGTAGAGCCAGGCTTCGTAAGGGATTTCCTCCGCCAGCAGGCGGGATGCCGCCTCGGCCAGCTTGTAGAAGACCTGCACGCCCACCGAGAAGTTGGCGCCGTGGAGGAAGCCGGCTTTATTGGTTTCTATAGCCTCGCGGACCCGCGTCAGCGCTTCGTGCCAGCCGGTCGTCCCCTCAACCAGGGGGATGCCCAGCGACGCCAGGCGCTCCGCCGTCTCCGGGACCGCTCCCGCCGTGGAGAAGTCGATGGCCACGTCTACCCCATGGAACCGCTCGTCGATCCGGTGATCCGAGCCGTTCAGCCGGAGAACCACTTCGAAGCCGTGAGCCGGAGCGAGCTGCTCCACGAGCTTGCCCATCCGGCCGTATCCGATGAGTGCCAACTTGCTCATTCGAAGACCCGCTCGTGCAGCTCGGCGATCACCGAGTCGACCTCGTGCTCGTCCACCAGGCAGCGGACGCACGGCGCGGAGACCCCGTCGAGGATCAGCCGCGGCTCCCAGGCCCTCGCCGCCTCCAGCACCTTCTCCACCAGCTCGGGATTTGTCGCCAGATCCTCGGACACCAGCGTGACCACCGTCCGGCCCGGGTTGACCTCGACGCGTTCGAGCGCCTCCCGGATCTCCGGCAGCCGTTCGGGCCGGTCCAGGGAGAGCTCGGCCCGGCCCTCCTCGGCGCTCAGGGTCAGCAGCGCCGGCCGGA
>DATLNC010000181.1:0-5406 GCA_035536935.1 Thermoanaerobaculia bacterium
CGACGATCCGGGGCGAGCCAGCACGACGATCCGGGGCGAGCCAGCCCGACGATCCGGGGCGAGCCAGCACGACGATCCGGGGCGAGCCAGCACGACGATCCGGGGCGAGCCAGCACGCCTGGGGTTGAAACCCCAGGCTAGACGGGTATCGCCCCCTACGGGGGCGGCCGAAGGCCAGCCCTGGAAGGGCTGTACTTTTCTAGCCTGGGGTTTCAACCCCAGGCTACTCCGGAATCCCCGCCTCCACCACCATCTTCTGATACTCCTCGGGCGAGAGGTCCCCCATCCTCTTCATGAAGGCGACGATGGCCCAGATCTCCTCGTCGGAGTGGGTGACCCCGAAAGCGGGCATGCCTGTCATCTTGATGCCGTTCTTGGTGATCCAGAACAGCTCGCCGGCCTCTCCCCTGGTGGATTCGTCCGCCAGCAGCGGAGGCGACGGGTTGAGCCCCTGGCCGGCCGGGGAGATCGGGACTCCCGGGGCGCCGTGGCAGACGACGCACATCTCGTGGTACTCGATCAGCCCCGTCCGGATCAGGTCGGGATCGTTGAGCGGCGGCGCTTTGACCTGCTCCGCGCGGCGGTGGACCGAGCGGTGCTGTGTGGTCTCCAGCGCCCATTGGATCAGCCCGGTATCGGGAGTGCCGGCCGCCACGTCGTAGATCCCCGAGTAGATGAATCCCACCGCCGCCAGGGCGACGACGAGCAGGACGAGCACCACGGTCACGACCGTTTTCATAGACGACTCCCTCCCTGTAGAGCACCCGGCGCGATTCATGCTATAGGAAAAACCCGTGAGCTCGAATCAGGGATCGGCGGGGGGTGGAAAGGGCGGGAGGGGCGATCTGGCCATCGTGCTGTCGGGTGGCGGTGCCCGGGCTGCGTACCAGGTAGGCGTGTTGCGCGGTTTGGCCCGCCACCTGCCGGATACCCGTTTCCAGATCGTGGTCGGGGTCTCCGCCGGGGCGATCAACGCGGCGTTCATCGCCGCGCACCGGGGCCCTCTCTTCGAAGCGGCCGACGAGCTCTGCCGGCTCTGGATCGGTCTCCACGTCGAGAACATCTTCCGCCTCGACACCCCCCTGCTGACCCGGAGCATTCTCACCTGGCTGCGCTGGGCTACCCGGCTCGGGTCGGGCAGCCCGCTCATCGGCCCGGAGATCCGGGGCCTGGTGGACACCGAGCCGCTCCGCGACACCCTGCGCGGGGCCTGGGCCGACGTCGACGGCGAGATCATCGGCATCGACCGCAACCTGGAGCGGGGGCGGCTCAAGGCGATGGCCTTGATCACGCTCAACTACACGACGGGCCAGACCGTCACCTGGGTGCAAGGACGGGACATCCAGCCCTACTGGAACCAGCCGCAGCGGCGGAGCGTTCATGCCCGCCTGACCCTAGAGCACGTGATGGCCTCTTCCGCGCTGCCGCTCGTCTTTCCGGCCATCCGCCTCGGAGACTCCTACCATGGGGACGGCGGCGTGCGTCTCTCTGCCCCGCTCGCCCCGGCCATCCGTCTCGGGGCCACCCGGGTTCTTGCCATCTCGGCCCGTTACGAGCCGACACACGAAGAGGCCGACCGGCCGCAGATCGTCGGCTATCCGCCGCCGGCCCAGGTCCTGAGCCATCTCTTCGACTCGATCTTCCTCGACGTGCTGGACGAGGACGTCCGCCGTCTGAAGAGCCTGAACCCCCTGATCGAGAAGCTGCCGCCCGAGGATCGCAATGGCTTGAGGCCGGTGGACATCCGGGTGCTCCGCCCGTCGGAAGACCTGGGCAAGCTTTCCGCCGCCTACGAGCCGCAGCTCCCGGAGGCCTTCCGCCTCCTCACCCGCAGCCTGGGCACCAGGCAGACCACCACCCCCGACGCCTTGAGCTATCTGA
This sequence comes from Thermoanaerobaculia bacterium, assembly GCA_035536935.1. Classification (GTDB taxonomy): domain Bacteria; phylum Acidobacteriota; class Thermoanaerobaculia; order Multivoradales; family UBA5704; genus DATMER01. The sequence continues at coordinate 1,882 of DATLNC010000181.1, forward strand.
TGTTCCAGCCTGACTATCTGGAGCACCTGATCCGCATGGGAGAGGCCGACGCCGAGGCCCGCCTGCCGGCGCTGCGCGATTTCCTGGAGGGGGATTGAGGAAGGCGCCGTCCATTCAATCCCCCGCGACGAACGCGGTCATCCGCCAGCGGCCGCCGATCTTGTTGAAGAGGGCCCGATAGTCCACCGGGCTCCGCACGTAGCGGGAGGAGATGTAGCCGGTGCGGCCGTCGCGGAGCTTGATGCGGGTCCACTCCGAGTCCTTGGCGGGAGCAGCGAGCTTGACGATGTCGAAGCTGAGGGCCATGAGGATTCGGCCGTTCACGCCCGGCTCGGCGCGGACCCGCACGTTCTTCCCGAGGACCGCCACGTGCCCGAAGGAGTCGAACGGCTCCGGCCAGCGCCCGTAGACATAGGGAGCGGAGAAGAGACCTCCTTCCTGGAAGGCGCCGCCTAAAGCGAGCACGGTGCCGAGCTCGTCCCACAGCCGGCTGTCCGCGGAGGGCAGCTTCCACGTCTTGCGGAAGTCCTCGATCCCGCCGCCCGTGCCGAAGGAGGTCCGGATCTTCGGGTCGAGGGCGGCGAGGACGGCCTCGGTATCGTGGCGCGCCACCGCCGCCTGGAGCTGTGCGCGAAAGGCGAAGAATTCCGGATCGCGGACCGCCTCGTCGACCGGCAGGAGCTTGCCGACCTGGGCGGCGGCGAGGGTCGCATGGAGGAACAGGAGGGCGGCCAGCAGCTTTTTCATGTCACTCTCCGGACAGGGCCTTGGCCACGGTCCTGGCCATGACCGCCTTGGAATCCCGGGCGAAACGCTTCTGGTAGACGCGGCTCAGAGGATAGCCGATCTGGGCGAGCCACAGCCGTGGGCGCGAGAAGGCGAAGAGGTCGTACCAGACGCTCCCGTCCGACCTGTGGAGCTCGACCGTAAAGCGCTCCTCCCCGATCTCGGCGTGATCCCGGAGGGTGCCGTAGGCGAAGCCGAAGCGGCGCATGCGGATGTCGGACTCCTCCAGCGTGTAGACGATCCGCGTCGCGTTCAGGGACCAGAAGCCCGCGGTCCGCGCCACGACGGCCATCGTCGTCCCCTCCTGGATGGGGGCTCCGGGCCAGGCGATGCGCACCCAGCCGAGGTCGAACATCTTCCACTGGCGCATGGCGGCCACGGCGACCTTGAACGCCTCTTCCCCCGTGCCGAGTTGCACGCGGTTGTGGTCGACCTTGTAATAGGGCGGCGCCGCCTTCCGGGTCGCGCCCACCTCGGGATAGGAGAATTTCGAGTCGCGCTGAGCTTCCAGGAAGGCTTCGGCCTCCTGGGTCGTCGGGTCATGGAGGAGGATCATTGGGAGAGAAGTCTATCCCGGCCCGTTGTCACGTTCCGCCGTCCTGAATCGTCTTGCTTTCGGAAACAGGGAGGAGAGATCCCATGAGAGACAAGAACGACAACCACAAGATCCTGATCCTCGGCGGCGGCTACGCCGGGGTCATGGCAGCATCCCGCCTCGTCATCAACGGCGTCCGCGCCGAGATCACCCTCGTCGACGCCCGCACCGAGCTGGTGCAGCGCATCCGCCTGCACGAGACGCTCGCGGGCTCTACCCCGAAGACCCTGCCCTATCGGCTCCTGGAGCGAAAGGGAGTCCGCTTCGTCCAGGCCCGGGTCGAGTCGCTGGAGCCCGGGCGCCGAAAGGCCGTGGCGCGCACGGCCGGCGGCGAACGGCTGGAGCTGGAGTACGACACCCTGATCTACGCTCTGGGCAGCCGCACGGCCTCCGCCCCAATGCCGGGAGCCGTCCGCCTCGACGACCCCGCCGAGCTGCGGCAGGCGTACGAGCGGCTCCAAGCCGGCAATCGGGTCCTGGTCGTGGGTGGCGGCCTGACAGGTATCGAGGCCGCCACCGAGCTCGCCGAGCGGATTCCCGGCCTGAAAGTCACCCTGGCGACCCGCGGACGCATCGCCGACGGCTGGTCCACGGCCGCGGCCGAGCACTTCCTGCGGCGTTTCCGGGAGCTGGGAATCGAGCTGCGAGAGGAAATCTCGATCGACAATGACAGTCAGATCCCCTTCGACCTCTGCATCTGGGCGGGCGGCTTCGAGGCGCTCCCCCTGGCGCGGGAGGCCGGCCTTCCCACCGACGCGGCCGGACGGGTGCGGGTCGACGACACCCTCCGCGTACCGGGTCATTCGGAGATCTTCGTGGCCGGCGATGCCGCGGTCGCGGCCGGGGCCGGCGGCTGGATGATCCGCATGGGCTGCGTGAGCGCGTTGCCCATGGGCGCGCACGTCGGAGAGAATGTGGCCCGGGTGCTTCAGAGCCGGGAGCCGAAGCCGTTCCCGTTCGCCATCGTGATCCGCTGCGTGAGCCTGGGGAGGAAGGACGGCCTCGTCCAGTTCACAGCGGCAGACGACGCGCCAACAGGCAAGGTCTGGACCCGCCGCGCGGCCGCGTTCGTCAAGGAGATGATCTGCCAGATGACCTATTGGGTAATGAGGGGCGAGCTGAGGCTGGGCATCCGGCTCTATCACTGGGCCGGCGCGCCGAAAGCGTTCGGCCCGGCTGTGGCCCCAGCGGAGGGCCGGCGTTGACGGAGCCTCTCCATGCGTTCGAGCGCGAGCGCGGCCGATTGTTCGGGGTCGCCTACCGCATGCTGAGCTCGGTCAGCGAGGCCGAGGACGTCCTCCAGGACGCCTGGCTGCGATGGCAGGCGGTCGATCCCGCCACGGTGGAGAACCCGTCCGCCTTCCTCATGCGCACTGTGACCCGGCTGTGCATCGACAATCTCGGGGCTGCCCGGAACCGGCTGACGGACTACGTCGGTCCCTGGCTGCCCGAGCCCCTGATCCAGGACCGGTCCGAGAACCCCGAATCGCTCCGGGAGCTGGCGGACGACCTCTCGACCGCCTTCCTGCTCCTGCTGGAGCGGCTCAACCCGGTCGAGCGGGCGGTCTTCCTGCTGCGGGAGTCCTTCGACTTCAGCCACAAGGAGATCGCGGAGACGATCGGCAAGACCGAGGAGAACTGCCGCCAGATCGACCGCCGGGCGCGCCAGAAGCTGAGCGGCGTGGCCCGTCCCCGGCCAGCCGATCCGGAGGAGCACGACCGCCTCCTCTACGGCTTCCTCCAGGCCAGCCGTCAGGGAGACATGCAGGGCATGCTCAACCTGCTCGCCAAGGACGCGGTCTGCATCTCCGACGGCGGCGGCAAGACCCACGCGGCCAAGGTCCCGTTGGTGGGAGCCGAGAGGGTCGCGAAATTCATCAGCGGCCTGCAGGCCAAAGCGCAGGTGCCGTTCGAGGTGAGGATGGCCCAGGTCAACGGCCGTACCGGGTTCATCACCTACGTGGAAGGCCGCATTGCGAACGTCGGGACCATGCGGATCGAGGACGGCCTGATCCGCGAGATCTTCATTCAGGTGAATCCGGACAAGCTGCCCTGAACCCTCACCCCCCGGCCCCCTCTCCCACACGCACTCACACCCTCCCGGGAGAGGGGGAGACTTACGAAGAAAGAGGGACGGGAGCTCC
>DATLNC010000182.1:0-27646 GCA_035536935.1 Thermoanaerobaculia bacterium
CTGTAGGTCGAGGGAGTAGCTGTTTCCGGCGGCTTTCGCCATAGTGCCGGTGCCTCAGTCTCGACCCTGGCTCCGTCTCCCGCCGCCGCTCATCGAACCGGACTTGCGGATCTCCCGCATCCGGCTCTCGGACGGGCTTCACGAGAGGGCATGCGCGGTGCTCCCCACAGGCGCCTCTGGTAGAGGTCCAGCACACCCATCTCCCCGTAGACTTCCCCGAAGCCGAACCGCGCGGTTCCTCCGACGCGCAGCTTGTGCCGGCGGCAGAGAAATCGGCGGACCCTTACCCCCACGTGCCAGTGGATGGCACTGTAGGCCTGGTTGGTCTGGCCGAAGCTGAAGTACTCGGTCGGAAGAAGTGACAGGCGTTTAGAGAAGGAAAGGCGTAACTACGGCGACAGTCTCGGCAAAGGGGCTCAGGCGAGCAGGTGATCGCCCTTGCGCGGCAGTTTTCCCGGAAATTCATCTGCGGCAGCCTGTTGAACGTGCCCTCGTAGGACTCCCGCAGCCTTCCACCCGCCCTTTCCCCCCTCCGGAGGACAGTTCTCTCCCCTTCCTTCTCTCGCGAGCTCGAGAAGGCCAGTCGCCAGCAAGCTGAGGGCCAGAATCCTCGCTGAGCCGCCTACGGAGGCAGGCTCGGGTAAGCACTCACGAACGGCAGGGCGGGAGGAAACGAGCCCAGAGGGAACCTGGCCGTCCGATCTCCGGCTTTCAGCTTGTCGGCGGCTTCCCGGAACGCGGCCACGAAGGCGAAGTACGCCTCCCAGAAACTCTCCCGGGCGGCTTTCGACGCGGCATGGTAAGCAGGCGCCGGCGATTTCTTGGTCTGGTTCGGACGGCTGTGGGGATCCTGCCGCAGGATCGCCTCGGCTCCCAAAGGCTCGATCCCTCTCGCCTCCCGGTCGGCCCGGGCTTCCGCCTCGACCTCTTCGACCAACTCCGCAATCCGCTCCCGGTACTGCTCCGGCGTCAGGTCGGCCCAGCAGGGGAGCTGCGACAGCACAAGCTCCTCCTCCTCGGCGTACTTGAGCCTCCCGAAGTCCTCTCCCCGGTTGCGCGCGGCGTACTCCTCGGTCCGGTTGAACCACAATCCCTTGAGGGGCTTGCCCCCGAGGATCGACTTGGCGAAGTGGACGCCGGGCCAGCGCTTCACCTGGTCGACCAATCCCTCCTTGACCCCGTGCGCCAGATGGTAACGAAGCCTCTCGATCTGGGCCACAGGCTCGGCGCTGACCACGATCGACTGATAGCGCCGCGACCACATCGTGTTCGGCCAGTCGTGGATCTCCTTCCGCCCGATCTCCCCGGAGAGGTTGCCGTCCACGTGCTGCATGAAGCGGGCGAGCTGCAGTGCATCGTCGACCTCCAGCAGGGCATGCCAGTGGTTCGACATGAAGACCACACTGCAACACCTCACCGGGTAGAGCCGCTGAGCGCGGCCGAGCACACCGAGGATGATCTCGTTGACGGCAGGGCCAGGGCGCAGGAGCAGCCGGGACTGAGATGTCCTGACCGTCACCTCCACCAGAGGGGTGCCTTCGGGCACGAAGCGTAGACCTCGACTCATTTCAAAGAGACAAGGAACGGAAAACGCCTCTGAAATGTCATTCCTTCCAAAAGTAAAGGACGGCCGGGGCTACGATGAAACGAGCAGGTTCCAGAGAGCTCGGAGCCCTCCGGCATTCGGCAAGGGCTTCAGCGCCTGCGAAGAGGAGCGGGCTACAGTCGAGCCTTTCCCGGCGACTGCGAGCCGCTCCAGCCCCCTTCGGAGCCATTCTGAAAAGTTCGGAGCCATTCTGAAGTACCTCGGAGTCATTCCTGGGGCTTCAGAATGGCTTCCAGCTTCCTCAGAACGATTCTGAAAATCTCAGAGCGGCTCTGAAGATCTGAGAGCCGTTCTCAGCCGCTCAGAATCGCTCCGAGGGACTTCAGAGTCATTCTGAGCCGCTCAGAAGGGCTTCCAGGGTTCTCGGAGCCATTCTCGGGACTTCAGAATGGCTTCGAGCTTTCTCGGAACGATTCTGAAAATCTCAGAGCCGTTCTCAGTCCTTCAGAGTGGCTCCGAAGGACTTCAGAATCATTCTGAGCGGCTCAGAGAGGCTCTGAAGCTGCTCGGAACGGCTCTGAGCCGCTCAGAATCGTCCCCGAAACATTCGACGGCGGGAATCGTAAAGCACTTGACAGCGTTTCAAACGGGCGTATGATTCAAACGCCTGTTTAAAACGGGCGCGGCACTCGCAACACTGAGCGCGACACTGAGGTAACAGCCAATGACGGAGCATACCGATACCCGGGAGAGCCTCCTGGACGCCGCCGAGAACCTGTTCTCGGAGCACGGCATCCAGGCGGCGTCCCTCCGGCAGATCACCCAGCACGCCAGCGCCAATCTGGCCGCGGTGAACTACCACTTCGGCTCCAAGGACGGCCTCGTGCGGGCCGTGTTCAACCGCCGGCTCCGGCCCATGAGCGAAGAGCGCTTCCGCCGGCTCGAGCTGGTGGATTTCCAGGCCGAGGACGCCGTCGAGCAGATCCTGATCGCCTTCCTGGAGCCGCTCCTGAGGCTGGTCTCCGAGAAGCCCGATGGCGTGCGCAGCTTCGCGCGGCTCATGGGACGCGCCTGGTCCGAGCCGAGCGAGGAGGTGCGGACGATCATCCTGGAGGAGATCCGCGAGACCATCGACCGCTTCATGGCCGCGTTCCGGCAGGTCCTTCCCGATCTCACCGAGGACGAGCTGATGTGGCGATTCCACTTTTTGGGCGGCGCCATGGGCCACACCGTCTCGTGCAGCTACGTGCTGGAGCGTTACTCCGGAGGCAGCTGCCACACCAGCGATCCCGACGAGATCCTGGACCAGCTGGTGAGATTCCTGGCCGCGGGCATGCGCGCGGCTTCCCTGGCAAAAGCGCCGGGCAAAAGCACCCGAGCAAGAGCGAACTGAGTGAGGAGCGATACCGTGAGAATCCGATCCCTTTCTTTGCTGTTGGCCCTCGTGGCCCTTCCGGCGCTGGGACAGACGCCGGTGACTACCGTGGCAGATATCCCTCCCGGGCAGGTCCTGACCCTTTCCGAGGCGGTCCGGCGGGCCCTCGGTTCCAACCTCGGCCTGCAGAGGTCGCGCACCGAGGTGACCGCGTCGGACCTTCAGAGGCGCTCGATCCTGGCGGCCGTCCTTCCCAAGGTCAGCCTCCAGGGGAGCACCACCCAGAATACCGAGGAGGTGTCGTTCGGCTCGGGCAGCGACAGCCGCGTCATCCTCCCGGGGACCGATTGGAATTACCGGCTGGCCTTCACGCAGCCGATCTACGCCGGCTTCCGCGAGAAGCGGGCGCTGCAGCAGGCCCGGCTCGGGATCGAGACCGCCCGGCAGGGCGTGCTCGACGTCGAGGACCAGGTCCTCTCCGGCACCGTGGCCGAGTACCTGGGCGTCCTCGAAGGGGAGTCCCTCCTGGCCGTCGAGCAGAAAAATCTAGAGCTCGCCCGCAACCGCCAGAAGCTGGCGCAGGACCTCTTCGAGGCGGGCGAGATCACGCGCGTCGAGGTGCTGCGCGCCGAAAGCGACATCAAGGCGGCCGAGCGGCGGATCGCGGCGGCCCGCCAGACCCGCGACGCCGCGGAGAGCCGGCTGCGCCTCGTCCTCTCGCTGGATGGGACGGGACCGCTCCGGGTCTCCGAGCCGGGGCAGCTCTTCCCGGAGCTGCCGCCGGAGCAGGCCCTGATCACCGAGGCGGAGCGCATCCGCCCCGAGGTGGCGCAGGCCGAAACGGCGCTGGAAGTGGCCCGCCTGGAAGTGCTCAAGCAGAGGGGCGCCGTGCTGCCGGTCGTGTTCGCCGAGGGCGGCTGGGTCAACCAGCGCTCTTCCTTCCCCACCGATCAGTACGGCTTCTTCAGATTGAACGTGAACGTGCCGCTCTACCAGGGCGGCGAGGTCAAGGCCCGGACGGCTATAGCCCAGGAGCGCCAGCGCCAGGCCGAGTTGCAGGTCCAGGCGATCCGCCAGGTGGTCCGCGAGGAGGTACGGCTGGCCCTCCTCGACTTGCAGACGACCGGCGCGAACCTGCGCCTCGCCCGCGAGCAGCTCGCCGCGTCCGAGGCTGAATACGAACAGGCGTCCGAGCTCTACGGCGCGCAGGAGATCACCGCGCTGGAAGCCGAAGCCGCCGAAACGTCGCTGGCCGAAGCCCGCCGGGCCGTCGCCACGGGCGAGCTCGACCGCGACGTCGCCGAGCTGCGGGTCTGGTCCGCCGCCGGCCTTTTGAAAAAGACTCTCGTACCGGAGGATATCCGATGAATCGTTCAGGGGTTCTGTTGCTGTCTCTTTTGTTGATCGCCGGCATCGCCGTGGGCGGTTGCGGATCGTCCAAGTCCGACGAGGCCGAGGCTGCTGCTGCCAAGCCGGAAACCACGGCCACGCCCGAGCTTCCGGCTGACGTCCAGGATGTCGCGGCCGTCGCCAGGCCCGAGGCGAAGCCGGAAGTCTCGGAAGTCTCGGAGAGTGGCGAAAACTCCGAAGGAACCGTGACCGCCACGGGCGAGCTCGTCGCCCCGGTCACTTCCGAAGTGGCCGTGCGCATGCCCGGCCGTGTTGGCAAGGTTTTCGCCGACGAGGGCCAGCGGGTCCGCAAGGGCCAGCCGCTCCTCACGCTGGAGACCCAGTACCTGTCGCTGGAGCTCAAGCGCGCCGATGCCGAGGTGGCGCGGGCCAGGGCCTCCGCGGCCGATGCCCAGCGCGACTTCAAGCGCAAGGAGGAGCTGATCGCGAAAGGCTCGGTGGCGCGCGCCGCCTACGACCGCTCGCAGAGCACCTACGACGCGGCCCAGGCTGGAGTGGCGGCGGCGGAAGCGGCCCGCGACCTCTCCCGCCAGCGCCTGGCCGACGCCGTCCTCCACTCCCCGATCACGGGCGTGGTGGCCGAGCGCCGGGCCGACGCGGGCGAGCGCCTGGGCGACGCCACCGTGGCCTACGTGATCGTCCAGACCTCGCCGCTCAAGCTGCGCTTCCAGCTTCCCGAGCGCTACCTCGCCCGGATCAAGCGGGGCCAGACCGTGAGGGCCACGGTCGATCCCTATCCCGGGCAGACGTTCACCGGCAAGGTGAGCGTGATCAGCGGAATCGTCGATCCCGCCACTCGCACGGTCGCCGTCGAAACCGAGTTCGCCAACGCCGACGGCCATCTCTCTCCGGGCCTCTTTGCCCGCGTGGAGATCGACCTCGGCCCGATCGTGGAAGGATGAGAGGAAAGTTAGATGAAACGGCTTGCACAGATCTGCATCGACCGCCCCGTCTTCGCGACGGTGCTCATTCTCTCCCTCGTGGTGGTGGGGCTCGCCGCCTACAACTCGCTGGGCGTGGACCGCTTCCCCAAGATCGACTTCCCCTCGGTCGTCATCACGACGCAGCTGGTCGGCGCCAGCCCCGAGGAGATGGAGACCGAGGTCTCCGACAAGATCGAGGAGGCCGTCAACACGATCAGCGGCATCGATCAGCTCATCTCCACCTCCTCCGAGGGTATTTCGATCGTCTCGGTCCAGTTCACCCTGGAGAAGAACGCCGACGTCGCCGCGCAGGAAGTCCGCGACAAGGTCAACTCGGTGCTGGCGGAGCTGCCGCGCGCGGCCGATCCGCCAGTCATCCAGAAGATCGACCCCGACGCTTCGCCGATCCTCGCCATCGCGCTCTCCGGCCAGGCTCCGCCCCGCGACGTCACCGAGTTCGCGGACAAGGTCCTGAAGCGCCAGCTCGAGTCGACGTTCGGCGTCGGCCAGGTGCGCATCATCGGCGGCCAGCCGCGGCAGATCAACGTCGTGGCCGACACCGAGCGCCTCGCCGCCATGGGGCTCACCGTGGCCGACCTGGTGCGGTCGCTCCAGGCGCAGAACGTCCAGATCCCCGGCGGCCAGGTGGAGCAGGGGCTGCGCGACCTGACCCTGCGCACCTACGGCCGCGTCGGCTCCCCGGCTGAGTTCGGCGACATCTCTGTCGCGTCGCGCAACGGATATTCGGTCAAAGTCCGCGACGTGGCGCGGGTCGACGACAGCGTGGCCGAGCCCGAGACGATCGCCCGGGTCGACGGCAAGCCGGCGGTCGTGCTCCAGGTCCGCAAACAATCGGGAACCAATACCGTCGAAGTCATCGACCGGGTCAAGGAGCGCACCGAGCTGCTCCGCTCGCAGCTCCCCAAGGGCTGGAACATGATCATCGTGCGCGACCAGTCGAATTACATCACCGCGGCGGTCGAGGCGGTGCAGGAGCACCTGATCCTGGGCGCGCTCTTTGCCGCGGCCATCGTGTTCCTCTTCCTCAAGAAGTTCCGCCTGACCGTGATCGCGGCCGTGGCGATCCCGGCGTCGCTCATCGCCACTTTCGCGGCGATGAGCTACATGGGCTTCACTCTCAACGTCATCACGCTCCTCGCTCTCGCACTGGTGGTGGGAATCGTGATCGACGACGCGGTCGTGGTGCTGGAAAACATCTTCCGGCTCCTCGAAGAAAAGCGGCTGACCCCGCGCGAAGCCGCGCTCCAGGGCACGTCCGAGATCGCCCTCGCGGTCCTCGCCACCACGCTCGCCTTGATCGCCGTGTTCCTGCCCGTGGCCTTCATGGGCGGCATCGTGGGCCGCTTCATGAACTCTTTTGGAATCACCATGGCGGCCGCCATCGCCGTATCTCTCCTGGTCAGCTTCACGCTGACGCCGATGATGTCCTCGCGCTGGCTGCGCCCGGTGAAGGAAGGCGAGGCCGGATCTCACGCGCACAGCCGCAGCGGACCGTACGCGCTCGTCGAGCGCGGCTACCTCAAGCTCCTCGACTGGTCCATGGCCCACCGCTGGGTCGTGGTCCTGATCATGGCCGGCGTCTTCTTCTCGATCGTCCCGCTGTTCAAGATGGTGGACAAGACCTTCCTGCCGCAGGACGACGAGTCGCAGTTCGAAGTGCAGGTGCGCGCTCCGGAAGGATCGAGCCTGGAAACGACCGAGAAGATCGGCAACTCCATCGCCGCGCGCGTCGCGAAGGTTCAGGGCGTCGACCGCACGCTGCTCACGATCGGCGACGACCAGCAGCGCACCAAGAACCTGGCGATCATCTACGTCGGTCTGAAGGATGTCCACGACCGCGAGATGAGCCAGTTCGAGATCATCAAGAAGATCCGCCAGGAGATCCTGCCACAGTACGCAAAGCTCAACCTGCGTACCCTGGTGTCGCCGATCAACGTGTTCGGCGGCGGCGTCAACGCCGAGATCATGTTCTGGATCGGCGGCCCCGATCTCGACAAGCTCAGCGAGTACTCGCAGAAGCTCATGGCGCGGCTCAAGGCCACGCCCGGAGTGGTCGACCCCGACACGAACCTGATTGTGGGCAAGCCCGAGCTGGGAGTGAGGATCGACCGCGCCAAGGCCGCGGACCTCGGCGTCAACGTCCAGGACATCGCCTCCACCCTGAACGTCCTCGTGGGCGGCCAGGAGGTGACGAGCTTCATGGAAGGCGGCGAGCAATATGAAGTTCACGTGCGGGCCGAGAAGAGCGACCGGCGCGATCAGAACGGCATCGCTCAGGCCGAGGTGCCGGCGATGCACGGCGGTATTGGAAGGCCTGGCGGGACTGTTGCGCTGCGTGACGTCGTGAACCTGGAAGAAGGCGAAGGACCCTCGCTGGTCAATCGCATTTCCCGCCGCCGGCAGGTGATGCTCTACGCCAACATGCTGCCGGGCTTCTCGTCGCAGACGGCGCTCGACGCCCTCACGCAGGAAGCCAAGAACCTGAACATGCCGGCCAACTACTCCTCCGGCTTCATCGGCCGCTCACGCGAGCAGGGCCGGGCGATGCAGAGCTTCATGATCGCTTTCCTGCTCTCGATCATCTTCATGTATCTGATCCTGGCGGCGCAGTTCGAGAGCTGGCTCCACCCGGTGACGATCCTGCTGGCGCTGCCGATGACCGTGCCCTTCGCGCTGCTCTCGCTGGTGGTGCTCGACCAGTCGGTCAACATCTACTCGATGCTGGGCATCCTGGTGCTGTTCGGAATCGTGAAGAAAAACAGCATCCTGCAGATCGATCACACCCTGGCGCTGCGGCGGCACGGAATGCCGCGGGCCGAGGCGATCCGGCTGGCCAACCGCGACCGGCTGCGGCCGATTCTGATGACGACCCTGGCCTTCGTGGCCGGCATGGTCCCGCTCGTCGCCTCCTCGGGCACGGGCGCGGCCACCAACCGGGCGATCGGCTCGGTGATCATCGGCGGCCAGAGCCTGGCCCTGCTGCTCACCCTGATCGGTACGCCCGTTGCCTACAGCTTGTTCGACGACGTGGTGGAAGCCCGGATCTTCAGCCGGGCAGGCAATGCGGTGCGGCGGATGGCCGGAAGAAAACCGGCGGAGCCCACGGAGCCTGCACCAATCTAGCCTCAGGGGAACCGATCCCCTTTCAAGATAGCCCCGGGGCGGTCCCAACCCGTCCCGGGGCACACTCTCGATGATCTACCCGTGCTCCGCGGTTTCGTCTATGCTTTGATCTCCCATGAGACGACATCGAGTCAGCTCGGTCTTCGCCTTGACCCTTGCTCTGGCTGGAGCCGCCTCGGCCTGGCAGGCGGCGCCCGCCGCTCAGATTCCGCCACCGGCGCCCACCATTATCGACCCGTGCGCCGCGCTCGACCTGAGGACCGTCCAGGTGACGAGGGTCAGGCCCGTCCCTCCGTTCGAGGAGAAGCTTCGCACGCCTCACCAGGCAACCGGCGAGACCCGGGAGAACCTGCCGGTCGTCAAGCTGCGCGATACCATCGCCGTGACCGTCAAGGACCTGAACAAGCTCCTCACACGGGAGCGGTGCCTCGAAAAGGACGGAGCGGAGAGGAACATCGTCCTCTACCTGGACCGCCGTCCACTGCCGGACGTGGTTTCGCGTCCGCCGAGCGATCCGGCGAAGGACGTCCTGATGTTCCCCCTGAACCGGACCGAAGCCTCGCGGGAGGTCTGGACCTACCTGCTCGGCCGGCCGCGGCTGAGCGACCGCAAGGTCGAGGTGAGCGTCGGAGTGGACAACCAGTTTGCCGTGCCGTCCACGGCTCAGGTGTACCTCCGTGTCATCCCGCGCGGCTGGTTCTCCTTCTGGGTGGCGATCTTCGGCATCTTTGCGGTCGGCTTCGTCCTCCTCGCGCGCCGGAGCGATCTGTTGCGCGATCCCGTGACGGCGCCGGCCACAGCGCGTCCACCGTACAGCCTCGCCCGCACGCAGGCGGCCTGGTGGTTCTTCCTGGCGCTCGCCTCCTATCTCCTGATCGGCATGGTCACCGGCGACTTCAGCACATCGATCACCGGCACGACCCTGGTGCTGCTCGGCATCAGCGCGGGCACGGCCGCGGGCTCGGCATTCATCGATGCCAGCAAGACCAGCCGGGTCAGCCAGGCCCAGGACTCCGCGCGCGCCACGGCCATGTATGCCGAGATCCAGTCGCTCAACACGGATGTCAAACAGCTCCAATCTGCCATGCAGACGAGCGGAGATCCGGCCCTGGCGCAGAAGATGGCGGACATGGAAGCAATGCGCATCGAAAAGCTTTCCGTGTACCGCAAGCTCACCAACCAGTCTGAAAGCTTCCTGCTCGACGTCCTGAGCGACAGCAGCGGCGTCAACTTCCATCGCTTCCAGGCTCTGGCCTGGACGGTGGTCCTGGGGCTCATCTTCGTCGGCCACGTCTACCGCGACCTGGCGATGCCGCAGTTCAGCGAGACGCTGCTCGGCCTCATGGGGATCAGCTCGGGCACCTATCTGAGCTTGAAGATCCCCGAGAACCCGTCGCCGGACCCGGCGCCGCCGAACCCGGCGGCCCCTCCGGATCCGCCGCGGTAGGAACGGCGGGCTCGCTAAGCCCCCCCGCGGACACCGTTATTGGTAAAGGGGGCAAACAATGACCCATGCCAACGTTCGTCGAATCGTCTTGCTGCTGGGAGTTCTTCTGACGACGTCTTACGGCTACGCGCAGGAACCGCGGAGCAAAGTGGCGGGGATGGAGCCGGCTCGCGAGGCGCGCAAGGCCCTCGCCGAATCGATCCCGCGCCGGGAGCTGGAGCTGGCGCTCCGGGACCGGGAGGAGGTCCTGGTCGAAGTGGAGAAACGCATCCAGGAGATGGGCTTGAACGCCTCCGCCGAAGAGCTCACCGATCTCCTGGAGCAGAGGGCTCACCTGGTCATCGGCCTGGACAAGTGCCGGCTGGCAAGCACCAAAGCCGGGGATTGCCGCGCGATGGAAGCGGAGATGACTGCCGTGGAGGCGAGCTTCCGCGCGAAGGCCGGGCTCTCGGCGCGCGAGTTCCGCGGCGGCCGGCGGGATACGGCCGACCGTGACGCCGCCAACGCCGCCAACGCCGCGAAGACCGCCAAGGCCGGAACGCCGGTCACCGCGAATGCCGCAGGGGACAGTTGCACCTGCGCCCTGTCGGTCTACAGCGGGTACCGGTGGATGAACCGCTGGTGGGCGCTCGAGTGCAACAACCACGCGAGCCACGGCGTCTGCAGCAACAACGTCGACTCGGCCCACTCGCCCGGTACGGGCGCCATGACCGGCGATATCAATCTCTATTTCGGCTCTTATCACCAATACCGAGAGTGCCCGGACGACGGCACCACCTGCTTCCATGGCCCGAGCACCGCGCACTCCGGGCAGTGGGGCAACGTCTGCAGTTGCGATACCTGGCACTCGCAGTACTACAACCCGACAGGAGACTGGTACGGCGGGGACCTCTCGGACAGTCAGTGGGTGCATCAGGTCTCGACGCCCTATTTCACGGTAGCCGGCTCCTGCGACGGCGCCTACGTCACCGTGAGTGAGTACATCAAGGAGAACGATCCCTGGTGTTGCGACGATCCGATGGGGACCCTGTGGGTCTCGGTGCCGGTTTCCAACGGCTCCGGCAACAGCCCGGGCCAGGCCTCGGTCCAGAACTGCAACGGCGGCTCGCAGAGCGGCGTCAATCCTTACTGCGGCACCTTCGGGGCGACGATCTGGGTCGCCTACGTCTGCTCGACCTATTCCCCGCCCCCGCCGCCGGAGTGTGATCCCGAAGCGGAGCAGTATTGCTATTCCATCGGCTGGAACTGGCAATCCTGGGACTGCAACTGCGTGGACCCGTGCCAACCCGATCCCTATTGCACCGAGTGGAACTACCAGAGCTGCTCCTGCTATCGCTACTGATCCAGCGGCACCAGCTCCGTGGTCGTCGCCCGGGACTTCTCGCTTCCGAGGTCCCGGGCGTACTGGATGGAGCCTTTGGTGTTGTACTTCTCCAGATAGGCGCGGCCGACAGCATCCTTCAAGCGCTCGCTCCTCGTCCGCACCGCGCGGACGGGGAGCTGCACATCGCCGACCTGGATGATTCCCTCCGGCTCCTCTTGAAAGGTCCGCCACCAGCTTCTCGGCTTGAGGCTCCAGGACCGCACGAAGACGCGGCCCTCCACCACCACCGCCCAGATGCCGATGATCCGGTGCGGCTGCGTGCCGGCCCGGATGCCCAGGATCTTGCCGTCGCGGATGGTGGCCACGATGTCGTCGGGAAAACGTTTCTTTGCAGCCACGAGCGCACCTCTCTTCAAGGCCGGCGCCGAGCGTGGATCAGGACCGCGATCTCGTCGGGCCGGGGATTGACGAAGTCGAGCCGGATGCGGCCGTCGGGAGTCTCCGAAATCAGCGCGGGGATCGAGCTCGCAGTCAGCAGCCAGCCGGCAGGCAGGACGACGGCGTTCCGCGGCCTGCCGAACGTGCGGTCGAAGACGAGCACATCGCCCTCCAACCGATAGCTTTTCGGATCGGTGTAGGTCTCCGAGATCCGAATGCGCGCCGAGCCGCCCGGCGGCAACGGAGCGAAATGGGCCACCACCACCTCGGCGTCGGCGGGGATCTCCTCCTCGTCGCTCCGGACCTGATCGCCGCGGAGCGTTTCCACCTGGAGCGTCTCCCCGGTGTCGAGATTCCGCGCCGCCGGCGAGGAGGCGGTGCTCCCCGGGCGCACGACATTGAGATACCGGTCCACCCCGGGGCGCGACTCCGTGTAGTCATGGTAGAGATCGAAAGAGTGGGTCTCGGGCGGCTGCAGAAAATAGACGATCTCGCGGTCCTGATGCGCCCGTTCCGAAAGGCGTTCGTCCTTCGGCGAGGAGAGCGCGCCGGCGAGTCCGGTCCGCCGCGCTTCGATCACGAGCGGGAATGCCTCCGGTCCCGGGTGCATGAAGCTCACCGAGAACCGTCCATCCGGCTCGGTCAGGACCTGGGCCGGAGCGTTGCAGGACGTCAGCTCGTAGCCGGCGGGCAGGACGATCGAGTTGCGGCGGATGCCCAGCGTGCGGGAGAAGACGATCCGGTCCGTGCCCTTCCGCATGTAGCTCTGCGGGTCCTTGTAGGTCTTCTCGATCAGCAGGCGGACCTCGCCTTCTTTCGGAACCGGGCGAGGCAGGCGGATCCGGATGTAGCTCCCGTCCAGATCGGCCTCGGGCAACCCGCTGGCGCGAGCCGCCTCCCCGCTCACCACCTCGAACGGCAGCGTCTGGGACGTGGCCAGATCGCGAACCGACTCGTCGCTCGCCGCGCTCCCCTTGCGGATCGGATTGAAATAGAACGCCGCTCCGGGCTCGATCGCCGTGACCTCGAAGAGGATGCGGAACCGGGCCGACTCGGGCTCGAGCAGCTCGTAGCGGGTGTACTCGTCAGCCTCGCGCTCAGGGGCGGCGGCCTGCGCCTGGGCGGCGGGAGGAACTGTCACCGCCCGCGGCGGTTGGGCGCAGGCGGCGAGCAGCAGAAGGGCTGGGAAGAGGAGACGGCGGCGCATGGAGGAGAGCATACCCCCGAAGGGCGCGGAGCCCGGCGGAGCCGCCGGGCTTACGGCTCGCGGAACGGATTGAGGATTGTAATGCCGCAATCCTCGAAGTCGCGGACGTTTCGGGTGACGAGAGTCAACTGGTGCTCCTGAGCCGTCGCAGCAATAATCATGTCCATTGAAGATCGCGTCTGACCGCGAGCTTGGAGCTGTCCCCTGATCTCGCCGGATCGTTTCGCGATTTTGGCTGTCACCGGCAGGACCTCGCAGTTGGTTTCGAGGAACCCTTCGAACCACAGCTGGATCCGCGGATTCGGTTTCCAGGAGAGCCCGAAGTACACCTCCTCGACCGACGCGACACTGATCGCCACCCTTCTGACCTCTTGCGCCCAGATGAGGACGCCCGGATCGGGCCGCTTCCCCACAAGCTCGCTGAGAACGTTGGTGTCAACGAGAAATTTCGTCGAGAGCATCGGGGAAGGGGTTGGATCGCTCCTGCCGTGGGGGGATTTCGAGGGTGTAGTCCTCTTCCTCGCAGATGCGTCGGAGCTCCTCGAACGCCTCCGCCAGGGTTCGCTCTTCCTTCTGGCGGCGCCAGCCCAGGAACTCCTTCACGGTCTCGGCAGGAACCATTGCCGCCACCAGCTTGTCGCGGTTGTAGATCCATTGCGGCTCATTCTCGGCCGCCTTGACGAGCTCGGAAAAATTCTGTTTGGCTTCGGCGATCTTCCAGTCCATCTCGGTCCTCCAACATGGACATGTTACAGGAGGAAGATGTCCATGTCGAGTGCTCGAAGCGGTGGAAGCGGTGCGGTGCGTCCATAGTAGACTCAAGGACCAGAGCCGAGGCAGGATGTCCTCAAGGCCTGAGCGGATCGTCACCTCGAAGACCTCACCTATACCAAGTTGGTCAAGGGCGAAGTTCTAAATAGGAAACTGCCGCAGCGAGGAACTGGCGGCCTGCTTCAAGGATTTCCTGAACCCACTCCGGCTCAATGATCACGCTTGTGGCGTAGTCCGCACCCTGACGAAGTTGGAAGGCTCGGCTCAAGAGGCGGTGAAACGTCGGGTCCAACAGATTGGTCTTGGCGAAGTGGAGGCCGAACTGAGCCACCACTTGGCCATGGCTGGCGTACTCCAGACCTTCCGATAGGAGCATCGCTTGGGCGATGTAGAAGCACCCCTAGTAAGCGCGCGAGATGGCGAAGTCCGCGTGGCCTTGTTCGAGAGTCACCTCGGCCACATCGAAGGATCTTCTCGCCTTTTCGAGGAGGGGTTCGATCTCGTTCAAGCCGCCTGCAGAGCGTCCTTCCGAATGATCCTCAGGAAGGACGTCTCACCTTTCTGGTAGGCCTCGTAGCTGACGGGCATCACCGAGAGGACGATTCCATGGTCCAAGGAGAGGGGCCAAGCGATCGGCTCGAGGCGCAGGATCTCGCGGCCAGTATTGACCGGCCCGTCCAGAAGCACTAGAAGATCCAGGTCGCTCCCCTCCCGCTGATCTCCCCGGGCATAGGAGCCGTAGATCAGGAGGTCGCGGAGGCGCGTTCCATAGAGCACTTCCAGTCCCTTGCGGAGCTCGGCGACGACTTCGGCGAGATTGGGCGGCAGGCGATCCATGGCGTCCTATTCTAACTCCTCCGGCTGAGAACACCACCTGCAACTGCCAGCCAATGCACAGACGATGATGCGTGCCGGAGCTCGGCCGCTTTCGGGCTGTATTACAGAGGAAGCGGCTGCCCCGGGAGATTATCGTCACGCAGTCGAATTCCGCTACTACCTTCTCCTAGCTTTCCTTCTACCAAGAGAGTGCCGATCACCGCGCTGATTGCCTCATCCAGAAGAGCGCCCGTGCGGCTGAATCCAAGGACTGAGCGCACTTCTTGAACAAGTTGCGGACGTGAGAAGGCGAATCCTGTGCGGAGGACCGCAAGGATCGCCTCCGCATACTCCTCCGGTGCGATCCGGTTGGCCGGAATGCGAGTACCACTGCGAGATCGCAGCCGGCATTGGCCATCCGAACTCCAGACGAACTCGCCGCGACGCCGTAGGGCTCCACCATGCTCAGCGGAGGCGCAAGCTTCCTGGATGCGGACTTGAATCCGATTGCCTACTCGGCAACCCCACATACCGGCTACGCGCGTGAAAAGATCGATGGTATGAATTGGAGCCTCATGCTTCACCACCTCAGTTACCGCACCCACGAGTTGACTCATAGGTGCTTCAAGAATTTCCCTTCCCGCAAACCGGCCTTCCCCTGGAGTCACCGTATACACTGGAGCGATCGGACGTTCGTACGACATACCCGCGGTTCTGGCCACCAACACTGCTGCCTCCTCTTGAGCTGAGTTGGCCTCCTCAGCAGCCCGAGTGGCCACCTCCAGAGCCGCCCGCTCCCGCGCCTGACGCTCAGCCTCCGCTTCCTCTCTTGAACGTGTCCGTGCTTCTTGGATCAGGCGGAGGATGCGCTCGATCTGTCCCGCCCGATCTTTGAACCAGTCGGTGCTCCAGATTCGGTACAGAATCCAACCGCGCGATTCGAGCACCTGCTGCCGAAGTCGGTCCCGATCCCGCGCGGTCTCTGAATTGTGATAGGCGGCGCCCCCCTGATCTCGCCGGAACGCTTCGCGATACCGGCTGTCACCGGCAGGGCCTCGCAGTTGGTTTCGAGAAACCCTTCGAACCAGAGCTGGATCCGCGGATTCGGTTTCCAGGAGAGCCCGAAGTACACCTCCTCGATCGAGGCGATGCTGATCGCCACCCTCCTGACCTCTTGCGCCCAGATGAGGACGCCCGGGTCGGGCCGCTTCCTCACAAGCTCGCTGAGAACGTTGGTGTCAACGAGAAATTTCGTCGAGAGCATCGGGGAAAGGGTTGGGCCGCTCCTGCCGTGGGGGGATTTCGAGGGTGTAGTCCTCTTCCTCGCAGATTCGTCGGAGCTCCTCGAAAGCTTCTGCCAGGGTCCGCTCCTCCTTCTGGCGACGCCAGCCCAGGAACTCCTTCACGGTCTCGGCAGGGACCATCGCCGCCACCAGCTTGTCGCGGTTGTAGATCCATTGCGGCTCGTTCTCGGCCGCTTTGACGAGCTCGGAAAACTTCTGCTTGGCTTCGGCGATCTTCCAGTCCATCTCGGCCCTCCAACATGGACAGGTTACATGAGGAAGGTGTCCATGTCGAGTGTTCGAGGCGGGTGCGGCCGCCGTAGTAGACTCAGGGACCAGAGCCGTGGAGGGCGAAAGCCATGAGCGCAGTGCGCTTGGACATACCCAAAGAGACACTGATCAGCCTCAAGACTGACGCGGAGTCCTTCGCCCGAGATCTGAAGGTGCTTGGCGCGGTGAAGTTGGTCGAGTTGGGGAAGCTGTCTTCAGGGAGGGCAGCACAACTCGCGGGCATGACGCGCGTCGAATTCCTCCTGGCCTTGCGCCAGTATCAGGTCTCACCGTTCCAGACGACCGCTGAGGAGTTGAGGCAGGATGTCCTCAACGCCTGAGCGCTTCAAACTACCTGCATTGCGTCCTTCCGGATGTTCCTCAGGAAAGATGTCTCGCTTTTCTGGCAGGCCTCGTAGCTGACGGGCATCAGCGAGAGGACGATATCGTGGTCCAAGGAGAGAGGCCAGACGTAGAATTAAGGTCGTTCTATAGACCAATCACGTGATACTTGATTGGAAGCATTGCTTAGGACTCTGTCACCTTTATGGCTGAGCCGTTGCGGAGCGAAGCCGCGAGTCCATCCAACTAGAAAGACGAAAGCCTGGGAAAGAGAGCTCAATCGACTTCCAAATCTCTTGGGCGCGAAAGCCGGAATTGACATCAGCCTGATCTAGTTTGGCGAAAAGCCACTCCGCGAGTCCTAATGGGTTTTCCGAAAGACTAATGTAGAACTGAATCACCTCCCACCACCAGTCGTCACCTGCTAAGAAATCCCTTATTGCCTTTTCGATTGCCTTTGTGCTGGGCAAACCAGACATCTGCTTTGCACAAAGAAACTCCTGAAATGAAAGATGGGAAAAGAAATACCTATCAGCACTTCTGGATATAACTCCATCAACTATAAGCTCCCCTGTCAATGCTAAGATCGTGCTCTTGCCCGCATCATTTAGGACAGAGCGTATTGCCGATCCAAGCAACCTACCATCGAAGTATCGACTCCCCTTTCCGTGGGCCTTAGCGGCTAAATGTGCCAAAACCATAACCTTCACAAGTCTACCAAATCTCGAAGCTCTGAGAACTCCCTTCGCAAGATCCCACCCACCACTCAGTAAATCAACGAAGTCCGAATAGAGCCGAGCCCTACTCTCGGGGAGGTTGCGGGTTTGCTTGAAGACAAGTATAACCAGCGTAGCGAGAAGAGGCACCCGCATAGGCTCGGCAAGCGCACCACTCCTCATGAGCTGATTTCTGAAGGCAACTGCAAGGTGGGGCGTTTCTCCAAGCCAGCCCCGCAGAAGCTCCTCTTGCGCATCAGAGTCAAGTTCACTGAGATAAAGCTTTGGCAGCCAAGACAACCATGGAGCGCTGATCGAATCACGCGATGTTAAGATTACCTGTATTCCGTCATCATGCGCCTGCTGAGCAAGCGAAACTAATTGCTGCCTTTGTGTCGCCGAGGACACTTCATCCAAGCCATCTAGATAAAGACGAATTCTGCCCGGTAAATTACCTTCTCCCGTCGGCAGCAGTGCTGAGATTCCGGCTCTCTTGAAAAAACCTTGCTGATAGGTAGCTGACTTTTCGCTACTGAGTGAATGCAATGGAATGTAAACTGGGAACGTGCTTGCGGCACCGGAACGATAGCTCTGCGCATCTAAAAGTGCGTTCCAGCGGCAGAAGGAGGTTTTCCCATATCCGGCTGGCCCCACAACCATGAGCGAGTTGGTTGAGTTGCGGACAACCAATTCGTTGATCTCAATCGTTCTTTGTGCGGTGGCTCCGAGAAGGCGTGCCGGTGCCGTCCGAAGACAGTCTTCGAGCGCGAACACTGACTGCGCCTCAGGAGTGAAGATCGCTTCAAAACTCAGGTCTTTGTTTATGAGATCCCGGCTTATCTGACAGGCTCGCCAGAGGGGCTGCAGAGCCTCCCTCAGGAGGGGTGTAAGCAACTCTACTATCTCAGCAAGTCTGTCGACATCTGGTAGGTCGAACGGACCCGGAGGAGCGGACTTAAGGGTAACCCAATCCTTTGACTCAGCGCGGGCTGCGGTCAGCCACGAAGACTCCAGCGATGTGGCAAATAATTTCAACTGATAGGCGACGAACTCGCTTCTTGGAGATTTGAGAAGCGACCATCTCTCAAAGTGTTCCCAAGAGGCCGCCAGTTGATTTATTGCGGCCAGGGTTTCTTGCACATCGAATTTTCTCCACGGTTCATTCAAACGCCCTTGCCCGGGAAGTGGATAAAGAACGGAGGTGTCGAAATCAACCATTACAAACGTGTGGCGCAGCGATCGCCTCACGTAGATCGTCGCGCTGTCCGGGGCTTCGCTCTCTATTCCGTAGAGATTTGCTGCCTGTTGCAATTCTCTATTTTCTCCCTGGCTTTCGATTTGTTTTAGGTGAGTCTCCAGGGAATTAAACTCGTCTACGAAGAAGTCGAGCCAGTAAGTTCTGAAAAGGTCGAAAAGGCGTTCTCCGGGAACAAATATAATCTGCCCTGACCGTTGAGACAATCGACCCCGAATAGAATTCATCGCATCTGCCGAGATGGCTGCTGGAGTTACGATGTATACGCGATGAATCTTTTGCTCCTGTCCTGCCGCATCGACAAATGGCGTGTCCAAGGCTTGCTCAGCTTGCAAGCATACTGTTCGGGCTCCACTATTTTTTCCTACAGAACCCGTGATTTCAGAGTTTTTGATCACACATGCACAGGGCAACTTTTCACCGAGAGGACCTTTGGTCCAGAAAATAATGTCTTTGCCATATTCCTGATGGCCATGGAGAATTTGGACATCGCTTACCTCAGGTATTCTCGACAACAGATTTGCAAAGGCTTGTCTCAGGAGTTCTTCGGATGAGAAAGTCGGTGTCACCATAATTTGACTCCAGTAACTCTGGCTCGGCAGCCCCAGACGCACCACGTAATTCGGCTCACGTCTCAGTCATTATCTATATTGCGACAGGAGTACCTGCACCTAGACAACATACTAGGGAACTATCGCTCCAAGCCGCTGCTTGCCGTTCGCCCGGCTACCGATCCCCACTTCAGAGCCCTGCCAACTCGAGGCACTCCTCCGCACTGACGATTGCGATCTTTGACGCCTTGTAGTCGCGCCGATTACGGGTGACGATGGCATCGAGCTCACACTCTGCCGCCGCGAAGTACTGGATTGCGTCCTCGAAGTCGGTGAAGGTGGAGGCGAGAGCGAGATCGATGATCTTCTCGTTGACCGCGAGGACGCGGGTGACCAGCCGCAGCTTCCGGAGGATGGCAATTGCTTCGAGCCCGCCGCCCTCTTCCTTCCGGAGGAGGTAGAAGAGGTTTGAAAAGGCAAGCGAGGAGACGTGCCCCTCTAGTCGCCCTTCCTGGAAAGCCACGAACAGCCGGCTCGCGGATGGATAGAAAGGTTGTCGGCCGAGCAGGAGGTCGAGAATGACATCCGTATCGACAAGGACGCGCCGGATCATGCTCAGGAGTACTTCTTCCGAAGGTACTCGGTGTACTCCTCCCTTGGGTCACCGACCTCCACTCCCTTCAGCACGCCCGCCAGCTCAGCCACGACGCCTGTCAGCTTCTCCCGAGGTGGCTCCTCCGACTGCGCCAGCCTGAGAAAATAGCTCTCGACGACTCGGGACAAGCTCAGGCCACGGCGCTCCGCATAGCGCTTCGCCTGTTCGATGGCCTCTTTGTCGAGCTTGAGCGTGAGCTTGGTATTCATGACGGTCCTCGCCTAGTACGTACAATCTTACCACTGCTGTACGCCTAGGGCAAAGAAGAGAGGCCACGACTCAGTCGAGCCAGACCTCGATCTCCGGATCAAACACATACTTCCCGCCCTCGCGCGAGATGTACGCGACGTAGGTCTGCTCACCGGCCAGTTTCGTCTTCACGGAGTAGACGCACATGAGACGCCAGGGCGCTTTCACCTTTTCGAACCTTCCGCGCTCGTCGACGAGCTCGCCATCGTCGGGAACGTCGGTGACCACGAGGGAGTCGAGCTTCTTGATGGCGCGGAAGGCTGCTTGAGCTTCCACTTTGCTGGGACAGGCGGGCCACAGGTCGACCTCGTCCGAATTCAACAAGGTCCACGAGCCGCCGGCATGGCGGAAGGGGATCTCCTGCGTGCGGAGCTCGCCGTGATCCCCCGGCATGTCGACGAGGCAGAGAACGTCTCCGGCGGGCCGGTCTTTCAGGGGGAAGCAGCCGTGCAGGGCGCGCAGGCCGAGGCCTTTGGCGCTGGCTTCGCCCCGAGCTTTGATCACGGCCGACCGGATTGCGGACTCGGCCTCAGCCAGGGATGGCGCATCGTCCGCGCCAAAGGCGGCGGCGGTTACGAGCAGGAGAACGGCGAAAGAGAGCCAGCGTCGGACCATGCATCCTCCTCGCTTGGTATCCGCGATCGTATAAGAAACGGTCTTCTCAGGAGAACAGGATTGGCTTTCGGCGCGCAAGATTGGCTTTCAGCCCGCTCGAGATCTCTTCGAGCGCCTTGGATTCGATTTCGGCGCATCCGAAAAGGCTTGCGGCGCGTCCGACGAGACTTTCGGCGCGCCAGATTCGAATCTGGCGCGCTCGAAGAGACTTCGGCTCCATTAGATTGGAGAGCAACGCGCTCGGAAAGACTTTGGCTCCCTTGGATTTGAAAATAGCGCGCCAGATTCGAATCTGGTGGACTCGATTTGATTTTGGCTCCAATATATTGGAACAGGACGCATCAGAATCCAATCTATTGGAGCGGAATTGAATCCGGGTGCGCTCGATTTGATTTCGAGCGGGATGTTTTCATTTTTACGCGCCCGTTTTCATTTCGGAGGGGTCCGATTTGATTTCGGCTCCAATATATTGAATCCCGACGCGCTCGAAGGCATTTTAACGGCCTGGAAGTCATCCTCTACGCGCCGTTTCTGATTTTGGCGCGCTTGCAGCGATTCCGAGGCGGCCCTGTTTCACTCCGTCAGCTTTGGGACGGACCTCCGGGCGCAGGTCCGTCCCCTCCCATTTTTTCGGCTCAGCGGATGGCGAGCGGCGCGCCCAGCGAGCCGGAGGCTCCCTTGATGGGCACGGGGTTGAAGACGTAGAGGAACTCGTAAACGTTGGGGCTCGGGCTCTTCCGGAAGTCGGCCGCGAGGTCCTTGGCCAGCTCGCCCAGCTTCATCGACTCCTGCATGTAGACGCCGCTCTTCACCAGGAGATGGTGATGGACCGGGAAGAGCACTCCCGGAGCGGGAGGCGGCTGCGGCGGCGCCACGTCAAGACCCCAGTTGTCCGCGCCGACGCAGACCACCCCACGGTCGGCCAGCCATTTCGCGGCGGGAAGGCCGAGACCGGGCTCTCCCAGGTCGCCGTTGGTCAGGTAGTAGCCGTTGGTCCCCAGGCTCCAGCGCTCTTCCCAGCCGGTGACGATGAGCACCACGTCGCCCTTGCGGATCCTCACCTTTTCGGCGGCGGCGGTCTTCCTCAGCATCGCGACCGTGACCTCCTGACCCGCCTCGAGCGTCTTGCCGCCGTTGGCATAGCGCTTGACGTCGAGCAGCACTCCGCGGGTGATCAGGGGCTTCACCTTCTCGACCCCGAGGCGGGCGAGCAGGCCGTCCGGTCCGATCACCTCGGCGCCCGTGAACTGGTTGTAGTAGAGGACGCCGCCGGGGTCCGACGCGCCTTCCGGCAGGAAGCCGAAGTGGCCGAGGGCGTCGAACTGGGTGCCGAGCTGGACGATCTCGCCGTGGAAGGTCTCGGTGTTGATGCGCTGGCCGCCGATCTCCTGCACCGGCCGCGGCGACATGTGCCAGCCCTCGTCGCCCGGGAAGGCGGGCATGCCGGCCTCGTACTCGTGGCCCAGGCGGTAGACCTTGCCGGTCTTGACGAGCTTCACCGCGTCGCGGACCCGCTCGGCCGTCAGAAGGTTCGCGGCGCCGGCCTCGTCGTCCGGTCCATAGGGCGAGGGCCCCGGCAGCGGATCGTAGGGCTGGGCGACGGCAGCGCCGGCAGCACCGACCGCGAGACTGGCGAGTAGAGCTAGATTCACAATCAACTTCATTGCTGTTCTCCTTGGATTTATTCTGGATTACTGGCCCATTTTACGTCTTCCGGCCGTCGATCCTGCCACGGAACGTCGGCTCGAAATCAATCGGTAATAATGCCCCCGTGCCGCACAGCGTTCCCCTGATCACGACGATCGCCGCCGCCCTGGGACTCGCCCTGGTGCTGGGGTTCGTGGCGGTCCGCGTGAAGCTGCCGGCCCTGGTCGGCTACCTGGTGGCCGGCATGCTCATCGGCCCCGCCACGCCGGGCTTCGTCGCCGACATCGGGCTCGCCGGCCAGCTCGCCGAGATCGGGGTCATGCTGCTGATGTTCGGCGTCGGCCTGCACTTCTCGTTCGAGGACCTGCTGGAGGTCCGGAAGATCGCCGTACCCGGCGCGCTCGGGCGGATCGCCATCGGGACCGCGCTCGGGATTGCCGCGGCGACGCTCTGGGGCTGGAGCCTGGGCGCCGGGATCGTCCTCGGGCTGGCGCTCTCGGTGGCGAGCACGGTCGTGCTGCTCCGGGCTCTGGAGAGCCGCGGCACCCTGGACAGCGTCAACGGGCAGATCGCGATCGGATGGCTCGTGGTCGAGGACCTCGTGATGGTCCTCGTCCTGGTGCTGCTGCCGCCGCTCGCCACTTCCCTTGGCGGCACCTCTCCCCACGCGGAGGGCAGTCTCCTGACGACGCTCGCGCTGACGCTCGGCCAGCTCACGGTCTTCGTGGCGCTCATGATCGTGGTCGGCCGCCGCCTCTTCCCCTGGTTCCTCTGGCAGGTGGCCCGCACCGGCTCGCGGGAGCTCTTCACCCTGGCCGTCATCGCTGCCGCGGTCGGGATCGCCTACGGTTCCGCCGAGCTGTTCGGCGTCTCCTTCGCGATCGGGGCATTCCTCGCCGGGATGGTGATGCGCGAGTCCGAGCTGAGCCATCGGGCGGCTTCCGAGTCGCTGCCGCTGCGCGACGCCTTCTCGGTGCTGTTCTTCGTGTCGGTCGGGATGCTGTTCGATCCGCAGATCCTGGTCCGCGAGCCGCTCCGCGTCCTGGCCGTCCTGGCGATCGTGGTCGTCGGCAAGTCGATCGCCGCCTTCCTGCTCGTCCTCGCCTTCCGCTACCCTCTCAACACGGCGCTGACGGTGTCGGCCGGCCTGGCGCAGATCGGCGAGTTCTCTTTCATCCTGGCGAGCCTCGGAGTCTCTCTCGGCCTGCTGCCGCCGGAGGGGCAGAGCCTGATCCTGGCCGGGGCGATCCTGTCGATCGCGATCAATCCGCTGGTCTTCCATGGGATCGAGCCGCTGCAGCGGTGGATCCGCTCGCGCTCGAATCTGGCGCGCCTCGTCGAGCGGCCGCACGACCCGCTGGCGGAGCTGCCGATGAGCGTGGACGCGGCCGAGCTCACCGGGCACGTGGTGATCGTGGGCTATGGCCGCGTCGGCCGGCGGATCGCCGAGGCCCTGGCGGCGCGCGGCGTGCGCTTCGTGGTGGCCGAGCAGAACCGCGAGCTGGTCGAGGAGCTGCGGGAGCGCGGCGCGCACGCGGTGTCGGGGGACGCGTCGGAGCCGGCGGTGCTCATCCAGGCGCACATCGCGCGGGCTCGGGCGATCGCGATCGCGGTCCCCGACGCCTTTCTCGCCCGCCGCGTGCTCGAGATCGCGCGCATGGTCAATCCCGGCGTGGAGACGGTCGTCCGCACCCACAGCGAGGAGGAGGCAGCGCTCATCCGGCAGGAGAGGGCGGACCAGGTGTTCCTGGGCGAGCACGAGCTTGCGGCGAGCATGGCGGCCTACCTGCTGGAGCGGACCGCGAAGCCTTGAGGCCCCCTCAGGCTTGCTCCGCCCTCCGCGCCCGGCTGCCGAGCCAGAGCAGGACGGCGCCGAGCGCGCAGGCGATCGGGCAGACGAGAAGAGCGAGCCTCATCCTGTCCGGATCGGCGGTCACGCCGAGCACGTCGCTGAGGCGGCCGATCAGGGGGGAGCCGACGAGGTAGGCCATGATGTTGACCACCGAGAACAGGATGCCTATGCCGAGCCCGCGCAGGTGCGGTCCGGCGATCTCGTGCAGGTCCGCGGCAGCCGGGGCGACCCAGATCAGGGCGAGCCCGTATAGAGGAATGTTCAGGGCCAGCAGCAGGCCGAGGTAGTGCCCGAAAAGCAGCCCGAGCCAGAGCGGGACCGAGAGGAGGGCCACGCAGGCGCTGAACGCCATCCGGCCCCCCGGGCCAAGCCGCCGGAACCGGTCGGCGAGATAGCCGCCCAGGATCGTGACCGGCACGCCGACGGTCAGCGCCAGGATCCCGCCCACGAGTCCGATCGTCGCGAGGCTCACGCCGTGGACGCGCATGTAGTAGGCCGCGCCCCAGATCCCGAGGTTGTTGGCGGCGATCCCGAACAGGGCGTACCCGGCGTACAGGTAGCGCAGCGGGACGGAACGGAGCAGGATCTTCCAGTCGTCCCGGCCGTATTGGGCCGCCGCGACTTCCGTGCGTCCGCGCGCCGGCTCGCGCAGCAGGAAGACGAAGACGGCGAGGACGAGCCCCGGGAATCCCAGCAGGTAGAACGCCTGCCGCCAGCCGTAGCTCTGCCCGATCCAGCCGCCGAGAAGGAAAGCCAGACCGCCGCCGATGGCGATGCCCGAGGTGTAGACCCCCTGGGCCGTCGCGCGCAGGCGGACCGGAAAGAAGTCGCTCACCAGCGAGAGCGCCGCGGGGCCGAGCGTGGCCTCGCCGACCCCGACCATGACCCGGCAGAAGAACAGGGTCCAGAAGCTGTCGGCAAACCCGGTGAGGCCGGAGAAGAGGCTCCAGACCGCGAGACCGCCGGCGATCAGGTTCTTCCTCGGCACGCGGTCGGCGAGGCGCCCGAAGGGGACTCCGAGCAGCGTGTAGAAGATGACGAAGGAGGTCGTCCCCAGCAGCGCGAGCTCGAAGTCGCTGAACTTCATCTCCGCCTGGATGGGCGTGAACAGGATGTAGATGAGCTGGCGGTCGAGGAAGTTGAGGACGTAGACGAGCGTGAGGAGGATGAGCGCGTACCAGGAGTAGGGTGGTGCCTCCTGCCGAGCTGGGGGGACACCTGGCTGGCCGCTGGACATCGCTTGTTTCCTCCGCTGAAGAGCGGAAAGCATAACAAGCGTTCGGTATTTCACCAAGCGGAGCCCCCTCCCCAACCCTCCCCCGCTGCGCGGGAGAGGGGGACGGACCCCCGCCCACCCAGGTGATTCCGAACCAGAGGCGACGGGCGGGCGGCTCCCTCTCCCGCGCAGCGGGGGAGGGTTGGGGAGGGGGTCTTATCTGAGCTTCAGCGTGTGCACCGTCTTCCCCGGCAGGAACGGGGTAGGCCGGCCTTCTTCCCAGGCCTTGTGGCCGTCGCGGTAGTGGAGGGAGAGCGGATGGCCGCTCTGCCCCACCGGCATGTGGAAGTAGCCGGCCTCTTCGTTGCCCGGCGAGACCACGATGCGCTCCGAGGAGCCGAACGACGGACCCTGGAGGCGGGGCATGTCCACGTCGCCCGGAAGAGGCCGCGGCTCCATGTCCAGCCAGCGGCCGGCAAAGGCGGGCAGGGCGGCGGAGAGCGGATGGCGGATGCGCGAGGTGTTCCGCTCTCCCCAGGTGCGCTCCGCCAGGGGCTTGCCCTGATAGGAAGCGACGACCGCATCGGCCGAGGCGCGGAGCAGGTCGTCCCAGCTCTCGTAGCGGGGATCGAGCAGGTGGGCCGGGCGCTCGGTGACCAGCTTCCAGAGCGGACCTTCGATCTGCCGCAGCTCGCCCATGTCGAAACGCTCGTCCGCGGCGGCGCAGCGGGCCAATATGGCTTCGAAGACCCGGTTGCGGACTTCCTTGCGGAAGTCCTTGACCAGCCGGTAGCCGACTGAATCAATCGAGGCGCGGCCTGTCCAGCTCTTCTCCACGAGGTTCCGCATCTCGCCCTTCGGAAGGAGCTGGCGCCAGCGGTCGAGGAAGAGGGCGCGGTCGTCGAGCTGGATGGCCAACAAGTCCTCGGGTTTCGCCTTGTCGAGAGCGAGGAGCCCGTCCCGGATCTGGCGGGCACGGGCGCCGAGCCAGTAGCCGCTGTCCCCCACCCGGGCGAGCTCGGGTCCGTCCACCACCCGGGTGTTCGCGGTCCAGACGCGCCCCGAGAGGGGATCGACGACCTTGGGGACCTCTTCGGGCGCGAGCCAGCCGTCCCAGCCTCGGGTGCCATCCGCCCAGGAGGTAGGCACCTTTCCGTCGATTCCAATCCGTTTCGGGATCTTGCCGATGATGGTCCAGCCGATCCGGCCGTCCGCGTCTGCCACCACGAAGTTCTGCGGCGGGATGCCGGCGCGATGGGCGATGACGATGGCCTCGTCGATGTTCTTCGCGGTTTCCAGATCGAGAATGCCGACGTCGATGGCGTCCGGATGATGGCCGGTCCAGGCGAAGGCGAGGGGGCGGCCCCGGTGGTCCTTATCGAAGAGGATCGGACCCCAGACCGTCCCGCGGACTTCCAGCGCGACGCCCTCGACATTCTCGCCGTTCGCGACCCGGATGACTTCCCGGTGATGCTCGAAGCGGCGCGGCCCCTGGGGTGTGCGGTAGGCCTCGGGGTCGTTCGGATCGGTCTCCACGATCACGAGGTCGTGCCAGTTGACGTAGCTGTTCGTGAACCCCCAGGCGATGCGGCCCGTGCTCCCGACCACGAAGGCGGGCACGCCCGGCAGGGTGATGCCGTCCACCCTCTGCCCGCCGGGCAGGACCATCGCGGCCTTGTACCAGGTGTTCGGGACCGAAATACCGAGGTGCATGTCGTTGGCGAGCCAGGCGCGGCCGTCCGCGGTGTGGGTGCCCGCGACCGCCCAGTTGTTGCTGCCGCGGGGCTGGCGCTGCTCGGCGAAGCCGTTCCAGGGGAGCGGGCGTGGCTGGATCTTCTCCTTGCGCAGGTCGAAGACCTCGGGGCCCGGGATGGGCAGGGTCGCCATGGGCTCGCCGACGAGGGGAGCATCCCATTCGGTCCCGGATTGAGTCAGGAACTCGGCGAGCTGGGGCGGCAGGAGGTCATGGATCACGCCCAGGGAGAGCTCGCGCTGGCCATTGGGATTGTGCAGCTCGATGAACATGGCTAGGGGGACGAGCACGGAGTCTTCGGCCGTCCAGGGCGCGGGTCTTTGCCGCACCAGGAGATATTCGAAAGGGGAGGCGCCGAGGGCGGAGAGCCCGGCGTTGACGCCGCCCGCGTAGGCTTCGAGGATGGCCCGGTCCCGCGGAGTCCCCGACGCGATCGTCCGGCGGGCCACGTCGCGGAGGCGGTGGACGCGGATCTGCTTGTCGACGTCGAGGGCGACCGCTCCGAACACTTCCGAGAGCTCGCCGGCCGCCTTGCGCCGCATGAGGTCCATCTGGAAGAAGCGCTCCTGCCCGTGGAGGAAGCCGAGGGCGCGGGCGGCGTCCAGGCGGTTGGCAGCCCGGATCGTGGGCACGCCGAGGCCGTCGCGCTCGACGGTCACCTCGGCCGACAGGCCGGGGAGGGAGCGGTTGCCATCGAGTTGAGGGAGGCTGGCTCGGAGCTGGTGGCGGGCCCAGAGGACGGAAAGGACTACAAGGACGGCAAGGACAGCAAGGGCCCAAAGGACGATCCGGAGGCGGCGGCTCCGGGGACGGGGCTCGGGCTCGGATTCGGGAGGGGTGA
>DATLNC010000183.1:0-64644 GCA_035536935.1 Thermoanaerobaculia bacterium
CCGATCCGGGCAATCACGCGCCGGTCCTCCCCGGCTTCCACCGCCGGGCCGCATGGCAGATCGTGGAGCGCCAGCTCCGGTCTTCCGGCCGGATCGTCGCCCGGGTGCGCTTCTGGTGCGACCCGCGCAAGCTGGACCCGAAGGCGATCGACCTGCTGGACCTGCTGATCCCCCAGGCAAGCTTGTCGGTCCAGCGCTGCTTCGCGGATCAGGAGGCCCAGGAGGACCCCCTCACCGGCGCGCTCCTGCGCCGCGCCCTGGAGCCCCGGCTCAATCAGGCGTACAGCCGGGTCCTCCAGAACGGCGGCGCCATGTCCGTGATCCTCTGCGACATCGACCATTTCAAGCGGATCAACGACACTTTCGGCCACGCCGTGGGGGACCGGGCGCTCGTCGCCGTCGCGGACGTGCTCAAGGGGAGCCGGCGGGATGGAGACCTCTGCTGCCGTTACGGCGGCGAGGAGTTCCTCCTCCTGGTGGATGGCATCGGCGGCGAGGATGCCTTGAGCATGGCCGAGCGGCTGCGCCGGACCGTGGAGGAGCTCGCCTTCGAGGTGGAAGGCCAGCGGGTGCCGCTCTCCTTCAGCGCCGGGGTGGCCAGCTTCCCTGACCTCTACATGAAGTCCGCGGCCGAGCTGATCCTGTTCGCGGACGAGGCGCTCTACGAGTCCAAGCGCCGGGGACGCAACCGCTGCCTCCTCGACCTCGGCCAGGGGAAGTACCTGGATGCCGAGGGGAACGTGCTCGCCTCGGGCGAGGCGGCCGCGGCGCAGGCGGCTCCCCGGATCTTTGCGTGAGGGAGACTGATGGAGGCGGTCATCCTAGTCGGCATCGAGGGTTTCGACCGCCTCTATGTCGTCCGGCTCACCGAGGGGAACGAGTTCGTGGTCGAAGAGTAGTCGGCCAGGACGGGGGGCTTCGCCGCGGGATCTTCCAGAAGGCGGAGGGCCGCTTCGAGCACCTCGTGCTGCCGCGGCGGATCGTCCGGAGAATCGAGCGGATAGCCATGGGCGAAGGGGACGAAGAGGGCACGCGGCGGGCGGACCTCTTCCGCGACCTTCCTCAGGAGCATCAGCGTTACGGTGGAGATCCCCTGGCGTTCGAGCTCGGCTGCTACCAGACTCACGGTCTGGTTGCACATCGGTCAGACAGGGACCAGGAGCGCGACATCCACCCCGTCCTCCACCAGCCGGCGGGCGGCCTCGGGCGCATGGTCGCGCACGAGCCTCCCCGGCGCGGTGATCGAGCCCATGAAGGAGAGATGGCGGTGGTTCAACCCACCGATCCGGCCGCGCTCCACCAGCTCCCGCGCCCGGTCGAGGGGGAAGGCGAGGTTGGGGTCCCGGTCCATCCCCTCGTGGTCGAAGCTCTGGCTCTTGTGCGTGTCGATCAGGGTGGAGAGGTCGGCGTCCGCCGGGATCTCGCGGAAGCTGCCGTCGCCTCCGGCAAGGGTCCTCTCGAAGGGCTTCTGCCCGGGGAGCACGAACCCCGCGCTGGAGACCAGGGCGAGCCGGCTTTCAGACAGGGGTTTGCGCAGCGGAGCCCAGGGGACCGGATCGATCCGCCGCCAGCGGTATCCCTTGAGGAACAGCCGGACCGGAACGCTGAGATCGCCTTCAGTTGCCAGCCCGGGTCTCCAGCCGCACCTTGCGGATGAGCACGGGCTCCTTGGGCTCGTGGAAGGCGACGTTCCCTTCCAGAAACTTCTCGTTCACCGGCACCGCGCCGATCTTCGCCAGGACGTCCATCCCCTCGATGATCTGGCCGAAGACGGTGAACCGGCCGTCCAGGTGGGGACGGGGGGCGAGGCAGACGTAGATCTCGGTGCTGCCGCTGTTCGGCGTCTTGTCGTGCGCCAATCCCAGGGCGCCGGCGACGTGCGGGTTCGAGTTGAACTCGTCCGGCACGGTGGGCCGGCCGCTCTCGCCGCCGTCTCCGGTCTGGATGACGTGCCCGGCGACCACGCGGTAGAAGGGCTTGCCGTCGTAGAAGCCTTCCTTTACCAGCGCTTTGAAGTTGGCCACGGTCTTGGGCGCGTCCTTCTCGAAGAGCTGGAAGACCATGGTCCCCAGGCTCGTCTCCAGGACGGCGACCTCGGTCGGAGCGGGGGCTTGAGCGGAAAGGCTGGCGGTCAGAAGCAGGAGGAGGATCGCGGCTTTTTTCATGGCTGCCACTTTAGGGCAGCGGCAGCAACGGGGTCCAGTCCCATTCGGGACATTGTCCTCCGAGAGGGGACATCTCCTGCCGCTCGGTCATCCGGTCCAGCGGCTCGGCCGCCCGGCGGAGGCTGTCGTACTCGGCCCGGTTGTTGCGCACCGCATCCCCTAACCAGGAGGGTTTCTGCTCCGCGGCGAGGTCTCCGGCGAGGTCCAGGGGGAGGAAGAAGGCGTCCTCGGGACGTTCCAGCAGCCCGCGGTCCGCGGCCTGGCGGGCGAAGGCGTGGTAGGCGGGAGAGAGGCGGTCGAGCGTGGCGCGCCAGGCCTCCCGGAACCGGCCCCGGTAGCGGTCGTGCCCGGCGACCGCCGCGGACTCCAACGCCCTCCTCGCCGATTCGGCCCGCTCCGGGGCCTCGGCCCAGGAGGGATCGAGGATGTCGGGCGGACCGAACAGGGAGAGCTCGGCCCGGCCCCGCGTCCGCAGGTTCCACGCCGCCCGGCTGAGCACGGGGGGCACGTCCTCGCCGGCCGCCCGTGCCGCTCTCCGGTTGATGGCGGCGATCAGGTCGGAGAGCAGGGCGTCCCCGACCCGGGGGAGCAGCCGGGTGAGGGTCGAGCGGAAGTGCTGCCAGAGCTGCTCGGGCGTCTCGTTCCAGCGCAGAGTCGAAGGCCGGCGCGGAGGCGGCCGGAAGCGGAGGAGACGGACCCGGTGGAAAGCCAGCGCCGCGCCCAGCTTCTGGGGGATGGCGGGGTACTGCGCCGCGCCCTCGGGCTCCAGCAGCGCGCCGAGCACCTCCTGCCCGCCGACCACGTCGGCCAGCAGGGGGCGGAGGTCCTTGCCGTAGAGGTAGAGCCGCAGCCGGATCGTCTTCACCGGCGGAGCGTCGGGCAGGGGGAGCCCCAGGTGGTAGAGGGCGTAGCGCAGGCCCGTCCCCACTCCGTGGCGGAGCAGGGTCACCCCGAGATGCGACAGGGGGGGCATCGGCCCGGGGGTCAGGAGGGCCCGGCTGTATGCGGGACGCTCCTCGTAAAGGCCGATGTGTTCCGGCTGTGCCTGCATGCTGAAGCTCTCCGACCAGATAAGGTAGCACGGAGCCTGGGGTTTCAACCCCAGGCGGAGGACCATGGCAGAATGAGCCCGTGACCGACCTCGCCCTGCCAACTGCCCTTTCCCTGGAGCCCGAGCGCCCGGCCCGGGTATCGCTCGCCTCCCGGATCCGGCCCACTTCCGATCCGGACGAGATCCTCGACCTCTTCGTGGACTGGGCCGCCGAGGCCGGGTTCGAGCTCTACCCGGCTCAGGAAGAAGCGCTCCTTGAGATCATGGCCGGCCGGCACGTGATCCTGAACACCCCGACCGGCTCGGGCAAGTCGCTGGTCGCGCTCGGCCTCCACTTCAAAGCCCTGTGCGAGGGACGGACCTCCTTCTATACGAGCCCGATCAAGGCGCTCGCCTCCGAGAAGTTCTTCGCCCTCTGCGACGAGTTCGGTGCCGAGAACGTGGGCATGCTCACCGGCGACGCCAGCATCAACCCCGATGCCCGGGTGCTCTGCTGCACCGCTGAAGTGCTGTCCAACATGGCGCTGCGCCGGGGGGACCGCCTCGACGCCCCCTATGTGGTCATGGACGAGTTCCACTACTACTCCGACCCGGAGCGGGGCGTGGCCTGGCAGATCCCCCTGATCGTGCTCCCCCGCACGCGTTTCCTCCTGATGTCCGCCACCCTGGGCGACGTCAGCGGGATCGCCGAGCACGTCCGCCGCCGGACGGAGATCGAGGTCTCCCTGGTCACCTCGGAGCAGCGGCCCGTCCCCCTCGACTTCGACTACCGGGAGATGCCGCTCCACGAGACGGTCGAGTCCCTGCTCGAAACGGCCAGGTCGCCGATCTACATCGTCAACTTCACGCAGCGGGAGTGCGCCGAGCTGGCCCAGTCACTCACCAGCATGAAGATCTCCAGCCGGGAGGTGCGCGAGCGCATCCGCGAAGCCATGGGGGGCGTGCGGCTGGATACCCCGTACGGCAAGGAGTTCCGGCGCTTTCTCTCCTTCGGGATCGGGGTGCACCACGCGGGCCTCCTGCCCAAGTACCGGCTCCTCGTCGAGCAGCTCGCGCAGCAGGGGTTGCTGCGGGTGATCTCCGGCACCGATACGCTGGGGGTCGGGGTGAACATCCCGATCCGCACGGTGCTCTTCACCCGGCTGGCCAAGTTCGACGGCCGCAAGGTCTCGCTCCTCTCGGTGCGGGACTTCAAGCAGATCGCCGGCCGCGCCGGGCGCAAGGGGTTCGACACCGAGGGCAGCGTGGTGGCCCAGGCGCCGGAGCACATCATCGAGAAGCGCCTGGCCGAGCGCAAAGGGAAGAAAGTACAGGCCAAGTCGGCCGCCAAAGGGGAGGTCACCTGGACCCAGGAGACCTTCGACAAGCTGATCACCCGGCCGCCGGAGACCCTGAAGTCCCGCTTCCGGGTCACCCACGGCACGGTCCTCGACCTCCTCCAGCGCGACGCCGAGCTCGACGATCCGGACCTGCGCAACTTCGACTCCCTGCGCGACCTCATCAGCCACTGCCACGAGGAGGAGGGGTCGAAGGCCCGGCATCTCTCCCAGGCGGCGGTCCTGGTGCGCTCGCTCTACCGCGCCGGGATCATCCGGATGAAGCGCGACAAGGTGGGCACCTACCTCTGGGCGGTGGTGGCCGAGGACCTCCAGTGGGACTTCTCCCTCCATCACGCCCTCTCGCTCTACCTGGTGGAGACGGTCGATCAGCTCAGCCCGGAGTCCGAGACCTACGCGCTCGACCTGATGACCCTGGTCGAGTCGATCCTGGAGGACCCGGACGTCATCCTCCGCAAGCAGGTGGACAAGATCAAGGGGGAGCTGGTCGCGCAGCTCAAGGCGGACGGCATCCAGTACGAGGAGCGCATGGAGCGGCTGGAAGAGATCACGCATCCGAAGCCGCTCGCGGACTTCCTCTACGGCACCTACAACCGCTTCCGGGGAGAGCACCCATGGGTGGGCGGGCACGACGTCCATCCGAAGTCGATCGCCCGCGAGATGTACGAGGGCTACATGTCCTTCGCGGACTATGTGAAGAAATACGGCCTGCAGCGCAGCGAGGGGGTGCTGCTGCGCTACCTCTCGCAGCTCTACAAGACGCTGGACCAGAGCGTGCCCGAGTACGCGAAGACGGCCGAGGTCTGGGATGCCCTGGGCTACTTCCGGGCGCTGATCCACCACACGGACACGAGCCTCCTGGAAGAGTGGGAGAGCCTGCTCCACCCCGAGCTTCGCCTGATGCGCCTGCAGCGCCACCAGGCCGCCGAGGCGCTCTGGCTCAAGCAGCTGCTCGCCGACCCCAAGGCCTTTGCCGCGAGGATGAGGGCCGAGCTGCACCTGCTCGTCCGCGCCCTCGCCGAGAAGGAGTGGGAGGACGCCTCCGCGGCGGTGCTCCAGGACGCGGACGATCCCTGGACCCCGGAGCGTTTCGAAGAGTCGCTGAAGCCCTTCTACGAAGAGTACGGCGAGCTGGTCTTCACCCCGGAGGCCCGCCGCCACCAGCACACCCACATCCGCGAGGTGGACGAGCGCGTCTGGGAAGTGGCCCAGACGATCCTCGACCCGCAGGGCGACAACCTCTGGGCCGTGCAGGGGATCGTGGACCTGCGGGACCCGGATGTGATGGACGGCCCGCTGGTGAAGGTGGCGCGGGTGTCGGCGTAGGACCGTCGGAACTGACTTCCGGGCGGTGGGAAGTCAGTTCCGGACGATGGGAAGTGACTTCCGGACAGTCGCAAGTGAGCTCCGGAGAGGAGGAAGTGACATCCGGACGGTTGGAAGTGAGCTCCGGGCCTTGGGAAGTGAGCTCCGGAGGATGGGATCTCACTTCCGGGTGGTGGGAAGTGACTTCCGAGCGGCGGGGAAGTGACTTCAGGATGCCCGGAAGTCAGATGCGCGGGAGCCTTCCGGCCCCCGCGCGTTGTTGCGGTCAGCGTCGGCTCAGTTGCCGGAAGAAGCCGCCGCGACGGCCATGCCCTTGGCCTCTTCGTAGCAGGCGGAGGCGACCGCGCTGTCCTTCTTCAGGCCCAGGGCCTGCCAGCAGGCATCCATCGCGGCCTTCCGGTTGCCCTTCTCGATCGACATCTGGCCGATGGCAACCAGCGCGTCATGGTTCGGCTGCAGCGCGTTGGAGCTCTGGAACTCCGCCCAGGCCTTCTCCAGGAGCTTCGCCTTCTTCTTGGCGTCCGTCTCCTTGTCGGCCTTGTCCTTGAAGCGCAGACCCTTGGCGAGGTGGTCGGCGGACTTCACCTGCGGATCCTTGTAGTTGCCACCGAAGCTGGTGTTCGAGCCGACGCCGCGGTCACCGGTCGGACTTCCGAATTGCGCGCTCGCCGGAACGGCCAGCGCGAGGGTCAGGACGGCAACGGCGAAGAGCTTCTTGAAGGTGTTCATGACAGGTCTCTCTCCTTTGGTGAGATCTTGCAACTTCTGTTATACGGGTGCAAGGGGTAATTTGTTGAAGCTCACTGCGCTACCGTCCTCTAGACGGGTCAGGTACTGCCTTGAATCCCTTTCTTTCGCACCTGATTGCGATTGCGATGCCTGCCTCTCCAAATTGATTCCCGGAAGTGTTTAAACCTTTGTCCTGTCGATGTTTCTGGCTTTCCGGGAGGAAGAGAGGCACGGAGCAGGGCGGATCCGGCGTCCTCCGGAGAGGTCGATCCAGCCCTCGTCAGGTTGCAGGGGCGAGGAAGTACCCGATTTCCCGCCGCGAAGCACTCTCTTGGGTGAGACCCTTTCGCAAATTTCAAGGAGGAAAAATGTCGCGCAAGACTTTGGCAGTACTGGCACTCGCTTCGCTGTCGCTGGTTCCCCGGGCGTTCGCCATCACCTATGGCGTGCCCGACGGCGGCGATCATCCGAACGTGGGGGGAGTGATCCTGCAGGAGCCCGGGGGAGAGAAGTTCCTCGTGTGCACGGGCACGCTCATCTCCCCGACGGTGGTCCTCACCGCGGCGCACTGCATCGACGCGGGCGCCGCGTATTTCGTCAGCTTCGACCGGGATATCACGTCCAGGTCCAAGCTCTACGCGGGAACGGCGTACGTCCACCCGGGCTACACATTCGCCCAGAATGACCCCAACGACGTGGCGGTGATCGTGTTTGCGCAGGCGGTCCGGGGGATCACGCCGGCTTCCCTGCCCTCGGCGGGCCTGCTCGACCGCCTGTCGCTGCACGGCCAGAAGTTCACCGCCGTGGGCTACGGGCTGCACGAGCCGAACATCGGCGGCGGCCCGATCTCGTTCGACGACGTCAGCGACCGCTGGCGCTCGGTCTCGGAGTTCAACGCGCTGAGCAGCGCCTGGCTGCGGTTGTCGCAGAACCCCGCGACCGGCGATGGCGGGACCTGCTACGGCGACTCGGGCGGTCCGAACTTCCTCGGCGCGGGCGCCAATGAGACGCCGATCATCGCCGGGGTCACGATCACTGGCGACTACTTCTGCCGCGCCACCAATGCGACCGGCCGGCTCGACACGCCGTCCGCCCGCTCGTTCCTGGGCGTGTTCGTCACGCTGAATTGACCCCGTTCCCCTCTCCCCAGCCCTCTCCCCCGTTCCGGGGGAGAGGGAGCCGGGCTTCAGCTAACCCCTCAGTTCCAGCCCGCTCACCAGGATCGTCGGAGCTCCGATCATCCCGGCGAGCGGCTGGAAGGTGAGGTCCCGCCCGACGCCCGCGATCCCCTGAAGGAAGTCGCCGATGCCGCCGCAGAGCCAGGCCCGCGCGACCGGCGCGCTCGCCCGGCCGGCCTCGACCGCGAAGCCGCAGACGGGCAGGGCGAAGGTGCCCGCGCCGAGGTCGAACCGGCCGCCGCCCGTGGTGTCGATCAGGTAATAGCCCTCGGACATGGAGCCCAACAACGAGGCCACCGGGATGCGCGGGTCCGGTTTGAGGTAGAGATGGGTGGGCCCGGCGGCAGGTAGATCGCGCCAGCCCGGCCGGCCCGTGCACCCCGAGGCCGTGCCCATCCCCGGGTGGGACTCGGCCTGCCACCAGGTGAGGAGAGGCTGCCGGAACACCCCTTCCTCGACCAGGACGATCTCGCGGGTGGGCACGCCTTCGCCGTCGACCGGGGCGTCGAGCACCCCGCCGGCGGAGCCGGGCAACCGGCCGTTGTCGATCAGGGTCAGCTGCTCGCTGCCGATCCGGCCGCGGCGGTCGCGCAGGCCGGAGAGGAGGGTTCCCGCCCGGGGACCCACCAGCATCGGGAGGAGGCCGCAGAGGAGCCGCGCCACGATCGGGGGCGCGAGCAGGAGCTCGCCATGGTCGCGGTCCGGCGGAGAGCCCTGCGCGGAGACGGCGAGGCGGTCGGCCAGACGGCGCGCCAGGGCCGTGGGGTGGAACTTGCGCGCATCCCGGGCCGAGAGGTAGACCGATGCCGACGACCGGCCGGGACCGGCAGCTTCCAGATGGAGGGTCGCGAGCCGGGCGCGGGTGCGGGCGCGCACTCCCCGGCTGTTGACGACATCGCTCTCGCTCGATCCGTCCTCCAGCGCGGCGCGCAGCAACCGGGCCCCCGGCAGCTCGGAGGCGAGCTCCCGGCCGAGGCTCTCCAGGAGCTTGAGCCCCTCGCGCTCGCCCACGAGCGGAGCGTCGAGCTCCGCAGGGTCGCTCCAGGGAGCCGTCTCCAATACCGCGGAGGGCTCGGGCAGGCGCAGCGGCCGGCCGGTCGCCTCGGGCCAGGGCCAGCCCGGGAGCGGCTCCCCCGTCCCGGCGGCGAAGAAGGACCGGCGCGGATCGCCGGCGCGCACCGCCCAGCCCTGCTCCTGGCTGAAGACGGAGGAATCGGTGTGCGGCGTGACTTCCAAACGGCGGGAGCGGCCCCGCTTGGCGAAGACCTCCACGTCCGGCATGCCGCGCCGCATCAGCGCGACCATGACCTCGTCGAGGAGTGGCGCCGTCAGAGTCATTTTGGTCAAGCCGGGGGTGGTCAAACCATCCCCCCTTCGGGCACGATCTCCACGCCTTCCAGGCGCAAAGTCGGGGCCGTGGCCCAGACCGGCAGCTTCTGTCCCCCCTTGGCGCACCAGCCCGCGCCGGCCGGCCGGGCTTCCCTGCCCACGGCGGTGACGCGGGTCAGCAGGTCGGCCACCCGGCCGCGGAGCACGCACGGTCCGACCGTGTCGCCCAGGGCGCCGCGGCGGATGCGCCGGGCAAAGGGAAGGTGGAGACGGAACTCGCCCGAGAGCGGATCGAGCGCGCCGCGGCTCGCCTCCTGGAGATAGAGGCCGCCGTCCGCGTCGGTGAGCAGGTCGTCGTCCGTGGCGTCCCCATGCAGCATCTCCAGGTGCGTGGACCGGGGGCCCGGAGGGAGATGGCGGGTGCCGCGGCGTCCCGCTCCCGGCACGAACACGGGCGAGGTCCGCGCCCAGAGGAGGTCGGCGAGCGGCTGCTCCACGACTCCGCCGCGCAGGAGCCAGCGGCGGAAAACGGCCGAGCCCTCGTCGTCCGTGGTCCGCCGCACCTCGGCCGGGGCCGCGGCCGGATCGTCGAGCACGTCGACGGAGGGGGCGGCCATCGAGACTCCCACCGCCGCCTCCGGGTTCCCTCCCTGGGCGAGGACGTCGGCCTCCAGGGCATGGGCGACCGCCTCATGGAGAAGGACGGCCACGGCCGCCGGCGCCAGGATCGCGGTCCCCCGGTACGGCTCGGGGAGGGACGCCTGCCGGGCGCGGAACAGGTGGACGAGGGAGGCGGCGAACGCTTCGATGGCGTTGGCGTCGAGCCGCGGATGGATGGCGCCGTGCCCTCCCCAGGTGGTCTGGGCCTGCAGGCTGTAGAACGTCTCCGTCTCCTGGCCGGCGACGAGCCGCGAACCCACGACCTGGACCCAGCGGCGATGGCGCCGGACCGTCAGCCGGGAGGGGAACCCGACGTGATGGGAGCGGATCGCGCGCGACAGCGCTTCGGGGATGCCGGCCAGCTCGGCCGCAATATGGGGAACATGCGGGTCGGGCTGGAACGGCGGCATCTTGAAGGCCGGCTCCGGGTAGGTGGCGGAGGGCAGGGCGCGCGCCACCTGCCGCAGGGCCTCGGCGAACGGCCTGGCGTCGACGTTGTCGCGGGCCGCGAGCCAGGTATGGCCCTCGCGGGAGAGGCGGATGGCGAACCCTTCTTCCCGGCGCACACGGAGGCCGGGCCCCTCGTCCTCGGGAGGCAGCTCGGCCTCCTCGCGGCGCTCGAAGAAGGCGTCCACCACGTCCTCGGGCTGCTCGGCGATCTGGGAAAGGGTGCGGGCGACGGCGGCGGTGTCCAGCTCGGAGAAAGGCATCCAGGAGATTGTAGTGCACGGAAAAGGACCCAAAGGACACCAAGGACCGCAAGGACATCAAGGACGGGCTTCCGGGTCCTTGCGGTCCTTGATGTCCTTGCGGTCCTTTATGTCCTTGATCCCCCTGGGATAGACTCCCCCTCCTATGGCCCCAACCCAGGCGATCGAGGAGCTCCGGAACCGGCTCGCCGCGGCCGAGCTCGGCGGCGGGGAAGACCGCATCCGCAAGCAGCACGAGGCGGGCAAGCTCACGGCGCGCGAGCGCGTCGAGCTGCTCCTCGACGCCGGCTCGTTCGTCGAGGTCGATGCCCTGGTCACCCACCGCTGCACCGACTTCGGCATGCAGAAGCAGAAGGTCCCCGGCGACGGGGTCATCTGCGGCTATGGCACGGTCGAGGGCCGGCTGGTCTACCTCTTCGCCCAGGACTTCACCGTCTTCGGCGGCTCGCTCTCCGAGACCAACGCCCAGAAGATCTGCAAGATCATGGACCTGGCGGTCGAGAACGGCGCGCCGGTCATCGGGCTCAACGACTCGGGCGGCGCCCGCATCCAGGAGGGGGTCGCCTCCCTCGGCGGCTATGCCGACATCTTCCTGCGCAACACCCTGTCCTCAGGGGTGGTGCCGCAGATCAGCGCGATCATGGGACCCTGCGCGGGCGGCGCGGTCTACTCGCCGGCGATCACCGACTTCATCTTCATGGTCGAGGGGACGAGCTACATGTTCGTCACCGGCCCCGAAGTCATCAAGACCGTGACCCATGAAGAGGTCACGATGGAAGACCTGGGCGGCGCCAGCGCGCACGCGGTGAAGAGCGGCGTCTGCCATTTCACCCGCCCCAACGACGCCGCCTGCCTCGCCGCCATCCGGGAGCTGCTCTCCTACCTGCCGGGCAACAACCTGGACGAGCCGCCGCCGGGGCACAGCGAGGACGATCCGAACCGCGAGTCCGAGCTCCTGGACACCCTGGTCCCCGAAGATCCGAACAAGCCCTACGACATCAAGCCGCTCATCGCGGCGGTGGTCGACGACGGC
This sequence comes from Thermoanaerobaculia bacterium, assembly GCA_035536935.1. Classification (GTDB taxonomy): domain Bacteria; phylum Acidobacteriota; class Thermoanaerobaculia; order Multivoradales; family UBA5704; genus DATMER01. The sequence continues at coordinate 11,519 of DATLNC010000183.1, forward strand.
AAGTTCCTGGAAGTCCACGCGCAGTACGCCAAGAACATCGTGGTCGGGTTCGCGCGCATCGACAACCGCTCGGTGGGGATCGTGGCCAACCAGCCGGCCTGGCTGGCCGGGGTGCTGGACATCGACGCGTCGCTCAAGGGCGCGCGGTTCGTGCGTTTCTGCGATGCTTTCAACATCCCCCTGGTTACCTTCGAGGACGTGCCCGGCTTCATGCCGGGGACGCAGCAGGAGTTCGGCGGCATCATCAAGCATGGGGCGAAGCTCCTGTATGCCTTCGCCGAGGCTACCGTGCCGAAAGTCACGGTGATCACGCGCAAGGCGTACGGCGGCGCTTATACCGTCATGTCGAGCAAGCACCTGCGGACCGACGTCAACTTCGCCTACCCGACGGCGGAGATCGCGGTGATGGGGCCGGAAGGCGCGGTCAACATCCTCTACCGCAGGGAGCTGGAGAAGGCGGGAGAGGACGCGCCGCGGGTGCGCGCCGAGAAGGTGGCGGAGTACCGCGCCAAGTTCTCGAACCCGTACATCGCGGCCGAGCGCGGCTTCGTGGATGCCGTGCTGGAGCCGCGCCGGACCCGGCCCGAGATCGTGCGCGCCCTGCGGCAGCTCCGCAGCAAGCGGGCGGCCGTGCCGCCGAAGAAGCATGGGAACATACCTTTGTAGCTGTAGCCTTTTTCTTGACATCCGGGGCCGCGTGGGGCAAATTGACCGGGCTCGGCAGCACCCCGACAGGAGAGGACATGAGAGAGAAAGATCGAGTACTGAAGCGCCGGCGCCAGCGCCGGAACAAGCGGTTGCAGAAGCGCGCGCTGGACGAAACGCAGCAGAAGGCGGAGCGCGCCCAGGGCTCCAAGCGGGCTGCGAAGAAGTCGGCCGCGGGCGAAACCGCTCCTGAGCCGGCCTCCCCCGACGCCGCCGCCGAGCCGAAGAAGAAGGCTCCCGCCAAGAAGGCCCCCGCCAAGAAGGCTGCTCCCAAGGCAGCCGCTCCTGACGAAAGCGGCACGCCCGAGGCTCCTCCCGAGGGCGGAGAGGGAGCCTGACGGAGCCCCGCTCCCCCACGTCATGACCGATTACCGATCGCTGAAAGCGGTAGACCCCGAGGTCTATCAGGCCATTGCCGAGGAACGCTCCCGCCAGAATTTCGGCCTGGAGCTGATCGCCTCCGAAAACTTCGTCAGCCGCGCCGTGCTGGAAGCGACCGGCAGCGTCATGACGAACAAGTACGCGGAGGGCTACCCCGGCCGCCGCTACTACGGCGGCTGCGAGTTCGTGGACGTGGCCGAGCGCCTCGCCATCGACCGCGCCAAGCAGATCTTCGGCGCCGAGCACGTGAACGTCCAGCCCCACAGCGGCACGTCGGCCAACATGGCCGTCTACTTCGGCTTTTTAAAGCCGGGCGACAAGCTGATGGGCATGGACCTCTCCTGCGGCGGCCATCTCACCCACGGCCACCGTCTCTCCTACTCCGGCCGCGATTTTCAAGTGGTGGCCTACGGCGTGGACAAGGAGAGCGAGCGCATCGACTACGACGAGGTCGAGCGCATCGCCATGGAGGAGCGGCCGAAGCTGATCGTCTGCGGCGCGAGCGCCTACAGCCGGGTCATCGACTTCGAGCGCTTCGGTGCGATCGCCGAGAAGGCCGGCTCCCTGCTGATGGCCGACATCGCCCACATCGCCGGCCTGGTCGCGGCGGGCATCCATCCGTCCCCGGTCCCGCACTGCCACTTCGTGACCACGACCACGCACAAGACCCTGCGCGGCCCGCGCGCGGGAATGGTCATGTGCAAGGAGCCGTTCGCGAAGGACCTCGACCGCTCCGTCTTCCCCGGCATCCAGGGCGGACCCCTGATGCACGTGATCGCGGCCAAGGCGGTGTCCTTCAAGGAGGCGCTGACCGAGGAGTTCCGCGACTATCAGCGGCAGATCGTGGCGAACGCGAAGCGCCTGGCCGAGCGCCTGATCGAGCGCGGCTTCCGCATCGTGTCGGGAGGCACGGACAACCACGTCTTCCTGCTCGACGTGGCCGCTGCCGGCCTGACCGGCAAGGTGGCCGAGAAGGCGTTGGAGGCCGCCGGCATCACGGTGAACAAGAACACGATCCCCTACGATACGAACCCGCCGCTGGTCGCCTCCGGCATCCGCCTCGGAGCGCCGGCCCTGACCACCCGCAACATGCGGGAGCCCGAGATGGAGCAGGTGGGCGACTTCATCGCCGAGGTGCTGCGCTCGCACGAGGATGCCGCGGTGCACGAGCGGGTGCGCGGGCAGGTGCGGGAGCTGTGCGAGCGGTTTCCGCTCTATGACCCTCTGATGTGAGGGTAGACCCCTCTACCCGGTGGGTGCGGACCCCAAACGACCGGGTAGAGCCCTGCGTTTCCTCGATCTTGTCTGAAATTGACCGGGTAGGTTCCTTCTACCCGTTGGTTGGAGCAGATTACCCAACAGGTAGACCCCTCTACCCGCTCGTTTGAGCCGCCTACCCGCTGGTTTCTCTAGTAAAGCGGCCCGTTGGCGGGTTGCGGGACCCCAAACCGCTCCCGCAGCCGCTTGCGGACCTCCCCGATCAGGTAGATCGAGCCGCAGACCACGAGCCTGACTCCGGGCTGAAGCGCGCGATCGAGCGCCTGTCCCAGATCCGGCACGATCTCGACTTCCCTTCCGGGCAGAAGCGTGGCCAGCTCCTCCGGTGACCGGGCCCGGTCACTGGCCGGGGTGGTGAGGACGATCCGGCGGGCCCGCTCCGCGAGCGGGCCGAGCATCTCGGCAACGTCCTTGTCCCCGAGCACTCCGAAGAGGAGATCGAAAGGACCTTTCAGGAACGCCGCCAGGGCGGCGGCTCCCTCGGGATTGTGGGCGGCGTCGAGCAGGACTTGCCGGTCCCCGGGGAGATCTACCCTCTCCAGGCGGCCAGGCCAGCGGCAGGAGCGGGCTCCCTCGGCGATCGCCTCGGGGCCGATCCCCAGCTCCTCGGCGGCGAGGACCGCAAGCGCCAGGTTCCTCGCCTGGTGCGCTCCGGGGAGGGTGAGCTCCAGGTCGTGCTCCCCTTTGGGTGTGGTGAGCCTCACCCTGTTGCCGTCCTGCCGCAGGGTGACCAGCTCGGGTGCGAAGTGGAGGTCGGTCCCCAGCTCGGCGGCCACGGCCCGGACGGCCGCGGACGGCTCCGGGTCCTCGAGCCAGACCAGGGCCGGACGGCCAGGCCGGAACGTGCCCGCCTTCTCCCTGGCGATGGCCGCGAGCGTGTCCCCCAAATGCTCGCGGTGCTCCAGGCTGATGGAGGTGATCAGCGACAGCTCCGGCTCGCAGACGTTGGTGGCGTCCAGCCGGCCTCCCATCCCGACCTCGATGACGGCCAGGTCGACCTGGCGCTCGGAGAACCAGAGGAAGGCGGCGGCGGTGACCGCCTCGAAGTAGGTCGGCGACTCGGCCTCGACGATCCGTTTGAGCAGCGCGGCGAGCTCTTCGGGATGGATGGCGCGGCCGTCGATGCGCAGCCGCTCCTCGACCGATTCCAGGTGAGGGGAGGTGTAGAGCCCGGTCTTGAGGCCGGCGGCGGAGGCCATGGCGGCGAGCAGGGCCGAGGTCGAGCCCTTGCCGTTGCTGCCGGCCACGAGGACCGTGCGGTAGTGGAGCTGCGGATTGCCGAAACCGGCGAGGAGCTGGCGGACGCTCTCCAGCCCGAGCCGGATGCCCAGCTTCTCCAGGCGGGCGAGGATCTGCTCCGCGTTCAGGGCCGGTACAGGTGTTGGAGGCAGCGGGCGAGCGTCTCTTTCATCTCGGGCCGCTTGACCACCAGGTCGAGGAAGCCGTGCTCCAGGAGGAACTCGCTGCGCTGGAACCCCTCCGGGAGACTCTGGCGGATCGTCTGCTCGATGACGCGGGGGCCGGCGAAGCCGATCAGCGCGCCGGGCTCGGCGATGTTCAAGTCGCCCAGCATGGCGAAGGAGGCGGTGACGCCGCCGGTGGTCGGATCAGTCAGCACCGAGATGTAGGGGAGCCGCGCGTCGCGCAGCCGGGCGAGCGCCGACGCGATCTTGGCCATCTGCATGAGGGACAGGACTCCCTCCTGCATGCGGGCGCCGCCCGAGGCCGAGACGACGATCAGCGGCCAGCGGCGCTCCAGCGCGCGCTCCGCGGCGCGGGCGATCTTCTCGCCCACCACCGATCCCATGGAGCCGCCCATGAACCGGTACTCCATGGAGGCCACCACCACCGGGATCTGCGCCAGCTGGCCCTGCACCACGATCACCGCGTCGCGCTCGCCGACCGCCTGCTGGTAGGTCTTGATGCGGTCGCGGTAGCGCTTCGAGTCGCGGAAGCCCAGCGGATCGGTGGGGCTGACCCCGGCGAACAGCTCGCGCGGCTCGGGCTCGTCGAGGAGGAGCGCGATGCGCGCCCGGGCGTCAATCCGCATGTGGTGCTCACACTTGGGGCAGACGCGCAGGTTGCGGTCGAGGTCGCGGGAGTAGATGACCTCCTTGCAGCCCTCGCACTTGACCCACAGGCCCTCGGGGACCGAGCTGCGCTGCCGCTCCTGGCGGATGGGCTTGGGCTTCTTGCTTTTTTTGAACCAGGCCATGGGAGATCGGGCTCAGAGGGGTGGCCGCTGGCCGCGCGGAGGTCAGGCCTCCGCGGACTGCGCTTCTTCGGCCTCGAGGTCGTTGTCGATGCCCAGGCGCAGACAGGCTGCGTCATACATCTGCCGCGACGCCTTTTTGGCGTTCTGCAGCTCGGCCAGACGGTCCTTGACCTTCGCGAGCTCCTCCTCGATGAGGTGGTCGAGCTCCTCCATCTCCTGGCGAGTCACCGCGAGGGTGTTCTCGTAGAACTTTTTCTGCTGGTCGGTCAGCGTCATGAATCTCCTCCGGTGCTAGCGGAGGGTGAGGATACTCTGGATCGGCGGGACTGACAAGTTCTGTCCCTATTGCGGGGGAGGCTCGCCCTCGGATGCCGCGGCGTCGGCCGCCTGCTTCTTCTTCTTCGCTTCGGCTTGCAGGCGCTCCAGCTCCTTCTGATACTTCCGCAGCTCGGCTTCCTTCTTCTTGCGGATGGAGGCCTCGCGCCGCGCCATCTCCTCCTTGACCATCTTTTCGATCTCGTCCTGGGAGAGGGCCGCGGCCGACTCCGGGGTTGGGACCGGAGCGGCGACCGGGACGGGTGCCGGGGACTTCGGCGCCTGGGCCGCCGGAGCCTGCCTCTCGGCCGGGGTATTCGCCGGCGCATTCGCCGCGGGCCGGCGCAGGAACAGGAAGGTCAGGATCGCCACCACGACCAGGGCGGCAATGATCATATAGAGGAGGTTGCGGCTGCGGGGCGCGGTCTCCCCCACGTGGACTTCGCCCATGGGGGCCACCGCGGCGAGTATTGGCTCCCGGAGCGGCTCCGGCTCGGGAGCGGGCTCGGGCGGGGCGGGCCACTCGGGAGCGACGAAGGAACCCTCCAGCTCCAGCTCCAGCTCGGGGGCCGGGGCTGCCGCTGCCGCCGGCGGCGGCACGGCCGCCGGGTAGGCGGGGGCGCTCCAGTCGCCGCTCGCCGGCTCCTCCTCCAGGACCTTGTGCACCCAGGCCGCCAGGTCGGTGGGATCGGGCGACAGGCCGAGCGCGTGGAGCACGGACTCGATCTTCTGCTTCATCTCGCCGGCGCTGGCGAAGCGGGCCTGCGGGTCGTAGGCGAGGGCGCGGGCCACGATCTCGTCCACCTCGACCGGGATCGACGGATCGCTCTGCCGCGTGGAGCGGATCTGCCCCTGGCGCACCGCTTCCAGCACGGAGATCTCGGTGTCGCCGGTGAACAGGCGCTCGCCGGTGAGCATCTCGTAGAGGACGGAGCCCAGGGAGAAGAGGTCCGAGCGCGAGTCGACCGCCCGGCCCCAGGCCTGCTCGGGGGACATGTACTGCAGCTTCCCCTTGAGCGCGCCCATCTGGGTCTGACCCGCTTTCGACACGGCCTTGGCGATGCCGAAGTCGCAGAGCTTGACGTCCCCCTCCAGGCTGAGGAGCACGTTCTGCGGCGAGACGTCCCGGTGCACCAGGCCCATCTCCCGGTCCTCGAAGTCCCGCTTGCGGTGGGCGTAGTCGAGGGCGCTGGCCAGCCGGGCGGCGATGAACAGCGCCAGCCCGAGGGGGAAGCGCACCCCCTTGCGCCGGCCGGCGTTCATCAGCGACCGCAGGTCCTTGCCGTCGACGTACTCCATCGCAATGTAGTAATCGCGGCCGATCTTGCCGAGGTCGTAGATGTGGACGATGTTCGGGTGGCTGAGCTGCGCCGCGAGCTTCGCCTCGTCGATGAACATGCCGACGAACTCGGAGTTGTCGGTCATGTGGGACAGGATCTTCTTGATCGCGACCGTCTTCTGGAACCCTTCGACGCCGCGCATCCGTGCCTTCCAGACCTCGGCCATGCCGCCGGCCGCGATCTTCTCCAGCAGCGTGTACTGGCCGAAGCGCTCGCCGCCCTCCATGGCTTCCGCGATATCGGAGAGCGGCGGCAGCTGGATGCGCTGCGTGGCGGCTGCGTCCACGACGCTCATGACGCTGCGGCCGGCCGGCGCCGGGATTGGAGTGAGAACCGGAGCAGCGGCCGGCTCGGGGATGGGCGGCCAGTCGGGCACCTCGGGCGGTTCCGGGAGGGCCTCGATGACGGCCTCCGGCATCTCCTCCGGTTTTTCCTCCGGCAGGACCTCCACGACCGGGGGAGGCGGCGGCGGCGGTGCCGCGACCACCTCCAGGGGAGGAGCTGGCGGGGGAGGGACCGGTTTCGGCTCGGGCCGTCGGGGCCGGGCCATCTCCTCCAGAGCGGAGATGTCGATCGGCCCCGTGTTGCGTGCCTTGGCCGGAGCCGGCGCGGCCGGCTTGGGGCGTCCGAGCTCCAGGGTCGAGAGCGTGCGGCTCAGCATGGCGTCGACGTCCCCGGAAGGCTCGGCCCGGCGGGGCGGAGGCGGGGGCGCAGCGGCCGGCTTCGGGGGAGCAGGAGCCGGAGCGGCTGGAGCCGGAGCCGGACGCGGTTTGGGCTCGCCGCCCAGCCCGAAGACGCCCGAGAGCGTCTGCTCGAGCTTGCGGTTGAGCTCGTCGTCGTCCCGGAGCGGGGGAGCGGGCCGGGGCGGGGCGGCCGGAGCCGGACTCAGAATGGGAACGGGAACGGGAGCGGGCCGCGGCGCGGGCGCAAGGAAGGGGGAGGCGCTCCCGATCTCCTCGTCCGAGTCTGCCTCCACCTCGGCCAGAACGTCGCCGAAGATGTCGTGCGAGGTGAGCATTACGGCGGAAGAGGGCGAAGCCTTCCTGGCGTTGCGCTGCACCACCAGGCGCAGCTCCTTGTCCGTGAACGGCTTGTTCAGATGGTCGTCGGCCCCGATCTCTGTGAACGGGCCCTCGCTCTCGGCGAGCAGCGCGACGACGCCGGGGCCTCCGCCCTGCCGGCGGAAGAGGTTGATGATGTTGTCCACACCCGGCGCCTCGGAGCTGATGAGGATCAGCGCCGGACTCTCGGTGGCCGCCACGTGCACGGCCGATTCGGACTGGTCCGCGACGCGGATGCTCCAGCCGTCAGCGCCCAGAGCGGCGCGAATCCGCTCGATGTAACGAGGCTCGGGCTCGACGACGAGGATCGAGGACATGGGGAACTCTCCTGCTGAAAGACAAGCCTTTCTAACACTCCCAACCGCGAGAGTCAATCGGCACGGCATCCAAGCGCCTGATTTTTGAGAGATTTACCACACCAGTGTAGAATCTGAGGCCCATGTCAGGCCATAGCAAGTGGAGCACGATCAAGCACAAGAAGGCGACGACGGACCTCCGTCGCGGAAAGCTGTTCTCGAAGATCCTCAAGGAGATCACCGTGGCGGCCCGGATGGGCGGCGGCGATCCCAAGGGCAACCCCCGGCTGCGCACCGCGCTCCTCGACGCGCGCTCGAACAGCGTCCCGGGCGACAACATCGACCGCGCCATCAAGAAGGGCACCGGCGAGCTCGAAGGCGAGACCTATGACGAGGTCATCTACGAGGGTTACGGTACCGGCGGGGTGGCGGTGCTCGTCGAAGCGGCGACCGACAACCGCAACCGCACCACCGCCGAGGTCCGCCACCTCTTCAACCGCCATGGCGGGAGCCTGGCCGAAGCGGGCAGCGTCGCCTGGATGTTCAAGCGCCGCGGCTGGTTCAGCATCGAGCGCGGCGCGATGTCCGAGGAGCAGGTGATGGACCTCGCCCTGGAGCTGGGGGTCGACGACATCTCCGTCGAGGAGGACCGGTACGAGATGTACACGGCCCTGGAGGACTTCATCACCGTCCAGGAGACGCTCGAGGCGCGTGAAGTCCCCCTCGCGGCCAAGGAGCTGGCGATGATCCCGCAGACCACGATCGAGATCCCCGCCGCCCGCGCCAACCAGATCCTGCGCCTGCTCGAAGCCCTGGAAGACCACGACGACGTCCAGAAGGTCTGGGCCAACCTCGACATCGACGAGAGCGTAGTGGCCTAGGCTTGGATGAAATAACTTGTTGATTCTGGGCCTCGATCCGGGCAGTCTCCACACCGGCTACGGCCTGGTCGAGAGGCAGGGCTCCGCGCTGCGGGCGGTCGAGGCGGGCCGGATCTCCTGCCCCAAGACCCAGGCCGTCCCCTTCCGGCTGGCCCACCTCTCGGCCTGCCTCGGCGAGCTGCTGGACCGCTGCCAGCCCGATCTCGCCGTGCTGGAAACCCCGTTCCACGGCCTGAACAGCAAGTCGCTGATCGTGCTCGCCGAGGCGCGGGGAGTCCTACTCGCGGTCCTCGCCGGGCGCGGGCTGGAGATCCGGGAGTACACGCCGGCCGAGGTCAAGTCCGCCGTCACCGGCAACGGCCGGGCCGACAAGGACCAGGTGGCGCGCATGGTGCGCCTGCTTCTCGCCGCTCGCGGAGAGGCGTGGGCGAGCGACGCCACCGACGCTCTGGCCGTCGCCCTCTGCTGCGCGCAACGCCTTCGCCTCGACCGTCTCCGCGATCAGGTTGTGCTGTCCTGAGGGGATGTGGCTATAATCGTCTCCTCTCAGGGGCGACAGGCCGATAAAACATGGCATTCCAGGGATCTCTCAAGGAACTACCTCTTCCCGACATCATCCAGCTCGTCTCGGTGTCGGGGAAGACGGGTGTGTTCGAGCTGCGCCGCAACGGGGACTCCACGGGGGAGATCTACCTGCGCGGCGGCCACATCGTGCACGCGCACGTCGGCGACCTGCAGGGTGAGGAGGCGGTCTACGAGCTCGCCATCTGGCCCGAGGGCGAGTTCGTCTTCACGCCCGGCATGGAGACCCAGCTCACCACCATCCAGAAGTCGAACACCAACCTCCTGATGGAGGCGGCGCGCCGCATCGACGAGTGGCAGGTGCTCTCCAAGCGCATCCCCTCCACCCGCCTGGTGCCCGTCTTCACCAACCAGGCGGCGACCACGTCGGTCTCGCTCACCCCGCAGGAGTGGGGCCTGATCTGCAAGATCGACGAGCGCCGGTCCATCGAGGAGATCGCGGTCGGCCTGGACATGAGCGCGTTCGAGGTCTGCAAGCTCCTCTACGGGCTGATCACCTCCGGCCTGGTCTCGCTCAACGAGGACCTGAGCCGCCTGGGCACCGAGCGCCTGCGCACCATGAGCCCGCAGGACCTCCACCAGCTTGCCGAGAGCATCCACCAGCAGGCGCGCGGCATCCTCTCCGGCCACCCGCGGCAGATGGAGCTGGACGTCCCGTTCCGCATGAGCAAGGCCGAGATGGACGCCGGCCGCGGCGTCGAGGCCGTCCTCGATCTCGTCCGCGCCGAGGAGAAGGTCGTCTCCGCCTCCCTCGGACCCCACCAGAGCAAGGCGTTCCTCGAACGGATCGCGCAGCTTCTGGGAGCATAGAATCCCGCACATGAGATGTACCCCTGCCGCGGCCTTGATCCTTCTGGTCCTGGGCGCCGCCCCTCTGCCGGCTCAGGAGCCGGAGGCGACCCCCGCGCCGGAAGCGACTCCGCCCCCGGAGCCCGCGCCTTCCGAGGCGGCGCCCGGAGAGACTCCGCCTCCGGCTGAAGTCCCGGAGGGGCCCGAGGGAGAAGAGGAGCCCCGGCCCAAGCCGCCGAGCGAGCGCTATCTGCCGCGGCTCGACGTCTACTTTCCCGAAGGCGATCTCGACCTCAGGGTGAACCGCCTCATCAACAAAGTCTTCTTCGAAGGCCAGGTGAAGTACAATTTCATCAAGGGTGATATTTCGGCGTTCCTGAGATACCGGTACTACGGCTTTCAGCGCATCACCCAGTTCACCGTGTTCGATGCGATCGAGTTCGACGATGTCGAAGACTTCAGCAGCGATTTCGACCGGGTGCGCGGCACGCTCCTGCTCCTGCAGTGGCCGCACAGCTACCACCAGCGCACCTTCGTCCTGGCGGAGCTCGACCGGATCAGCACCAACAAAGAGGACGTGGCCCAGATCCTGCGCCTCGGGCGGACGAACACGTTTCTCCGCCTGGGCTACCAGCTCGGCACCCCCGAGGACGCCCGGTCGAACGCGATCGTCGGCGAGACCCGCGCCCGCAGCGAGCGGCTGTTCACGGCCTTCCGCGAGATCGGCCCCGGCGGCTTCGGCTTCACCGGCGCGCTCACCTCGGGCTTCGACATCGGCTTCGGCGACTTCGACTACCTCAAGCTGGAGACCGAGTTGCTGAAGAGGTTCGACGTCTCCGACCGGACCTTCCTGGTGGGCCGGCTGCACGCCGGCTCCTTCCTGCGCAAGGGCCTCCGGGACCGCGAGGACCTTCCCGACGACTTCAACGAGTTCGACGAGCTGTCGATCCCGCTCGGCGAATACTTCCGCCTCGACGGCCGCGAGAACCTCAAGGGGATCAGCGAAAAGCTCCGCGGAACGGACGAGATTCACACGACCTTGGAGTATTTCTTTCCCTGGTTCCTGGGCGCCGACCACAAATTTCTCAAGCTCAACTGGCAGAACTGGTACTGGATCCTGTACGGCGGCGTGGGCAATATAGGTTTAGATACAGATATTTACACCGACTTCGGCGCGTACGTCCCAGACGCCGGCATCGGTTTCGAGTCTTCCTTCAATCTCAGAAAATACAGATTCTTTCTTTCCGGAATCGTGGCACAAGCTTTGAAAGGAGAAGGAGGAGTGGAGGCGCGTGTCTCCGTCAAGTCGTACCGCTGAACCCCGCTCTTCGGTCCACGGCTTGGCAGGACGGCACGTCGTGGAGGAGGAGCGTTCCACGGAAAGTAGGGCAAATTCCGCAGAGGCTGGCCCCTGAAGGGGTCCTCTGCCGTTTCCCAGGCTAACAGGCCGGAGGAGAGCGCATGAAAAAGCTCAAATTGTTGTTGTTGGTGGCGCTGGTGGGCCTATGGCCCATGCTGGCGTTGGCAGGAGAGGAGGCAAACGGTCCGACGGCGACAGGCGAGACGGGGCTCTTCACCCTGCTCAGCGGTGAAACCCTGCCTCAAGGCGGGTGGTCTTTCGGTCTGTATTACAACAACTGGGACCGCCTGATCGACTTCGACGACGATTTCTTCGGCGAGGACATCGACGATGACGGCGCAGAGCCCAGCGTCGACTGGAACCGGATCAGCGCCAGCCTGGGCTACGGCATCACGGACCGCTGGGAGCTCAGCCTCATGGTTCCGTACGATGACCTCGAGGTCGACGACGACGACCTGTTCTTCGACAATGACGATCTGGATGCCAGCGGCATCGGCAACGCCCGTCTCGGCACTAAGTTCCGGCTGATCGGCAACCGCGGCGAGGAAGGGACGAAGCTGGCCCTGAACCTCTTCGCCGAGCTCCCCACGGGCGATGACGACGTGGCGTCCGACGACGTCGGGTTCGGCGCCGGCCTCGGCTGGAGCCGCGCGAACTGGGTCTTCGACATCGGCTACCGGGCTCCGGGCGACGATGACGAGGTGGACATTTCCGATGAGCTCCACGCGGGCATCGGCTATGCCGCGGGGATCAGCGACCGCTTCGACTGGATCACCGAGGTGGTCGGCACCTTCTACGGCAACGGCGACATCGGTTACGAAGATGCCGTCGACCTCACCACCGGCGGCCGGCTCTGGCTCGGCGACGGCAACTGGGCATTCAACTTCGCGCTGCGCACCGACTTGATGCAGCTCAGCGACATCGACGAGCACTGCCCGATCGGCGGCCTCCTCGGCCTGTCGCTCTTCCCCCGGATGTTCCAGGAGGAAGAGGTCATTCCGCCGCCGCCGCCACCTCCGCCGCCTCCGGCTGATGTGCCGCCGCCGCCGCCCCCGGCTCCGCCGCCACCCCCGCCGCCTCCGCCGCCAGCTCCGCCGGCGCCTGAGCGGATGGAAGTGACGTGCGACTTCACTTCGGGCAGCGCCCGGACGAGCAACATCTGCAAGGCCCGCCTCGACGAGGTGGCTCTGCGGATGAAGCAGGAGTCCGACGCGACGGCTCAGGTCATCGGCTATGCCGACGGCACGTCCGGCTCGCAGTCCGCCAACCAGCGGGTTGCCGAGCAGCGCGCCGAGGCGGTGAAGAACTACCTGGTGACGCGCCACGGGATCGACCCGAGCCGCATCACCACGGAAGGCCAGGTCACCGACAGACTGTCGGCCGTGGTCATCCTCACCATCCCCTGACACCAACCGATACGGAAGCACAAAGGCCCCGCCGCCAGGCGGGGCCTTTTGTTTGGTCCCGTTCCCCCTCGCCCCAGCCCTCTCCCCCGTGCCGGGGGAGAGGGGGCCGAACGGCCGCCATGTGGTTTCTTGCCGGGTATGGGTGGGGGCTCCCTCTCCCGCGAAGCGGGGGAGGGCAGGGGAGGGGGCTTCTTCCTACCCTTCCGAAGTATCCAGCCGCTCGCGCCGCAGCGAAGCGATCGCTCCGAGCAGCCCGGCGCCTCCGCCGAGGAGCACCAGGAGCGCGGCTTGTCCCGGGGTGAGGAACCCCGTGGTGAGCACCGAGGCCGCGAGCGATCCCGTGCTCCGCGCCACGGCGGCCTGGTAGAGCAGATAGAGCCCGCCGGTGGCGAGCCCGCCGCCGATCAGCCCCTGGAGCAGCCCCTCGGTGTAGAACGGTCCGCGGATGTAGAACTCCGTGGCGCCCACCAGGCGCAGGATGGAGATCTCCTCCTGGTGCAGAAAAGCGGTCAGGCGGATCACGCTGCCCGTGGTGAAGATCGCCGCTCCCAGCAGCACGCCGGCCAGGGTCAGCCCGATCCCCCTCCCCAGGGCCACCAGCGTTTCGAGCTGTCCGAGCCACTCGCGATCGTCGTCCACCATCTCGACCTCGGCCCGCTGCCGCCACGCCTCGATCCAGGCCTGTGCCTCGGATCGCCGCGCGCCAGGGTCTTTCAGGCCGACCTCGATCGACGGCGGCAGCGGCTCCTCCTCCCATCCCTCGACCAGATCCGACATGCCGGGGAAGGTCTCGCGGAAGCGCGCCCGCGCCGCCGCTGAAGTCACGGCTTGCGCCGAGGCCACCCAGGGAGCCTGGCGCGCATCGGCCGTCAACTGCACCAGGACCGCATCCGGCGTGCCCGGCTTCAGATAGACCACGATCCGCATCTCGCGGCGCCAGCGCTCCACCGACTCGAGCAGGTTGCGGCTGGCGAGCAGGAAAGCGCCGCCGAGCAGCAGGCTCACCGCGATGGTCAGAATGGCCACGAGGCTCGTCTTCCAGCCGCGCACCAGGTTCACCAGGGCCTCGCGGATGAAATAGGTGAGAGCTCCGAGAAGCGTCATGGCTCCTGTTGCTCCTCGGGTGTGGACAACCGCGGGGGAGAGGTCCCCTCGAGCTCGACATCCGCGGCGACCCTGCCTTTCTCGAGCGTGATCACCCGCTTGCCGACGCGCTGGATGAGATCCCGGTCATGGGTGGCGAGGATCACCGTGGTGCCGCGCAGGTTCACCTCCAGGAAGAGGCGCAGGATCTCCCAGGAGAGGTCGGGGTCGAGGTTGCCGGTGGGCTCGTCGGCGATCAGGATGTCCGGCTCGTTGATGAGCGCCCGGGCGATCGCCACGCGCTGCTGCTCGCCGCCGGAAAGCTCGGGCGGAAAGGCGTTGAGGCGATGGGCGAGCCCCACCCGGCGCAGCGCCTGGAAGGCGAGCTGCTTCCGGGCCGTCAGATCCTGGCCCAGGATGCGCGGCAGGTAGGTGACGTTCTCGAAGACCGTCTTGCGGGAGATCAGCCGGAAGTTCTGGAACACCACGCCGATGGTGCGCCGCAGGTAGGGGATCTTGCTGCGCGGGATCGAGGCCACGTTGCGGCCGTTGACCACGATCTGCCCTTCGGAGGGGATCTCCTCGCGGAAGATCAGCCGCAGAAGCGTGGTCTTGCCCGCGCCGCTCGCGCCCGTGAGGAAGACGAACTGCCCGCGCGGGATCTCGAAGCTGACGTCGTTCAGCGCCGGCTCCTGGTTGCCCGGGTAGCGCTTGCTGACCTGGAAGAACTGGATCAAGGCACTGTTTCGCTCTCCAGCGCCTGCCGGAGAAGCTGCTGCACGACCTTGGGGTCCGCCCTGCCGCCCGACCGCTTCATCACCTGTCCCACGAGGAAGCCCATCACCTGGGCCTTGCCCGACCGCACCTGGTTGACCTGAGCGGGATGGGCCTCGATCACCTCCTCGATCCAGCGCTCGATCTGCGACGTGTCGCTCACCTGTCCCAGGCCGAGCCGCTCCAGCGCGGCGGCGGGCTCCTCGCCCGACTGCCAGACGGCGGCGAAGACCTCCTTGGCTGCGCTGTGGGAGATCTTCCCCGAGTCCACCAGGCCGACGATCGCGGCAAGGCGGGCAGGAGGAAGGACCTCATCGATCCCGATCCTGCGCTCCTTGACCTCGCGCAGCACCTCGCCCATGACCCAGTTGGCGACCCCCTTGGGATTTCCGGGGAGCGCCGAAGCCGAGGCTTCAAAGTAATCGGCGAGCTCGCGCGACGAGGTGAGCACGGAGGCGTCGGCGGCAGAGAGGCCGTACTGGGCGGCGATCCGGTTGCGCCGCTCCCAGGGCAGCTCGGGCAATCCGGCGCGCACGGCCTCGATGCGCTCGGCGGTCAACACCAGGGCCGGCAGGTCGGGCTCGGGGAAATAGCGGTAGTCGTGCGCCTCCTCCTTGCTCCGGAGCAGACGGGTCGCGCCGGTTTCGGCGTTGTAGGAGCGCGTCTCCTGGACCACCCGGCCGCCGGACTCGAGGATCTCCACCTGGCGCCCGATCTCGTGCTCGATGGCGCGGGCCACGTTGCGGAACGAGTTGAGGTTCTTGACCTCGGCCTTGGTGCCCAGCTTGCTCTCGCCCCGGCGGCGGACGGAGACGTTGGCATCGCAGCGCAGGCTCCCCTCCTCCATGTTGGCGTCGCTCGTGCCGGTGTAGAGCAGGAGCTGGTGGAGGGTCTGCAGGTAGTCCGCGGCCTCGGCGGCGCTCGAAATGTCCGGCCGGGAGACGATTTCTACAAGGGGTACACCGCAACGGTTGAAATCCACGAGGCTCTGGCCGGGGAGCGCGCCGCCGCCCGGCGCCTCGTGCAGGAGCTTGCCCGCGTCCTCCTCGAGATGAAGGCGCTCCAGGCGCACGCTCTTCTCGTGCTGGGTCAGGGGCAGCCCGCCCCCGTCCGCGAGCGGCCGGTCGAACTGGCTGATCTGGTAGCCCTTGGGGAGGTCGGGGTAGACGTAATTCTTGCGCGCGAAGACCGAGCGCGGATGGACGTCGGCTCCGAGGGCGAGCGCCAGCCGCGTGGCCAGGTCGACCGCCTGCCGGTTGACCACGGGCAGCGCGCCGGGGTAGCCCAGGCAGACCGGGCAGACGAGCGTGTTCGGGGCCGCGCCGAACCGGTTCGGACAGCGGCAGAACATCTTGGTCTCGGTCAGGAGCTGGACGTGGACCTCGAGCCCGATGACCGCTTCGTACCCGTGCGACATATGGGCCGGTAGTCTAGCGCAGATCGGCATGGTCCAGGGCGCGGGCACGGGAGATGCATCCGACTTTGGCATGACGGGTTCTACGGAGGTGATTGCATCATGAGCGGCCTCAAAGAAGCAGAGCGGGAATTGGAGAAGGTCGAAGAGGTGCTCGCCATGGCGGACCGGGCCATCCAGATCTCGCGCGTGGAACAGGAGCGGCTTTCGTCCGATCTGGCTTCCGCGATATCCGAGAGCGAATTGAGCGGCCCGGCTGTCGAACAGGTCTAGCAGGCACCTCACGGGCTCGGCAGCTGCGCAAGCTGCGCGGACGCCAAAGGCCTGGCGAGGATGACCGTATAGTAGGTAGGGTGTTCCGCTGCGAGGTGGGCCCGCTCGGCGTCGATCACGGACTTGAGAAGGCCGGTTCTTTCGGCAGCAGTCAGGTGCTCCAGGCGAAGGTGTGGATGGATGACGGCCAGGAAATTGCCGCCATAGTCATGACGCTCGAGCACGTCAAAGTGGCGGTGCAAGGCATCGAGGATCTCCGAGGATCTCACGGCTTCGGTGGGGTCGCGCCAATCGACAGGCAGCTTGAGGCTCCGGGACCTTCTTACGGAAGGAGGTAGCTGCGCAAAGATCTCGGAGGCCGCTTCGATGAGGGAGAACGACCACTCGCCACGTGAGGGCCCCACATATTCATCGATATACACCAGAGCTCCGGGCAGCAGCGCGGCTGCCGTGACAGAAAGGCAGGAGTCCAACTCTTCAGCATGGTGGAGAGCCTGGTGAAAGAAGGCCGCGTCGAAAGCGGCCTCGGGGAGATCGAGCGCGTTCATGTCCCCGCGTTCGTATCTTGCGCCGGTCAGGCCTTGTGCCCGGGCTTTCGCCTCGGCCAGCTGCAAAGCTTCCGTCGAGAGGTCGATGCCAAGTATGGACGTGCAGAGCCCTTTGGAGAGCAGATCGCGTTCCAGGGCGCCTTCTCCGCAGCCGATGCTGACGGCCGCCGTGAACGGTGACTGAATGACGGTTCGGAGCCATTCGATGGGCCAGACTTTCGGCGAGCCCGTAACGGATTCGTTGATGTACTCACGGACGATGGCTTCGTGCATCCAGGTCCGCAAGCTCCCTTCGGCGAAGGTGCGTCCCCAGAAGCGGCTCCCGATGTACGAGCGTAGCTTCATCCACATCTCATTCACTCGCGGGCAAGTCACTTCCCCACGGCCGGGAAGTCATTTCCCACAGCTCGGAAGTCACTTCCCCAGGCTGGGAAGTCATTTCCCGCAGTCCGGAAGTCACTTCCCACCCTCCGGCAGTCCTTCCGACCGTCCCGCAAGTCACTTCCCATGACCCGGAAGTCACTTCCGACCACCCGGAAGTCATTTCCCAACGCCCGGATCTCAGTTCAGAACGCCCGGAAGCTGTCTCCGAATAGTACTCCGGTACAATCCCTGCCCGCATGAGCTACTGGGTCTGGCGCGACCATCAAGGCGATGTCGAAGTCCGGTTCACGGGCCGGGGGCCTGCCGGAGAGCGGGACGAGATCCTGGCCTGTATCGAGCGGGGCGCTCCTCCGGTCGCCTGGGCGAAGCAGATCCACTCCGCAACGGTCCTGCCCGCCCATCCCGGACATTGCGGCGAGGGGGATGCCCTCTTCGGGGATGCTCCGGACCTCGCGCTGTCCGTGGTGACGGCCGACTGCGTGCCGGTCCTTCTCGCCGGTCCCAAGGGATTGGCGGCGGTCCACGCCGGATGGCGGGGGCTGGTCGGCGGCGTGATCCCGGCTGCGTTGGAAAAGCTTGGTGGAGCAGATACGGCCTGGATCGGTCCGGCGATCGGACCCTGCTGCTACGAGGTGGGCGAGGAGGTGGCGGAGCAGTTCCCGGAGGAAACGGTCATTCCCGGACCCAAGCCGCACCTGGACCTGGTCGCGGCGGCCCGGCTCCAGTTGAAGGATGTCGAGGAGATCCGCGCCGTGGGGATCTGCACGCGGTGCGCGGCGGACCGGCTCTACAGCTATCGCAGGGAAGGCAAGGGGGTGGGGCGGAACGTGGCTTTCATCTGGAGGCGGTCCTCCTGAAGCTGGCCGCAAGCCGCGCCTTCCCTGGGAGCGCCGGCGTCTCGCCGGCCCACGCTCCCCGCAACCACGGTGGCCGGCCTTCGGCCAATTGTCTTCAGAATGCCGGCGGGACGCCGGCGCTCCCAGGGAAAGCCTACCTGGCGCCGTTCCCAGGGGAAGCGCCCCGCGCCCTGACGCCGCGCGGATCGCGGCCGAACGCCCGGAGCTGACCGCACGCGGCGCTGACGTCGTCGCCCCTCCGCCGGCGGACCGTGGCGATCAATCCCTTCTGGCGCAGCCGCTCCTGGAAGCGGTCGGTCGCCTCGTCGTCCGGCGGGATCATGCGGTCGCCCAGCACCCGGTCCGGGTTGATCGGGATCAGGTTGACCTTGGCGCGCAAGCCGCTCAGCAGCTTGACCAGGCGGTCGGCATCGCGGACGGAGTCGTTCACGTCCCGGATCAGGATGTACTCGAAGGTGATCTTGCGCCCCTTCTCCAGCGGGTAGCGGCGGAGGGCGGCCATCAGGTCGGCGAGCGGCCAGGTGCGGTTGATCGGCATGATCCCGGTGCGCTTTTCGTCGTCCGGGGCATGCAGGGAAATGGCGAGGTTGGGGCGGCGCTCCCAGGCGGCCATCTCTTCCAGGCCGGGCAGGATGCCCACGGTCGAGACGGTGATCCGGTGCGGCGAGATCCACTCGGTGAGGATGTCGAGCGCGGCTTTCACGTTTTCCAGGTTGAGCAGCGGCTCGCCCATGCCCATGAAGACGATGTTGAGCCCCTCCATGGGGAGGCTCGCATCGGCGCGGATCGCCAGCACCTGGCCCACGATCTCGCCCGCCGTGAGGTTGCGGCCCGCTCCCCAGTAGCCGGTCACGCAGAACGAGCACGCCAGGGCGCAGCCGGCCTGGCTGGAGATGCAGAACGTCCGGCGGTGGCGCTCGGGGATGTCGACCGCCTCGATGGTGGCGCCGTCGTGCAGCTTGAACAGGTACTTGCAGGTGCCGTCCGAGGCGAGCCGCTTCTCGGAGATCTCGGGCAGGCCGATGCGGAAACGCTCCGCGAGACGAGCGCGCAGGTCCTTGCCGAGGTCGGTCATCCCGGAGACGTCGCGGACGGCCCGGGCATAGAGCGCCTGATAGACCTGCTCCGCGCGGAACGGGCGGTCGATGACCGGCGCGAGCGCTTCGGCGAGGCGCTCCCGGTTCAGGCCGAGAAGGTCGGTGCGGGTCTCGATTGCGGTTTCCATGATGCTTTTCGGACCCCCTCCTCGATCCTCCCGCGCTTCGCGGGAGAGGACGCCGCCTCCCTCATTATGGCAGCAGTGGGCGGGGGGCTCCCTCTCCCGCGCAGCGGGGGAGGGCTGGGGAGGGGGTTCTTTTCAAGTCGCCGTGGTGCGGCGCCGGCGCAGCCGCCGGGTGGGATCGATGCCGATCGACCGCAGGAAGTTCAGGTCGCGGCCGTCGATCTGGAAGACCGGCTCGCCCGTTCCGGAGCGGAAGCTCGGGGCGGTCAGCGAGAGCGGCTCTTCGTCGAGGCTCTCCCGCTTGCAGTCGACCAGCAGGTAGAGCGCGTAGCCCTCCTCGCGGATCTTCCGCAGCGTCCGATTGACTTCCGCCGAATCGGATATCGCCTCGGAGAGAGCGCGCCGCAGCTCGCGCAGCATCTGATGGAGCTTGTCGTCCAGCTCGAGGTCCTCCACGGCCAGGTTTTACGGGGCCGGCTGCCGGGATTATCACCCCTGTCCCAGAGGGTGTCAAACGACGGCGAGGCATTCAACAAAAGCCCGTGCACCCGCCATTCCACAGAGGGTTGCCCGCTCGGATCGTGTTAGTCTATCGGGCCTTGCCCAGAGGGATTTTTTGATGCCGCAACCCTTCGTTCAGAGCGGGCTCGAGACCTGGCTCGCCGCCGCCGGCTTCCCGGGGTGCGAGCCCCGGCAGCTGCCCGGCGACGTCTCGCCCCGGCGCTACACCCGCCTGATCGGAGCGGACGGCGGCAGCGCGATCCTCGCCACCTATCCGCCGGAGATCCGCGCCGCCTGCGCCCGCTTCCTGCGCACCACCGCGCTGCTGGAGCCGGCCGGCGTCCCCGTGCCGCGGGTGCTCGCTTCGTCCTGCGACGAGGGCTGGATGCTGGTGGAGGATCTCGGGCCGGAGACGCTGGCCGAGTGGGGCCGCGGCCGGCCGTGGAGCGAGCTGCAGCCGTACTTCGAGCGGGCGCTCGAGCTGGTGGAGCGCATCGGCCGCATTCCCGTCGAGAGTGTGGAGGGTCTCAACCCGCGGCTCGGCGGCGAGCTGCTGCGCAAGGAGCTCGCGCAGACCTGGGACCTCTTCCTGGAGCCCAAGGGCCTCACCGGCGGCGAGCCGCTGACCCGCGCCCTGGGCGCCGCCCTGGATGCGATCTGCGCCAACCTGGACGCGGAGACTCCGATTACCTGCCATCGGGACTTCATGGTGCGCAACCTGATGCCGGTGTCGGATGGACTGGTCGTGCTCGATCATCAGGACTTGCGCCTCGGGCCTCCGGCCTACGATCTGGCCTCGCTGCTCAACGACACCCTCTTTCCACCTCCGGAGATGGAGGAGGCGCTGCTCGCCGGGGCATCTTTCGACCCGGTCAGCTATCACCGGGCCGCGGCGCAGCGCACGCTCAAGGCGATCGGCACCTATGCCTCCTTCGCCTTGCGCGGGGCCGACCGCCATCTGCCGCTCGTGCCGGCGACCCTGGGCCGCTGTCTGGCTCATCTCGCCCGGGTACCCGAGAGCGCGCCGCTGGTCTCCGACCTGGCCGAGGTCTGGTCCTCCGTGCTGATCTGCTAGACTGCCTGCGAGGGCATCTTTGCCCCAGGAGCTTGAAACATGCCTAGCCTCGGCGTCCCAGAGCTGATGATCATCTTCCTCATCATTGTCGTGTTGTTCGGCGCGTCGCGCCTGCCCCAGATCGGCAAGGGGCTCGGCGAGGGGATCAGCAATTTCAAGAAGGGGATGAAAGCGGGGAACGATACCCCGGATCAGCTCGAAGAGAAGACCGGTCCTACGCGCAATCCCTGAAGGAAGCGCCTCAAAGGCACTCCGGCGCGCCATCCCGGCGCGCCTCTCCTCTACCCGGCGCTCTTGACCGGCAGCGCCACGAACGGGTCCCTTCCCCAGCCCGCTTTCTTCCAGGCCTTCTCGGAGTGCCCGCGGTAGATCGCCAGCACCTTGCGCACGTATTGCCGGGTTTCCCGGAAAGGCGGCACGCCGTTGTAGCGGGCCACGGTCGCCGGTCCCGCGTTGTAGGCGGCGAGCGCCCGCTCCACGTCGCCGTCGAACTCGCGCAGCAGCCAGGACAGGTACCGGGTCCCGGATTCCAGGTTCGTATAGGGATCGAGGAGGTCGGGCGTGCCGTAGAGCCCGCCGGTCGAGGGGAGGATCTGCATCAGGCCCATCGCGCCCTTGGGTGACACGGCGTGCGGGCTGAAGCGGGACTCGGCCTCGACGACGGCGGCCACGAGCAGGCCGTCCACGCGGTGCTTCTGAGCGGTGCGCCAGATCTGGGAGCCGAAGGGGAGACCCGCGAGGACCTCGCGGCGGGCGGCCTCTGCATCCTCTTCGGGAAAGGCCTTCATCTCGCTCGGATCGCCGGCAAGGGCGGCGTCCAGGTCGCCCTGGGAGATGGCATGGAAGCTCGAGGTACCGGTCCTCGCTTGGACGACCCAGTTCGCGAGGTCTTGCAGGGCCTGGCTCTCGGGAGGGGAGTCGGGAAGGCGCAACGGGTCGGGAATGGCGGTGTCGGACGGAGTGGATTTGAAAGAAATCACCAGGAAGATCGTCGCGAGCACCGTGAACGGCACGCGTTTCGGGTTCATAGCCCTCCTTTGCGCGGTCGCACGGTGAGCCCGCTCCAGGATACGCCGGAGCGGACCTCGTTTGTAAATACAACAGAAACCACCCGCGAAAAACGGCGGTGGCACACGTTGACTCTGGTTGAATTTCGTGCAGGATCGGTGCCAGAAACTACGAGTCCGAGAGCGGGGGCAGCTTGCGCCGGGCCGACTTCCGGTTGGCGAGCCCGTAGTCCTCCGAGGCGATCCCCAGGTCGGACACCTTGTTGCGGAGGGTGTTGCGGTGGACTCCCAGCGACTTGGCGGAGCGGCAGAAGTTGCCCCGGTTGGTCTTGAGGGAGGCCACGATGAACTGGCGCTCGAACTCCCGGCGTGCCTGCTCGAGGGTCAGGCCGCGGCGGACGAGCTCGTCGACGATTTGGAACAGGCGTCCATTGAGGTTTTGATCGGCCAAGAACGTTTCCTCGGGGAACATTTGCGCTGCGAACCAGGGAAGCATCAGACTAGCACAGGCGCCCGGGATTGCCCAAGCGCCTGTGCGTTCAGCGAGGGGTCACTTGGGGGAGAGCCAGTCTCCGATGAAGACTGCGTAGCGCGACTCGATGACCCTGGCGAGCGAGGAGTTCTTGTGCACGGCCAGCACGGCGAGCTCGCCGACGACGATCGGCGGCAGCCCGTCGCGGTTCTTCCGGTAGATGGTGTACATGTCGCCCGGGGTGACCTCGGCGTCCTCCCCGCGGTCGATGTAGACCACGTGGTCCTCGGCGATCGAGACCAGGTCATCCTGGGTGAAGAGGATGACGGGATTGTCCCGCAGGTCCTCCTCGGGCTCCGGGTAGTTGACCGGGCGCAGGGCGCCGATGCGGCCCAGGGGCACCGGCTCGGGCTCGAAGGTGCGGAGCTGCTGCCCCACCAGGATCGGATCGCAGGAGTGGACGATCTCGCCGATGGCGGTCTCTTCCTGGACCGAGAGCACCCGGATGCGGCCGAGGTAGTGGTAGAAGCGGCCCGTGACCTGCTTGGTGACAGGGTGGATGACCTGCCGCTGCGGCTGGATGACGGTGAACAGGGCGCCGGGGCTCATGCCCTCCGCGCGGCCGCCGTCGAGGTAGACGATGTCCCCGGTCGACAGGTTGTACTTGGCCGTGCCCGGCCGGCCGTACTTGCCGCGGAAGCCGTAGCTCGGGAGCTTGTCGAGGTCGGGGCCGATGGACTCGTACTCCGAGCCGATGATCGTGTGCTCGAACTTCTCGTCGAGGTCGCCGATGAAGCCCGAGCAGTAGATGTCGCTCTCGCCGCCGAGTGGGACCGGGTCGCCGGCCGCCTGATCCGAGGTCAGCACGTCGCCGTCGGGCGTGCCGTCGTCTTCGGGCTCGGCTTCCCCGCCTTCTTCCGCTAGGGTGTCCACGGGCGCCACCTCCGGGCCGAGCACCAGCGGATCGCCCGGATAGATCCAGTGGGCGTCCAGGATGTACTGGTTCCTCTCCCAGATCTGCGGCCACAGGTAGGGGTCGCCGTGGAAGCGGGCCGCGAGATCCCAGAGGGTATCGCCGCGCTCGATCACGTGGACCTGGCTCCCCGCAGCCGGCTGCGGCGGATTCCAGGCGGTCCAGTGACCGTCCACGAGGTGGAGGTCTTGCGGCGGACGATCCGCGGCCGCAAGAGATTGAGTAACGAGTAAAACGCCAGCTACGACGAGACCGGCAAGCCGCACTCTCATGAAGGCCTCCTGAGCGCCAGGGAGGAAAGGCATAGTGAATTCGCTATGCCCTAAGCTACAGTGCCTTGCTGCGGCTGTCAAGTTTACCGCAAGAAGGTTGAAGTTGTTCTTGAGAGATTTGATCCCATCCCCTCTCTCCCCAACCCTCTCCCCCGCCTGCGCGGGGAAGAGGGAGCCGGAAATGAGGGCTCTTATGGGAGGCTCGAACGCCGCTCGTCAGCCACGTCGGCGGCCGCGGTACCCGGGAACAGCCGGATGACCTCGGCGTAGGTGGTGCGGGCGCCGTCGATGTCATCCAGGGCTTCGAGGCACTGCCCGATCTTGAGCATGGCGTCGGGCAGCTTGTTGCCCTCCGGAAAGCGCGAGACCGTTTCGCGGAAGGCGGCCAGGGCTCCCCGCAGGTCGCCGCGGGCGTAGCGGCACTCGCCGATCCAGTACGAGGCGTTGTCGGCGAGCTCGCTCTTGGGGTTTCCCTGGAGAAAGCGCTGGAAGCTGGTCTCGGCGTCCACGAAATGGCCCTGGTGGTAGAGCGTGTAGCCGCGGTCGTACAGGGCCTGGGAGGCGGGCGCGAGCACCTCTTCGGTGCCCGGGTCCGGGTCGGCCGGCTTGGTGGCCGGGGCCGGCGTGGTGGCCGGGGGCTTGACCGGCGGTTTGACCGGCGGTGGTGTTGCCGGACGGGTCTGGGGCCGGGCCGGGGGCGAGTCGGGAACGTCGATGTCCGCCTCCTCGATCGGCTCCTCAGGCGCCCTCGGCAGGTCCTCGGACGGAGCAGGACGGGCCGGTTCGGTCGTTCTTGGAATGGTAGTGCTCGGGGCTGGAGTGGGCCGGGGAGGCGCCGTGGTGGTGGTCCGCGGGGTTGCCGGAGGCGTGGCCACCGGCTGCCGGGGCTGGGGTTCAACAATCCTCGGCGGCGTCTGGCGGGGGGGCGTGACCGACGCCTGGGTGCCCGTCGCGCGGGGAGCCTGCGTGATGGTGGAAGGCCGGGTGCCGGCCGGGCGGCCCACGGTCTCGACCACCTGCTGGCCCGCCTGCTGGCGGAGCCGGGCGATCTCGACTTCGTCCATGGCCGCCTGGCGCTGCAACTCGACGACTTGGGCGCGCAAGCGTTGGATCTCCTGCTCCAGGCCCGAGGTGTCGGGCCGCAGAGGAGTGCCGGCGCAGCCGGCCAGGATCAGAAGGCAGAGGGTCGCCAGGGTCGCGCGATGCATCATGTCTGCGCTCTCCGTTGCGGAATCTCCGCGAGGAAGGGACTTTGAGGGAACTCGGTCCGGAGCCGGTCGAAGGTCTTGTCCGCGTCCTCTTTCTTGCCCATCAGGTCGTAGGCGAGGCCGAGGTTGTAGATGACTTTGTCCCGGTTCGGGTACTGCGGGTAGTCGCTGAGCAGGACCTCGAAGCGCTGCACCGCCCCGGCGCCGATGCCGTAGCGGAGGTAGAACCGGCCGATCGCGAACTCGTGCTCGGCGAGGTTGTTCTCCACCAGGGCGATCTGTTCCTGGGCCTGGGCCGCGTACTCGCTCGTGGGATAGATCCGCATCAGCTCGCGGTAGGCGTCCAGCGCCTTGCGGGTGACGGTCTGGTCGCGGTCCGGCTTTTCCATCCGCTTGGCCAGGCTGTTGGCGATCTGGAACTGTACGTAGGGCGCCTGCTCGCTGGTGGGAAACCGGTTCAGGAAGTCGCGGTACTTGGCTTCCGCCTGCACATAGTTCGTGGTGCCCCCCTCCTGGTAGTAGGTGTCGGCAGCCAGGAGCAGGCCTTCGCGGCCGATGGCCGAGTTGGGCTCCACCTCGAAAGCGTGCGTGAAGTAGGGGCGGGCGCGCGCGTACTTCTGTTGCGCGAGCAGCGCCTTGCCCTGGGCCAGGGATTCTTCCGCCGCGAGTTGGAGGAGAGGGTCCTCGGCCCTGCCGCTGCGACAGCCGGCGAGCGCAGCGAGGAGAAGCAGCGCGGCCAGCACGGGAAAGGTTCGTCTCATACGGTCTCCAACCGAGCGCGAATGCGGAGCTCGGACATAATGGCAACCGGGTCGCTCGCCGCGAAGATTCCCGACCCGACGATACAAGTCTCCACCCCGGCCGCGACCACCTGGGCGATGTTACCGCGATCGATGCCCCCGTCCATGGCGATTTCGACGGAAACGCCGCTCTCGCGGATCATTTCGCGGAGCCGCCGCGCCTTGTCCAGGGCCCGGGGCAGGAAGGCCTGGCCGCCGAAGCCCGGGTTGACCGACATGAGCAGCACGAAGTCCGTCTGAGGGAGGACGTCTTCCAGGATCTCGACCGACGTGGCCGGGTTGAGGACCACTCCCGCCTTGGCGCCGCCCTTCCGGATGTGCGTGAGCAGCCGGTCCAGGTGGACCGCGGCCTCCCAGTGCACGGCCACCCGCGCCGAGCCCGCCTCCAGGTAGTCGTCCATCAGGCGGTCCGGGTTGGAGACCATCAGGTGGACGTCCAGGGGAAGCTCCGTCCGGCGGCGGAGCGCCTTGATGACCGGGATGCCGAAGCTGAGGTTGGGGACGAAGTGCCCGTCCATCACGTCCACGTGCAGCAGGTCGGCCCCGCCCCGCTCGCAGAGAGCGAGGGCGCCGGCCATGTCGGCCAGGTCCGCGGCGAGGAGCGACGGCGCCAGCTTCATGGAAGGCGATTTTCCGAGGGAGCCGCCGGGGGAGTCGGCGCAGGGGTCGGCGACACGGCCGGGGTCGGACTCGGAGCGGCCGGGTAGGGGAAGCTGTCCGGAGGCGTGGCGCTGTCGAGAGGGGAGTCGGCGGTGGCCACCACGAGCGAGATGTTGTCCTGCCTGGTCACCGCATGGCCGGGCAGCGGGTACTGGCGGAGGATCACGCCGGCCGCGACTCCCTCGTAACGCTCGTACTTGACGCTGCCGAAGGTGAAGCCGCGCTGCTCGAACAGCGGGCGGACATTCTCATAATTGCGGTACACGAGCTCGGGCATGATGTAGCGCTCGGCCGGCACGTTCAGCGAGAGAAAAACATGGACCGGCGTCGAAGGCGGGATGTCCGCGCCCTGTGCGGGGTCCGAGCCCAGGACCGAGCCGGTGGCCAGCGTGGTGCTGAAGGCGCCCAGGAGCCGACCGACGGTCAAGCCGCTGCCGGAGAGAGCCGCCTGCGCCGCGGGCAGTGTCTTGCCGCCCAGCTCGGGGACCTGGGCGCGTTGCGGTCCCTTCGAGAGCACGACGGTCACGCCGCTCCCCCGCTTGACCAGGGTGCGCGCGTCCGGGTTCTGCCGGACCACGTGCCCGACCGGGACCTTCTCGCTGTAGCGCCCCTCGTTCTCCACACCGCGCAGCCGCAGCCCCTGGTCCGCGAGCCGGGCGGCTGCCTCGCCGCGCGCCAGACCTTCGACCACGGGAACCGTGGTGACGCCGCTGCGCACGAACAGGCTGAACGAGGTGTACGCCGCGAGTCCGAAGACGAGCAGGATGACCAGGCCGTAACCCAGGTAGATCAGTCCCCGCACGATCTTCGACATGGCCGGCAGTCTACCAAAGGCGGCATAGAATCCCGCCATGCAGGCGCTTCTTCCTCCTCTGGGTACTCACGTCTCGGTCGCCGGAGGCCTGTCGACCGCCTTCGGCCGCGCCGCCGACCTGGGCTGCGACGCCATGCAGATCTTCGTGAAGAACGCCAGCCAGTGGCGCGGCAAGGAGATGCTCGACGGCGAGATCGCGAGCTTCCGCGAGGCCCATGCCGGCAGCGGGGTGGGGCCGCTCATGGCTCACGGCAGCTATCTGATCAACCTGGCGGCCACGGACCCGGTGATCCTGGAGAAGTCGCTGGACGCCCTCACCGACGAGCTGATCCGCTGCTCGCGCCTCGGGGTCGCCGGCCTGGTGCTCCATCCAGGCGCTCATCTCGGGGCAGGGGAGGAGGCCGGAATCGAGAAGGTGGCGGCCTCGCTCGACGCGGTCCTCGGCGACCTGCCGGACGTCTCGACCCGGGTGCTCCTGGAGAACACGGCCGGCCAGGGGAGCTGCCTGGGCTGGCGTCTGGAGCAGCTCGCCGCGATCCGCGCTCAGGTGGCCGAGCCCCACCGGGTGGGCTTCTGCCTGGATACCTGCCATGCCTTTGCCGCGGGCTACGCAATCCACGAGGAGGCCGGCTTCGCCGACTTCCTGACCGAGGTCGAGGAGCGGCTCGGCCTGGCCACCGTGGGCTGCTTCCATATCAACGACTCGGTCCGCCCCTTCGGCTCCCGCCGCGACCGCCACGCCCACATCGGGGAGGGGGAGATCGGCCTCGCCATGTTCGAGAGGATGCTGACCGAGCCGCGCGTTCATGCGATCCCCATGGTCGTGGAAACCGATCCCGAGGACGACATGAAAGGCCACCACAGAGACCTGAACGTTCTGCGGGGCCTGGTGGGATTGAAGAAGAGGCGCAGGCGCCGGGTCAGGGCTGAGACTCCCTCTCCCTCACGCAGGTGAGGGAGAGGGCCGGGGAGAGGGAGGATGGGATCAATTCACCCAGCGGTCGACGAGCTTGTTGATGACCGACTTGGGATAGCTTTTCGTCGGCGACGGCAGATCCTTGATCGCGCTCTCCACCTGCGCCAGCGAATCCTCGACCGAGGCCACCGGGTTGGCGATGAAGCGGAGACGCTGGCGGCGGTCCACGACGACCACGGCCGGGGCGGCAGGGCGGCCTTCCTCAGGGGCAATTACCCCGTAGGCCGCGGAGAAGTTGCGGTCGTCGTGCAGCAGCGGGAAGCGGAGCTTGCGCTCGCGCTGCAGCTTGCGGAGGTCGTCGAGAGGGGTCGGCGACACGGCCAGGATGCGGACCTGGAGCTTGACCAGGGCCTCCCGGCGGGCGTTCAGGGCGTCGAGGTCGCGCAGCACCCGCTCATCGGCGGGATTGGCGAAGAAGTAGATCACCATGGCCGTCCGGGTCACCTCGTCCTTCAACATCAGGAGGGCGTCCTCCGTCGAGCTCAGGTCAAAGTTCGGCGCTTCGTCGCCGATGGAGATCGGGCCGGGCATGCTCTCTCCTCTGAAAAGGGTCTAGCCGGGGAACAAGTTTCTCACGAATTCCTTCTTGGACAGGTCGAAGTAGATCACGACGAACATCAGGAGGAGGATCATCACGAACCCGACCTGGCTGATGATCTCTTTCATGCGCAGGGGGAGATCGCGCCGGATCACCTCCTCGACCAGCAGGATGGAGATCTGCCCACCGTCGAGGATCGGGATGGGCAGCAGGTTCATCACCGCGATGCTGATGCTGAGCAGGCCCATGATGGAGAGGAGGTACTTCGGGCCCATCTTCGCCGCCTGGGCGGTCTGGTTGGCGATCTCCAGGGGGCCGGCCAGCGTGCTCCTGGGCGACACCTCGCGCCTGAAGATCTTGCCCAGGATGTAGAAGGTGTCGCGGACGATCTGGATGTTGTACCGCACCGCCTCGACCACGGCGCGAGCCGGGCCGTAGCGCTGGAACATGCCGATGCCCACGCCGATCTTGCCTACCTTGCCGTCCAGGTCGGGCGTGACCTGAAGGGTGCGGAGCTGGCCGTCGCGGCTCACCTGGACCTCGGTGGTCATGCCCGGCCGCGATTCGATCGACTTCACGAAGCTCTCGCCGTCGGCGATCGGATGGCCGGCCACCGCGCGCAGCTCGTCGCCCGCCCGGAAGCCCGCCTTCTCGGCCGGCGTGCCGGGGATGACGCGGGTGACCTGCGGGCGGATGATCGGGTAGAGGCCGGCGGTGTCGCCGTTGCCGTCCCGGGGATCGGCCTTGGGGGTGACGGTGGCCGTCAGGACCTGCTTCTCGCGCTGGTACTTGATCGGCACCGGCTGCCCGCCGCGGGTGGTGAGCTCGATGAGCACCTGCATCCAGTTCTTGATCGGCTTGCCGCCGACCTCGAGGATCACGTCGCCCTTCTGAAACTTCGCCTGCGCGCCGGAGGAGCCGGCCTCGACCACGCCGATGACCGGGGGGATGGAGGTGGGGTTGCCCGCTTCGATGCCCACCATGAAAAGGCCGGCGAAGATCGCGATGGCCAGGATCACGTTCATGGCCGGGCCGGCCAGGTAGACCAGGATCCTCTGCCAGCGCGGCTTGCTCAGGAACTCGCGCGGATCGTTGCCGGTCGCCTCCTCGATGTTCTCGCCGCCCAGCCGCACGTACCCGCCCAGCGGGACGGCCGAGACGCGGTACTCGGTCTCGCCGCGCTGCGTGCTCCACAGCTTGCGGCCGAAGCCGACCGAGAAGGTGAGCACCCGCACGTCGAATGCCTTGGCGACCAGGAGATGGCCGGCCTCGTGCACGATGATGATCACGCCGAGGGCGAAGACGAAGGAGAGGATCTGGATCAGGACGTTGGTCATGAACTAAGCCCTTTGCGCGAGAAAATCGCCGAAGACGGTCGATTATATCGAACCTTCTGAACCGCCTCGGCATTCCCCCCGCTCGACCCCCTATTGGGGAGGCAGGGGGATCGGCACGCCTTCGACCCGCAGCAGCCAGAGCGCCAGGACCAGGACCGGGGCGGCGAACAGCATGGCGTCGATCCGGTCCAGGATGCCGCCGTGTCCGGGCAGGACGTTGCCCGAGTCCTTGACGCCCGAGCCGCGCTTGATCATCGATTCCACCAGGTCGCCGATCTGGGCAGCCGCGGCGGTCAGGGCGGCGGCGGCCAGCAGCTTGGCGTCGATCCGGCCGAGGCGCCACCAGCTCCAGACGGCGGCGGCCAGGATCGAGGTCACGAACCCGGCGGCCGCCCCCTCCCAGCTCTTCTTCGGGCTGATCACCGGCGCCATCTTGTGCCGGCCCAGCTTCGACCCCACATAGTAGGCCGCGGTGTCCCCCAGCCAGACGACGGCGAAGAGCAGGAACACGAGCCAGGGGTCCGCCTCCTTCAGGTAGTGCAGGCTGGAGATCAGCAGCGCGAAGTAGAGCACGCCGAAACCCAGGATCCCGAAGGAATCCAGTGTCTCGGCGAGCGGAACCCGGGACAGCAGGATCAGGCTGCCCAGGCCCACGGAGAGCAGGACGGCGGCGGCGAACAGGTGGAGCCGCGGGTCGAGGAGCTCGCCCCCCTCGATCAGCGAGGCGCTCACGGCCACGGCGGCCAGAGGCACGGCGATCAGGAGCGTCTTGAGGGGAGCGTGGGGCGCCCGGTTGCGGACGATCTGCAGGTACTCGAACGCGGCCCAGTCGACCATGATGGCGACGAAGACGAAGAACCAGGGTCCCGGCAGCTTGAAGAGAGCCAGGAGGACGAGGGGAGCGAGAATGACTGCGGTGAGGAGCCTCTGCATGAGCCAGGGCTCAGGCCGGGCCTCGTCCGGAGGAGAACCCGGAGGAGAAAAGACCGCCGCCGGCCGCGGCCTCTTCCTGGGACTCTCCCGTGCGGACCGCGCCGTACCGCCGCTCCCGTCCCTGGTAGGCGAGGATGGCTTCGAACAGGTCGCGCCGGCGGAAGTCCGGCCATAATGTCTGGGTCACCCAGATCTCGGTGTAGGCGATCTGCCAGAGCAGGAAGTTGCTCACCCGCAGCTCGCCCGAGGTGCGGACGAGCAGGTCCGGATCCGGCTGGCCCGAGGTGTAGAGATAGCGGTTGAGCGTCTCTTCGTCGATGTCGGCGTGCTTGCCTGCGGCCCAGTCGGCCACGATGCGGCGGCAGGCATCGACGATCTCGCAGCGCCCCGAGTAGTTGAGGGCGATGTTGAAGCTCATCCCCCGGCAATTCCGGGTGGCTTCGAGGGTGGCCTCGATCTCGCGCACGACGCTCGGGTCGAGCTCCTGCCAGCGGCCGATGGCATGGAACCGGATGTCGTTGTCGACCAGGTTCTGCCGCTCCTTGCGCACGTACTCCTTGAGCAGGTTCATCAAGGTCCAGACCTCGAAGCGGGGCCGCTTCCAGTTCTCGACCGAGAACGCATAGAGGGTGAGCACGTCGAGCCCGAGCTGGGCCGAGGACTCCACCGTGTCGCGCACGGCCGCGACGCCCGCCCGGTGCCCTTCGACCCGGGGCAGGTTGCGCGATTTCGCCCACCGGCCGTTGCCATCCATGATGATGGCGACGTGCCGCGGCAGCCGGGTCAGGTCCATCCGGCGGACGATCAGCTCTTCGGGTGAGCCAGGGGGGGCGAGTTTGGAAATATCGGCCATGTCGAAGGTCCCTTAAGGTACCACAACCACCGGATAAGACACGGTCTCCAGAATCAGGCCATGGGCCGGTGCGGTGGGTCCGGCCGCAGAGCGGGGCCGGCCGGAGAGGAGGTCGGCAAGCTCTTCCGGATCACGCCGGCCGAGGCCTACCTCGATCAACGTTCCCACGAGAGCACGAACCATGCCGCGCAGGAACCCGTCCCCCGTGATCGTAAAGCGCAACTCGTCTCCCTGTTCCAGCCAGCCGGCGGCGAAGACGCGGCGGAACGGCTGGCCGTGGCTCCCTCCGGCCAGGGCGAACGCCGAGAAGTCGTGCCTTCCGGGGAGAAAAGAGGCCGCCGACTGCATCCGGATCAGGTCGATCTTCGCCGGCACCTGGACCGCGAACGGCGCATCCAGAGGGGAGAGCACCTCGGCGCGGCTCAGCCGGTAGCTGTACTCCTTGCCGACCGCGCTCTTGCGGGCATGGAAGTCCTCGTCCACCAGCCCGGCGGCCATCACCCGGACGTCCCCGGGCAGGTGCCGGTTGACCCCATGGACCAGGGCCCGGTGAGGGAGCGGCCGGGGGAGGTCCAGGTGGGCGACCTGCCCCCGCGCATGGACCCCGGCGTCGGTGCGGCTCGCCCCGGTTACCCGGATGGGGGAGTCCACCAATTTCGCGAGGGCTTCCTCCACGATCTCCTGCACGGTCAGGGCGTTGTCCTGGCGTTGCCAGCCGGCGTAGCGCTCGCCCCGGTAAGAGATGGTCAGGCGGGCTCTCATGACTTGATCATCAGCAACCCGAACGGCACCCAGATCGCCAGAAACACCCCGGGCCAGAGCGGAGTCAGGTACGACAGCAGGATCAACCCCGAAAGCACCAGCCATGCCCGCTGCCGGAGGAGCGCCGCCCAGGGAAGCACCCAGAGTAGATACCAGGGGTACACCGTCGCCGAAAGGAGCAGGAGAGTGCCAAAAAGGCGTCCTGTCCCGACAATTGGGTCGGTCTCCCGAAGCGAGCGCAGGACCGCCACCGTCATTCCAAGGGCGAGAAG
The DNA here is from genome assembly GCA_035536935.1 of Thermoanaerobaculia bacterium. Lineage (GTDB taxonomy): Bacteria > Acidobacteriota > Thermoanaerobaculia > Multivoradales > UBA5704 > DATMER01. Next base: position 44,136 of record DATLNC010000183.1, read on the forward strand.
GAGCTTGGCCAGGAGCTGGGGATAGAGGTAGGGATACACCCAATCCCAGGCGTACCACATCTCTGTCCGGCGCTCCAGAGCCTCCAGTCCCCGGGCGATCGCCGGGGCAAGCCCGGCGGTATCCATCAGGCGCCAGAGCGGCTCGTAGACCGGACCGTTGAACTCCCAGGAGATCCCGTAGGTAAGGAGGCCGGGCGGAATCCCCCCGGTCGCGGATACGACCGGAAGAGCTGCCGCCGCGATCAAGACGGCCGCCGTTCCCAGGAGCCGGACACCGCTCTGGCGCGTCCACATGGGCAGGGCCGCGACCGGGAGAATCTTGGCGAGGGCTCCGGCCGCTGCCCAGATCCCTGAAACGACCTCCCTCCCCCGGGTCAGGGCGAGCACCGCTCCCACCGTCGCCGCCACCCCCAGGGCGTCGACATGCCCCATGCCCGAAACTTCCAGGAGGACGAGCGGGTTCCAGGCATACCAGGCGATCCTCCCCTCGGGGAGACCCCGCTGACGGGCGAGCCGGAGGAGCAACGCGCAGGTCCCCAGGTCGGCGGCGGTGGCCAGGAGCTTCCATCCCAGGAGAGGAAACGGGAGCCGGCTGGCTATACTGAACAGCGTTATCGATAGCGGCGGGTACACCGTCGGGATCTCGGTATGGGGCAGGCGCTGCCACACCTCGTCGCGAAAAGGGATAAGCTCAGGGGCCGCCGGCGGCAGGGCGTAGGGATTCAGGCCGGCCAGGGCGACCTTCCCGTCCCAGAGATAGCGCAGCGCGTCGTCCGACAGCGTGAGCGGCAAAAGCAGCAGCGGCAGTCTGAGCAGCAAGGACCCGAGGAGAATCGCCCTGCCGGGGAGCGCGGCCGTTTCGAGTCGGCCGGATATGAAGGCGAGCCAGAGGAAGCCCGAGCCGAGAAGAATGAGAGTGAGCGGAAGCCGATGAGAGAGATCCGAGAGCAACGCCAGGCCTACGGTTGTCCCCATCAGAGGGCCCACCAGCGGGAGCGCCAGCGCCAGGACGGCTTGGCGAGAGAAGGCTTGCCGGGATGAGCTTTCCGGGTGCAGCGATCCTGCTGACAATCTATTACCTCGTTCTGGGAGTCCTCGCCTTCTACGGCCTGCACCGCCTGGCTCTGGTGATGGTGTATCTGAGGACGCGCCGGCGCATTCCGCCTCGCCCTGCCGATCCTCCGGAGTGGCCCGTGGTCACGGTGCAGCTCCCACTCTACAACGAGATGTACGTGGCCCAGCGGCTCATCGAAGCCGTCTGCCGGCTCGACTATCCGCGCGACCGGCTGGAGATCCAGGTCCTCGACGACTCGACCGACGAGACGACCGGCATCGTGGCCCGGGTGGTGGAAGAGCAGCGCCGCCTCGGGATCGACGTCCATCACCTCCACCGGACCGACCGCCGCGGCTTCAAGGCCGGAGCGCTGGAAGCCGGCCTCGAGCGGGCCCGGGGTGAGCTGATCGCCATCTTCGACGCCGACTTCGTGCCGCAATCCGAGTTTCTCCGGCAGGCGGTGCCGCACTTCTCCGATCCGGGGCTGGGGATGGTCCAGGGGAGCTGGGCGCACATCAACCGGGGTTATTCGCTGCTCACCCGCGCCCAGGCGATCCTCCTCGACGGCCACTTCCTGATCGAGCACACGGCGCGCAACCGGGGCGGCTGCTTCTTCAACTTCAACGGCACGGCCGGGGTCTGGAGGCGGGAGGCCATCCTCCTGCCGGGCGGCTGGCAGCACGACACTTTGACCGAAGATCTCGACCTTTCCTACCGGGCGCAGCTCGCGGGCTGGAAGTTCCTCTACCTGCCGGACCTGGCCGTCCCCTCCGAGCTGCCGGTGGACATCAACGGCTTCAAGGGGCAGCAGTACCGCTGGACCAAGGGCTCGGTCCAGACCGGCCGCAAGCTCCTGGGCCGGATCCTGCGCGCGCCGCTTCCCTGGAAAGTGAAGTTCGAGGCCTTCGTCCACCTGACCAACAACACCAGCTACGCGCTGATGGTGGTCATGGCGCTCCTGATCTTCCCGGCCATGCTCATCCGCGCCGATTCCTCTTGGTGGGACATGCTGATCATCGATCTGCCTCTCTTCCTGGCGGCGACGGTCTCGGTGCTGATCTTCTACATGGCGAGCCAGTCCGCGGCGGGCCTCGGCTGGAAGGCGCAGGTGCGCTACCTGCCGGCGGTGATGGGGCTGGGGATCGGGCTGTCGGTGAACAATGCGCGGGCGGTGCTCTCCGGGCTGTTCCAGCGCGGCGGCACCTTCCATCGCACACCCAAGTACCGGATCGAGCACCAGGGCGAGGACTGGCTCAAGAAGCGCTACCGCTCGGGCCGCAACGTCTCGCTCTGGATCGAGCTGCTGATGGCCCTGTACTTCCTCTCCTGCTTCATCTACGCGGTGGTCCACAGGATGTGGATCTCCCTGCCCTTCCTCCTCCTCTTCGTCCAAGGCTACACATACATGACCGTCCTCGCGCTTCTGCCCGCGTTTCGGGACCGCGAGTCGCGCCCGGCCGCCTGACGGGCGTACCCCTTGCAGCTTTTGCGGGAACCGGAAGCCTCCGGGTACCGTCCAAGGGTGAGGGGCTAAAATAGTCGTATGGCCTTCATGGAGCGCATCACACCCCAGGAAGTGACCTTGCGGCCCGCGGTGCCGCGGGATGCAGACCTGCTGCGCCAATGGCGGGCGGAGCCCAGCGTCCGGCGTTATCAGCCGCTGAACGAGCTGCCGACGGCGCAGCTCCGGGCGGACGTGGCGAGCCAGCGGATGCCCGACCTCTACCGGGGCCGGGGAGAGAAGTTCCAGTGGATCGTGCAGGTGGACGGCGAGGCGGCCGGCTGGATCACGCTGGTGGTGAGCAATTGGGAGCACGGCCTGGCCGAGGTCGGCTACGCGCTCACCACCGCCTTCCAAGGGTTGGGAGTGATGACCGACGCCCTGCAGGTGCTCCTCGACGACCTTTTCCTGAACACCCTCCTCGAAAGAGTCGAGGCCCGCTGTGCGACCGAGAACGTGGGCTCGCAGCGGGTCCTGGAGAAGAACGGCTTCCAGCGCGAAGGCCACCTCAAGGGCTACTTCAAGCTCCGCGGGCGGAGAGTGGACAACTACCTCTTCGGCCTGCTTCGAGACGACTACCTCGCCCGACGCCGGGGGCCGGGGCGGTAGATGTGCCTCTATCCGCGACGCCTGATATCCTGAGCTGGAATCGAGTTAGGACATGAGCACCCGGCCCGCTATTGCCAACGCCCCTGAGTACGAGCCCTCGACGATTGAGGAGTTCCTCGCCTGGGAGGATGACAGATGGGCGGAGTGGGTGGACGGGAAAGTCATCCGAATGGCGGCAGTCACCTACGGACATCAGGAGATCGTCGGCTTTCTTTGGGGACTTCTGAGCCTCTACATCGAAGCGCACGACCTGGGCTGGATCACGGCGGCCCCGTACGCGATGCATCTGCCCAGTCGCCAGAGGGTGAGGGAGCCGGATCTGCTTTTCGTATCGCGCGAGCACCTGGCTCTTCGCAGGGACCTCTACCTGGACGGCGCCGCGGATCTCGTGGTCGAGGTCGTCTCGCTTGACAGCCGCAGGCGGGACCGGGTCGAGAAGGTCATCGACTATGAGACGGAGGGCGTCCGGGAGTACTGGCTGATCGACCCTCGCCGCAGGCAGGTGGAGCTTCGGCGCTTGGGCGAGGATGGCCGCTACAGCCTGGTCGAGCCCGAGGAGGGGATTTTCACCTCCTCGGCCATCCCGGGATTCCGGCTCCGCATCGACTGGCTCTGGCAGCAACCCAAGCCGAAGCTCCTCGACGCCGCCCGCGAGCTGGGCCTCTTCTGAGAGGGTGTTTCTGCCGCCGGGCCGATTTGAGGGGCTTAGACTCGATCCAAGAAGCCTAGACCGGGTTCAAGGAGCTTGGATCCGTCCGAAGAAGCTCCGGGCCGATTTAAGCGGCTTGAATCGGATCTAAGAGGCTTAGAGCCCGATTCAAGCGGCTCCGACCGGATTTAAGAAGCTTAAATCGGATCTAAGAGGCTTGTGTCCGTCCCAAGAGGCTCAGATCCGATCTAAGAAGCTTCGAGCCGGATTCAAGGAGCTTAGATCCCATCCAAGAAGCTCAGACCGGAATTAAGAGGCTTGGATCCGATCTGAGAAGCTTCGAGCCGATCCACGGATTTTGGGACGGTTTCAAGGAACGTGGGGCCGGTCCAAGCGGCTTACAGCGCCTGAATCATCTCCGCGATGCCAGCGCGGATCAGGGCAACGGAAATCGCGGCGAGGAACAGGCTCGACACCTTTCCGACCGTCCGGCAGGGAGGAGATGAGCTGGTTGCTTTCTTCCCCCTACAGCATCTCCAGGTTCGCGAACTTCGCCACCAGCTTCCTCTTCCCCGCCTTCTCGAAGAAGACGGTGAGCCTCATCTCTTCCCCCTGACCCTCCATCTCCAGGACGACTCCGGCGCCGAGGGTGGGGTGGCGCACCCGGCTGCCGCGCTTGATCGGACGCCGGGGGACGGCGCTCTCGTCCGGCTCGGGGACCACCACGCGGCCAGTTGGACGCGGAGTGTACGGAGAGGGAACCGAGGGACGGGGGGCGGGCTGGAAAGAAGATGAGCGCGCCGGAGGAGCCGCCTGCGGGGGCGCGGCCTGGCCGAAGAAGGAGTAGATTCCCTGGGCGCGCTCGGTCACCCGGCCCGACAGGTAGAGGTCGGGGCTGTGGTGGACGTCGACGAGCTGGTCCGGCAGCTCTTGAAGGAACGGCGACTCCATCTGGTCCTGATAGCGGCCGGCGATGCGGCGCCTCCGGCAGCAGGTCAGGTACAGCTTTTCCCGCGCCCGGGTCATCCCGACGTAGAGCAGGCGGCGCTCCTCCTCGATGTCGTCCCTCGCGCCCTGGGAGTTGAAGTGCGGAAGGAGCCCTTCCTCGAGACCTGCCACCACCACCGCCTTGAACTCCAGACCCTTGGCGCTGTGCAGGGTCATCAGCGAGACCCCCTTTTCCACTTGGAGTGAGTCGAGGTCCGTCACCAGGGCAATGTGGTCGAGGAAGGCGGTCAGGAGATCCTCGTCGCCCTGGTTGTAGCTGCTCGCCTCGGTGAACTCCTGGGCGGCGGAGAGGAACTCCTGGATGTTCTCCAGCCGGGCGACGTCGTCCGGATCATCCTGGTTGTAGAGCTTGGCGTAGCCGGTGTCGTCGAGCAGCCGGTCGAGCAGGGCGGGCAGCGGCAGACCCTGGGACGCCTCCTGAAGGCCCACGATCAGGTCGCGGAACTTGCGCAGGGCCGTGGCGCTGCGGGCAGGGAGCGTGCCCAGGTCGTCGAGATAGAGAACGTCCCAGATCGGCTGGCCGAGCTGGACCGCCCGGTCGCGCAGCAGCTCCAGGGTGGACTTGCCGATGCTCCTCGGCGGCTGGTTGATGATCCGGCCCAGGGAGAAGTTGTCCCGCGGGTTGCGCAGGACCCGCAGATAGGCGACCAGGTCCTTGATCTCGGCCCGGTCGTAGAAGCGGACGCCGCCGACCAGCGAGTAGGGGATCTCGCGCTTGAGCAGCTCGTCTTCGATCGCCCGGGTCTGGGCGTTGGTGCGCACCAGAACCGCGAGGTCCCCGAGCTTGTACTGGTGGCGGAGCTTCTGGATGCGGTCCACGATCCAGTTGGCCTCGTCGCCCTCGTCCGTGGCCTTGTAGAGCTCGGCCTTGGGGCCGGCGCCGTGCTCGGTCCACAGGCGCTTGCCCCGGCGGTGGACGTTGTTGGCGATGAGGGCGCCGGAGACGTCTAGGATGGTCTGGGTGGAGCGGTAGTTGCGCTCCAGCTTGCGCACCTCGGCGCCGGGGAAGGTCTTCTCGAAGTCGAGGATGTTGTCGAGGTCCGCGCCGCGCCAGCGGTAGATCCCCTGGTCCTCGTCGCCCACGGCCGTGAGGTTGCCTTCGGGGCCGATCAGCTCCTGGATGAGGCGGAGCTGGGCGTGGTTCGTGTCCTGGTACTCGTCCACGAGGAGATACCGGGTGCGGCGACGGATCCGCTCCTTGACCTCCGGGTCGTGGGAGAGGAGCTTGACCGATAGTGTCAGGAGGTCGTCGAAGTCCACGCCGGAGGCCTGGCCGAGGAGCCCCTGGTACTTCCGGTAGAGCGAGGCGACCTTCTTCTCGAAGAAATTGGTGGCGGCCGATTCGTAGGCCGCAGGCTCGATGAGCTTGTTCTTGGCGCCGCTGATCTGCGAGAGGACCGAGCGCGGCGAGAAGGCGGTCTCGGAGAGCCCCTCGGCCGAGAGCGCCTCCTTGACCAGGCCGAGCTGGTCGGAGGTGTCGAGGATGGCAAAGTCCCGCCGCAGGCCGACCCGCTCGCCATAGCGGCGGAGCAGGATCAGACCATAGCGGTGGAAGGTGCCCACGGAGGTGGGGAGCGGATGAAGGCCGAGGAGGTCTTCGACCCGCTCGCGCATCTCGGCCGCCGCCTTGTTGGTGAAGGTCATGGCGGCGATGTGGCCGGGATCGACTCCGCGCTCCTCCACGAGCCAGGCGATGCGGTAGGTAATGACGCGGGTCTTGCCCGATCCGGCGCCGGCGAGGACGAGCTGAGGGCCGTCGCCATGGGTCACGGCGGCGATCTGCTCGGGGTTGAGCTGCTTCTCGAGGTCCTGGGTGCTGGTCCGTCTCACGGGGGGAGTTTCTACGACGGGCGAGCGGATGGCAAGGGCGCTCCGTCTTCGGATATATTTCCCGTCTTATCGGGACTGAAGCCGGAGGGCGGCATGGGATCAAGGCACCCCTGGGAGATCACCCTGTGGGAGTTCGTGGAGAAGGTGCGGCGGGATTACGGGATCCAGATCGATCTGGCGGACTTCGATCGGATCACCGTCTTCGAGAGGGCGGGGCGACGCTATGTCCTATTCATTCGCGATCCGGACGAAATCCTTGAGCTGACCGTCCTCCGGAATCTCTGCTGGCTCTACCATCTGCCTGCTTTGGATTTCCATCTCGACCCGGAGGAAGATTAAGCAGCGACTCGGAGCTCGACATCCGGTTCCGAGTCGGGAGCGTCGGGTGTCTGCGAAATGGGTGTGGCGAGCTCGAACATCTCCCAGTAGCGACGAGGGGCGGGCGTGTACCCAAAGAAGGGCTCGTCACCGGCTTCAAGAGCGAGGCGGATCATCCAGGTCAGACATTTGGTCAGCTCATGAGGCATATCTTCCAGTCGCCGGGTCTGGATGGCGTACCGGTACTCCAGGCACTGAGCCACCCAGTGCTCCCCCTCCTTGAACACCACCGCCCGAATCCTGTACTCCGGCATGTCTATCCTCCCTCGGTCGCTTCCCAAAACGATTCTACTCCCTTCGCCGCGACTCCGGAATCCCCGGGCTCCTTCCCGGGTTTTGAGAGGCGCGGCGCTCCGCGCGTACGTATATAAATAGTCAGGGGGATTCCAAGAGCCATGAAGCCGGTCGAGATCAACGATTTCCTTGCGCAGCAGGTCATCGGACAGGAGGAGGCCCTCCGCTATGTGTCCGTGGCCATCTTCAAGCACCTCCAGGGAGAGAAGTACGGCAACCTCCTCCTGATCGGGAACTCCGGCACCGGCAAGACCACCATCATGCGGGCCATCGAGAACCTCTACGCTTCGCGGGAGGACTTCCGCGAGCACCGGGTGGTGCTCATCATGAACGCCAACACCCTGGCGACCGAGGAGGGAGCCGTCGACACCGGCCGGCTCTTCACCCGCCTCGAGGAGCGCGCCCGCCAGCTCCTCGGCCCCGGCGCCACGGCCGAGGAGATCGGCCGCACCATGGAGCGCGCCACCGTCTGCCTCGACGAGATCGACAAGATCTCCGGCCTCCTCGGCGGCAAACCGTACGTCACCGGCATCAACATCCAGCAGGCCGTGCTCACCCTGATCGAGGGCGAGCGCCACTTCCATCCCATGACCGTGCTCAAGGACGGAGCGGCCGACACCAACGGCGTCTGGGTGGACACCGGCAAGATGCTCTTCCTCTGCGCCGGCGCTTTCGAGACCCTCTACGACCAGGTGTTCCAGCGCGTCATCTCGCCCAAGAGCGGCATCAAGCTGCCGACCACGACGACCTACGTCAACGGCAAGATCCAGATCCGCGAGTACTTCACCCTCCGCCACCACTTCCGGCAGGAGGACCTCTTCGAGTACGGCATGCAGCCGCAGTTCCTCTCGCGCTTCGACAACGCCGTCATCCTGGAGGATCTCACCTCCGAGACCCTGGCGCGGATCTTCGCCGAGCCGCGGGACAGCGTGTTCAAGTCCTCCCAGGGTTTCTTCCAGAAGTACGGGATCGAGCTGGAGATCACCCCCGGGGCGATCAAGGTCATCGCCGAGGAGGCGGCCAAGAGCAGCCGCATCGGCGCCCGCGCGCTCAAATCGATCTACGGCCGTATCATCAAGCCGTTCGAGTTCGACCCCTTCTCCCGCGAGGAGGTCCAGCAGAACGGCGGCGACATGCACAAGCTGCTCATCGACGAGCGCCTGGTAGGCGCCGCGCTCAAGCCGCCGATCTGAGCCCGACGAAAGGAAAACGATGTCCCTGCGCATCTCCCTGTTGATGCTCGCCTTGAGCCTCGCTCCCCTGGTCGCGGCCCGCGTGTCGGCCCAGCCTTCCATGACTCCGGACACCGTCCGCCAGACGATCGACAAGCTGATCGCGAAGCACGGCCAGCAGCATGCCGAGCGCATCCGCCGCGGTGTCGAGCAGGTCGCCCAGCGCTGGTGGGCCGAGGATGGCGACGCCGCGGCCTTCACCGCTTTCTGCGAGGCAAGCTTCATTGCCGCCGCGGCCGCCCTCGATACCGCCTTCGAGCGCATGGAGCGCGTCTTCGAGCAGGTGGACGGCCATCTCCACGAGGTGCGCCGCGAGCTGACGACCCCGCTCGACCTGGACACCGGCGACATCTCCTCCGTGGATCAGCTCCTGGCCACGATCGACCTCTCGGCCCACGTCAACGACGACCTGTTCCGGACGAAGGTGGCCTTTCTCGCCCTGCTCAACTTCCCGGTGCACACGCTGCAGGAGCGGCTCGAGAAGGGGGCGGGCTGGGACCGCGAGGCCTGGGCGCGCTCCCGGATGATGGACCGCTTCGTCCTGCGCGTGCCCGCGTCGGTGCAGCAGCCGGCCACCGAGGCCTTCACCGCCGCGGACCAGTACATCGCGAACTACAACATCCGCATGGACCGCCTGGTCACCCCGGACGGAAAGCGCCTGTTCCCCGAGAACCTGCGGCTCATCACCCACTGGGGGCTGCGCGACGAGCTCGGCTCGCACTACGCCGACACGACCCCGGCCGGGTTGGCGAAGCAGCGGATGATCCTCAAGGTCATGGAGCGGATCGTCCGTCAGGAGATCCCGGCGGCGGTGATCGACAACGCCGATGTGCTCTGGGATCCTGTCAACAACAAAGTCCAGGGAGGACCAGCTGAGCGCGAGCCGGACACCCGCTATGCCAAGCTGCTCGACGTCTTCCACGCGGTGCGCAAGGTCGATCCGTTCAGTCCGACCGATCCGACGTACATTGACCGCAAGTTCAACCTGGAGCGCCAGATCCCGGAGAACGAGGTTGAGGCGCTGCTCGTCTCCGCGCTGGAATCGCAGGAGGTCAAGGACCTTGCCCGCCTGATCGAGAAGCGTCTGGGCCGCAAGCTGGAGCCGTTCGACATCTGGTACGCCGGCTTCAAGTCGCGGGGCAGCTATAGCGAAACGGAGCTCGACCGCATCGTCCAGGAGAGGTATCCGACTGTCGAGGCGTTCCAGGCGAAGCTGCCGCAGGTGCTCCAGGGGCTCGGGTTCACCCCGGAAAAGTCGCGCTGGCTCTCCGAGCGGATCGTGATCGATCCGGCCCGCGGGGCTGGCCACGCGCTCGGCGCGGTGCGGCGCGAGGACAAGGCCCACCTGCGCACCCGCGTCCCGCGCGGCGGCATGGACTACAAGGGCTACAACATCGCCATCCACGAGCTGGGACACAACGTGGAGCAGGTCTTCTCGCTGAACGGGATCGACCGCTGGTCCCTCTCCAGCGTGCCGAACAACGCGTTCACCGAGGCGATGGCCTTCGTCTTCCAGAACCGGGATTTGGAGCTGTTGGGTCTGCAGAAGCCGAGCGCCGAGACGCGCCAGACGCAGGCGCTCTCCACCCTCTGGAACACCTACGAGATCGGCGGGGTCGCGCTGGTCGACATGCGGGTCTGGCGGTGGATGTACGAGCACCCCGAGGCCACGCCCGCCGAGCTGCGGGAGGCGACGCTGTCGATCGCCCGCGACGTCTGGAACCGCTGGTATGCCCCGGTCTTCGGGGTGAAGGACTCGGACATCCTGGCCATCTACTCCCACATGATCGTCTACGGCCTCTACCTGCCGGACTACCCGATCGGGCACATCATCGCCTTCCAGATCGCGGACAAGCTGGAGGATGGGGACTTCGGCGCCGAGTTCGAAAGGGTAACCCGCCAAGGCCGGCTCACCCCCGACGCCTGGATGCGTGGCGCCGTGGGTGGGCCGATCTCGACGAAGGCGCTGCTCAAAGCGGCGCGCGAAGCCCTCAAGTAAGGCTAGCGGGTAACGCCGCCGTACCCGCCGGCTCCCACCGACGCGTTGGCCGTGGTGCTCTCCCGGCTCCAGGCCTCCTGCGTGTCGCGCACGGCCTGGTTGCTCAGGCTGAAGTCGATGTCATAACCCTCGAGCGACAGCTCCTTGAGTACCACCGCCGGGATGATCTGCGACAGCTCGATCAGGAAGGGCGTCAGCTCCTTGAGGTTGCGCAGGGAAATCTCCGCCGTGGTGCCCTGGTGCAGGCCCAGGGCGGTGGCGTGCAGCATGGTGTAACTGATGGTCGCCAGGGACAGGGCGGTGTAGTCGTCGCGCAGGGCGCGGCTGACCTCTTCCTTGCGCACCTTGTCATAGACGCCGGCCAGGCCGCCGAGCACGCCGGTCACGGTCTCCTTGACCGCGGCCGCCACTCCTCCGCCCGGCATGCTGCCGAGGTGGGTCTCCAGGTTCTCGACATGGGTCTTGAGCAGGCCCGCGAGCTTGTTGATCAGGCCCAGGGCCTGGGGGTAATCCTTGAATGTATCGTCCTTGCGCTGGCGCTCCAGCGCCTCGAGGATGTGCTTCTCGACCGCTGCCATGTCGGCAACGTAGGGTCGGATCTCTTCACGGTTGTCTTTCATTGCTGTACCTCCTGCTGGAGACGTAGCAAGACGCTTGCCCAACGTTTTTCCACGCTGGCACGTCTACAGGGTTGTGAACTTGCCCTTGACCACGAACGCCATCCTGGACAGGACCGACAGCGTGACAGGCACCGATCGGCTCGCGGAGCTTTTCGATTCGCACCAGAACCGGCTGTTCCACCTGGCCCTGCGGCTCTGCTCCGACCGCGAGGAGGCCCGGGATCTCGTTCAGGAGGCGTTCCTGCGGGCGGCGCGCCAGCCCCGCTCGGTTCCCGAGGGCGAGCCCGGCGGGGAGGCGTGGCTGGTCCGCACCCTGGTCAACCTCTGCCGTGACCGTTACCGCCGCCTCGCCGTGCGATCCAAGGCTCGGGGGGAATTGAGCCGGGAGGGGAGGGGGGAGCGCGCCCATCCCGAGGAGGCCCATGTGGCCAAGGCGACCGTGCAGGCCGCCCTCGCCCATCTCGCCCCCCGGCGCAGGGCTGCGATCGTCCTCCACGAGTTGGAAGGCCGGCCGGTGCGCGACGTGGCCCGGCTGCTGGGCGTGACCGAAGTGACTGTCCGCTGGCATCTGCTTGCCGCCCGCCGGGAGCTGGCCAAGGTTCTGGGAGAAAAGCCATGAGTGATGAGCTGCGCTCGATCCTGAGTAAGGGAGACCCCGCGGCCGGAGATCCCGGGCTGACTCCGGACGAGGTCCAAGGGATGAGGCGGACCGTGCTGTCCGCGGTACCCGAGCCTCGCCGGCGGGGGTGGCTGGTGCCGGCGATGGTCACGGCAGCGGCCCTGATCCTGGCCGCGGTGATCGCGCTCAGCCTCTGGCAACCGGAGCCGGTGCAGGAAGCCGTCCGACCCCCTCTCCCGCTTGCGGGAGAGGGTAGGGGAGAGGGTCCGGTGATGGAGGCGGAGAAACCCCCTCCCCAACCCTCCCCCGCTGCGCGGGAGAGGGGGCCGGAGCCCGTACCGCGGAAGAAGAAGGTTGTTCATCCCGAGCCGGAGCCGGTGGTTCTTGCCCAGGCAGAGATCCCGCCGGCCGACCACGGCCCGACACAGATCCAGTTTTCCACGCCGGGCGGTACCCGAATCATCTGGGTGCTCCAGCCGGCCACCGAATGAGACCCAGGAGGAAAGAGACCATGAGATCCCTTCGACCCATCGCCGCCCTGCTGCTGCTCCTGGCCTGCCCCCTCATGGCCTCCGCGGCACAGGACAGGCCAGAACCGTCCTATGGCTCCCGCTACGACATCCGCTACCTGTCGGTGCATGCAGCCGAGTCCCTGGTCTGGGACCTGTGCCCGCAGAAGAACGCCTGCGTGGTCCGGGGTCTGGCCAACGCCAACGGCCGGGGAGCCGTCCTGGAGGTGAACGCCGACCACGAGACCCACGCGCGCATCGCCAAGGCCCTGGCCGAGCGCGACTCCGCCCCCCCGACCCAGGTCTTCCAACTCGTCCTCCTCGCCGCGGGCAACAAGTCCAACGGACCGGCCCCGACTCTCTCCGAAGGCGCCCAGAAGGCGCTCGACGACATGAAGAAGTTCCTGCCGTTCACCCACTACCGCATGCTCGACACGGCCCTGCTCCGCGTCACCCAGGACGACGTGGCCCAGGCGCAGATCGCCGGCCTCCTGGGGACCCGGTACAAGGTGGCGATGCGGTTCCGTGCGGGAGGGACTGACGGCAAGTCGCTGTTCATCGACGGCTTCGGGCTCGACGAGATGAATGACCGCGACCTCATCCAGACCTCCTTCTCCATGGATGTGGGGGAGACGGTCGTCGTCGGCACCTCCTCGGTCGGAGCCGAGCAGGACTCCCTGGTAGCCATCCTCACCGCCCTGCCTTGACGCCCGGCTGACTCCCGCCTTAGTGTCCGAGCGCCCGCACCGGGTCCAGAACCCGGCGGGCGCTCGTCCGTACATAGAAGTCGCCGTAATCCTTCGAGAGGGAAATGTCATGAAGAGATCGCTTCTCTGCCTCCTCGCGCTCGGTATCGCCCTGGTCTCGGCCCTGCCGATCGCCTCGGCCCATGAAGGTCCCCACGGCCCTCGCGCCCGTGCGCAGGACCAGCAGAAACCTCCCGAGGCCAAGCCGCCCGAGGAGCGCCAGAAGGACGAGCAGAAAGAGGAAGAGGAGCTGCAGGAGAAGCAGAAGCGCGAGCAGGAGCCCGAGGAGAACGCCTCCGAGCTTCAGAAGGAGCAGAAGGAGGGCGGCGCGCCTCCTCCGGGCGAGATCGCCACCAAAGAGGGCGAAGGGGAGGAGAAGGAGAAGAAGGAAGAGAAGTGGGACGTCAACAACCCCGCCATGGGGCCCTCCAAGGACGTCCAGATCGACGTCGCCGAGGGCACCTGGATGAGCCTCGACGTCAGCCCCGACGGCAAGGAGATCGCCTTCGACCTCCTGGGCGACCTCTACACCATCCCGATCGGCGGCGGCGAGGCCCGCGCCCTGACCAGCGACGTGGCCTGGCAGATGCAGCCCCGCTACAGCCCGAACGGCAAACAGATCGCCTTTACCAGCGACCAGGGCGGCGGCGACAACGTCTGGGTCATGGACCGCGACGGCAAGAACGCGAAGCAGGTCACCAAGGAGAGCTTCCGCCTGCTCAACAGCCCATCGTGGGAGCCCGGCGGGGAGTACATCGTGGCGCGCAAGCACTTCACCGCCCAGCGCTCCCTCGGCGCCGGCGAGATGTGGCTCTACCACCGCAGCGGCGGCGGCGGCCTCCAGATGACCAAGAAGCCGAACGACCAGAAGGACGCGGGCGAGCCCGTGTTCTCCCCCGACGGCCGCTACCTCTACTACAGCCAGGACGTCACCCCCGGCCCGATCTTCGAGTACAACAAGGACCCCACCACCGAGATCTTCGTCATCCAGCGCCTCGACCGCCAGAGCGGCGAGACCGAGCGCTTCGTGGTCGGAGCCGGCGGCTCCATCCGCCCGACCCCGTCGCCGGACGGCAAGCTCCTGGCCTTCATCCGCCGGGTCCGCGGCAAGAGCGTCATCCACCTGCAGGACCTGCGCTCGGGCGAAGAGTGGCCGATCTACGACGGGCTCGACCGCGACATGCAGGAGACCTGGTCGATCCACGGCGTCTACCCCTCCATGGCCTGGCTCCCCGACTCCAAATCGCTGGTCTTCTGGGCCGGCGGCAAGATCCACCGCATCGAAACGGCCAGCCGCAAGGTGAGCGACATCCCTTTCCATGTGAAAGCCACGAAGAAGGTCTATGAGGCCGTGCGCTTTCCGGTCGAGGTGGCGCCGGACGAGTTCCCCACCCGCATGTTGCGCTGGACCCAGGTCTCGCCCAAGGGGGACCGCGCCGTCTACCAGGCCCTCGGGCACCTCTACGTGCGCAACCTGCCGAACGGCACGCCCAAGCGCCTGACCCGGCAGGACGACCACTTCGAGAACTTCCCCTCCTTCTCCCGCGACGGCAAGTGGATCGCCTATACGACCTGGAACGACAAGGAGCTGAGCACCGTCCGCGTCGTCTCGGCCGACGGCGGCCAGGGCCGGGTGGTGGTGGACGCTCCCGGACACTACGTGGAGCCGGTCTTCTCGCCGGACGGCAAGACCATCGTCTTCCGCCGGGCGGAGGGCGGCTTCCTCCGCTCGCCGGCATGGTCGCGGGAGGTGGGCATCTACAAGGTCGCCGGCTCGGGTGGAAAGCCCGAGCTCATAACCGAAGAGGGCTTCACCGCCCACTTCGGCGCCAGCAACGACCGCCTCTTCGTGGTGCGGCCGGGCGAGAAAACCGAGCTCGTCTCGCTCGGGCTCGATGGGAAGGACGAGCGCGTCCACTTGAGCAGTGAGAACGCCCTGGAAATGCGGGTTTCCAACGACGAGCGCTGGGTCGCCTTCGTGGACCACTTCAACGCCTACGTGGCCCCGTTCGTGGTCACGGGGCAGCCGATCGAGATCGGTCCGGAGACCTCCGCGATCCCGGTGACCAAGGTCACCCGCGAGGCGGGGCAGTACCTCCACTGGTCCGGCGACTCGAAGCAGCTCCACTGGACGCTCGGCCCCGAGCTGTTCAGCCTCGACCTCAAGAACGCCTTCACCTTCCTGGAAGGATCGCCCGAGAAGCTGCCCGATCCGCTGACGAGCGGGGTGGATATCGGACTCCGCGCCAAGGCCGACAAGCCCGCGGGGACGGTCGCGGTGGTCGGAGCCCGCATCGTCACCATGAAGGGTGAGGAGGTGATCGAGGACGGCACGGTGGTGGTCGAGGGCAACCGCATCCGCGCGGTCGGACCCCGCGGCCAGGTCCCGGTGCCGAAAGACGCCCACGTGGTGGATGCCAAGGGCAAGACCGTCATCCCCGGCCTGGTGGACGTCCACTGGCATGGCGCCTTCGGGACGGACGACATCATTCCGCAGGAGAACTGGAACACCTACTCCACCCTGGCGTTCGGCGTGACCACGCTGCACGACCCCTCGAACGACACGGGCACGGTGTTCTCGGCGGCCGAAATGCAGCGCGCCGGGATGATCGTCTCGCCGCGCATCTTCTCGACCGGCACGATCCTCTACGGCGCCACGCTCCCGGTCACGGCCAAGGTGGAGAGCCTGGAAGACGCGCGCGGCCACATCCGGCGCATGAAGGCGGCCGGGGCGATCAGCGTCAAGAGCTACAACCAGCCGCGGCGCGAGCAGCGGCAGCAGATCCTGGCCGCGGCGCGCGAGATGGGCATCATGGTGGTGCCGGAGGGCGGCTCGCTCTTCCAGCACAACATGTCCGAGGTCGTGGACGGCCACACCGGCATCGAGCACTCGATCCCTGTGGCAAAGATCTACAACGACGTCAAGCAGCTCTGGAGCGGGACGAAGGTCGGCTACACCCCGACCCTGATCGTGGGCTACGGCGGCATCTGGGGCGAGAACTGGTTCTACGCCCACGACAACGTCTGGGCCAACGAGCGCCTGCTGCGCTTCGTGCCGCGCGAGCAGCTCGACGAGCGCTCCCGCCGGCCGTTCATCGCTCCCGAGGAGGAGTGGAACCACTTCAACAACGCCAGGGTCGCGGCCGAGCTGCAGGACGCCGGGGTCGAGGTCCAGCTCGGCGCTCATGGCCAGCGCGAGGGGTTGGGCGCGCACTGGGAGCTGCGCATGTTCGTCCAGGGAGGCATGACCCCGCTGGAGGCGCTCCGGGCCGGCACGATCGACGGTGCCCGCTACCTCGGCTTGGACAAGGACATCGGCTCCCTCGAGCCGGGCAAGCTGGCCGACCTGGTCATCCTGGACGCGAACCCGCTGGAAAAGATCGAGAATGCCGAGCAGGTCGGGCTGGTGATGCTCAACGGCCGGCTTTACGAAGGCCAGAGGCTGGACGAGGTGGGCAATCATCCGCACAAGCGCGAGCCCTTCTTCTGGGAGCGCAAGGCGCCCGCGTTCGGGGAGGTCAAGGCGGTCCCGTGATACCCTAGCGGGCACATTCCGCGGAGGCAGTATGACCACGAAGAAGGACGGCGAAGGCCAGGGCAGCTACGTCTTCCGTGTCCGCGAGGACACCCGGCGCTACGTCCAGGACCTGCTCAACGAGAACGACCGGCTGCGCCGGCTGGTGGCGGGGCTGGAGAGCGACAAGGGCCGTCTCCTGGGCGAGAAGATGTCGCTCCAGGAGAAGGTCCTGGCCCTGCGCGAGGAGCTCGACCGGGTCTCCCACGAGCAGGCCGACCTTCGCCGCCAGCTCGCCGACGTGGAGGCCTCCAACCAGAAGTACTCGCACCAGTACATCGAGGTGGAGAGCCAGAACAACAACCTGGCGAACCTCTACGTCGCGAGCTACCAGCTCCACAGCACGCTCGACCGGGCCGAGGTGGTCTCCGCGATCAAGGAGATCGTCATCAACCTGATCGGCTCCGAGGAGCTGGCGATCTACGAGATGAGCCCGGACGGCACGGCGCTGCGGCTGGCAGGCTGGTTCGGCATCGACCCGGCCATCTACGGCACCGTGACGGTCGGCTCGGGGATCATCGGGAAGACGGTCGCGACCGGCGAGATCTGGCTCCCCGGCAAGGGCATGGACCTCCAGCCCGCGCCGCGGGAGTCGAACCTCTCGGTCTGCATCCCGCTGAAGCTGGAGGAAAGGGTGATCGGAGCGCTCGCCGTCTTCCGCCTGCTCCCCCAGAAGACCGCCTTCGAGGCGATCGACTACGAGCTCTTCAACCTGCTGGCCACCCACGCCGCCACGGCCCTGTATCTTTCCCGGCTCCACGCCGAGAGCCAGGCAGCAGTGAAGTCAGTTCCCTGACGTCTGACATGACTTCCGGGGGCTCGGATCTCAGTTCCGGGCCGCCGGAAGTGAGTTCCGGGGGGCGGGAAGTGACTTCCGGACAGGGGGAAGTCATTTCCGGACGTTGGGAAGTGAGTTCCGGGCCTTGAGAAGTGAGTTCCGGACGGTGGGAAGTGAGCTCAGATCGCTCGGAAGTGACTTCCGAGCCGTACCTCAGTGGCAATACCGGGTCAGATCCTTGCGGTTGAGCACCCGGATCCGGTGGTCCGGCTGCACGGCGATGAGTCCGCGCTGCTTCAATTCCACGACAACCTGGTTCACCCGCTCGCGGGAGGCTCCCACGATCTCGCCGAGGTCGCTCTGGGTGAGGCGCAGCGGGATCGTCACCTGGCCTCCCGCCTCGCGGCTGCCGTAACGGTCGGCCAGGGCGAGGATCTGGCGGGCGACCCGGCCGGCCACGTCCAGCGTGCAGAGCGCCTGGATCTGCTCGTTCGCGAAGCGCAGGCGGATCGAGAGCAGCCGCACCAGGTTGTTGGCGAGCGGCGTCATGTTGCGCAGGCAGCTCTGGAAGGTGCTGCGGTCCATCCAGAGAAGCCGGGACTTCTCCGTGGTCACCACGTTGGCGGAGCGGCCCGAGCTGTCGATCAGGCTCATCTCGCCCACCGTGTCCCCGCGGCCGAGGAAGGCGAGGATGACCTCGCGGCCGTCCTCGTGGCTGACGTAGATCTTCACCGTCCCCTCGAGGATGACGTAGACCACCTCCCCGGGCTGCTCGACCGTGATGAAGTTCGTGCCGGCCGGGACGGAAGAGGAGCGCAGGAGCCCGTTCAGGTGGGCGAGGTCCTCGGCGGACAACCCCTGGAAGAGCTCCAGCTCCCCCAGGGCACGGGGATCTTCGATGGCGGGCATTGCGGGGGATTCTAACGCCCCAGGAGCCCGGCCAGTACCTCCACCCCGCGCCCGACCACGTCCGGAGGCGCGGCCGTGAAGCAGACCCGGAGGTGGGTCGGATAGGGTCCGAAGCTCTGGCCGGGCGCCGCGAACAGCCCGCGCTCCACGCAGTCCTCCAGCATCCCCGGCAGCCCGCGCCCGTCCAGATGGTCCGCCACGTCCATGAACAGGAAGGTGCTCCCCTGCGGCGGCTCCAGGCCCAGGCGCGCGGCCGCCCGGTCTCCGGTCTCCTTGTACAGCCGGCGGGCGTTCTCGATCCATCTGTCTCCGAGCTCGCTCATGGCCCGCAGGGCCGCGATCTGGGAGGCAGTCGGCGTGCTATAGAAGCTGTGCAAGCCGATCTTCCGCAGCTCGTCGACCGCCTTGGCCGGACCCACGATGTAGCCGCAACGGTTGCCGGCCATGCCGTAGGCCTTGGAAAAAGAGTGGGTGGAGAAGGTGCGCTCCGGCGCCAGCGGGCGGGTGTAGGTGTGCTCCCCCTCGAAGACGTAGTCCTCGTAGACTTCGTCGGCGATGAGCCAGAGGTCCTCGCTCTGGGCCCAGGCCACCAGGGCCTCGATCCAGGAGCGCGGGATGGTCCGGCCCGCGGGGTTGTTCGGCGTGCTCAGATAGAGGGCCACAGTGCGGGCGGTCTTCTTGGCCCTCACCGCCTCGACCGCCGTCTCCGGGGAATCGACCGCGCCGAGGAAGGGGACGTCGACCGGCACCCCGTGGAAGGAGCGGACGATGCCGGTGATCAGCGGCCAGTGGGGGGCAAGGATGAGGACCTCGTCTCCTGGGGCCACGATCGCGCCGGCCACGGCGCCGAGGCCGCCGGTGGCCCCGGCCGCGACCAGCACGTTTTCCCGGCTGGTGGGGACGCCGGTGCGCTCGCGCGCCCGCCCGGCGATGGCGTCGAGGAGGGCGGGCATGCCCTGGGGCGCGGCGTAGCGGTGCATCCCGGGGTGGTCCGCGACCCGGATGTCCTCCATGCGGCAGCCCTCGGCGGGCTCCATCCAGGTGTCGCCGACGTGGAGCGGATAGACCTCGCCCTGGAAGGTGGCGAGGCGGTGGGCGAGCGCCGAGTAGACGTTGCCGGCGATGTCCTGGACCGACGGCGAGAAGCGTGGCGGCATCAGATCACCAAGACGCTTTTACCAGGAAATGATCAGCCCGACCGAAGCCTCGCCCTGGAACAGGCCCTCGTCGGACCTGAACCGGTCGTTGCGGTCGTCGAAGCCCGTTTCCAGGTCCACCCAATAGCCCCGGCCCTCGAAGCGCAGGCCGACGTTTTCGGCGAAAAAGACCTTGATACCGCCGCCGAAGTTGCCCGAGAAGCGGCTCTCGGCTTCCACATCCGGGCGGTCGGGCTCGATGCGCGCGATGCCGAGGCCGCCGGAGAAGAAGCCCTGGACCTGGCCCGGCCCCCACTGATAGAGGATGCCGGCGTTGACGATGTCGACCGTCACGTCCCCGAGGCTCTGCTCCGGGGTGAAGAGGCCCGCGTCGACGATGAACTCGCTGTTCTGGCGGTTGGCGATGAACTCGACCTGCCAGTTGGGGTTGAGCGGCACGTCGAAGATGACGCCGAACGAGGCGCCTTCGTCCACCCGGACGTCCCGCTCGTCGAGGAAGTCGCCGTCGACGTTGAACTCGCCGTCGAAGCGCCAGCCCGCGTAGGGCGTCAGCTCGAAGCGGTGGGTCTGGGCGAGGGCGGCGGCGGGTATGAGCAGCAGTACGGCGAGAATGAGCGCTTTGCGCATGATGACCATCTCCTTGCTCCTTGAATAAGCCGGCCCGCGGGCCGGGGTCCTACCAGCAGGGTTGTATCATGGACGCGATGAGGTCCAAAGACATGCCCTCGCCGATGCTCACCGAAGCGCGCAGGTTGCCCGAGGAGGGACGCCTGCGCCTGACCTGGAGCGACGGCCACTCCGCCGAGTACGGGTATGACTACCTGCGCGGCTGGTGCCCCTGCGCCGGCTGCCAGGGTCATTCCTTCCAGAAGATCCGTTACCAGCCGCCGGAGGCACCGGTGACCGCCGAGTCGATCAAGCCGGTGGGCAACTACGCCATCTCGATCGCCTACTCCGACGGCCACGGCACCGGGATCTACCGCTACGACTTCCTGCGCCAGATCTGCCCGTGCGAGAAGTGCGGCGGGGTGGGTGGGGAGGTG
>DATLNC010000184.1:0-18874 GCA_035536935.1 Thermoanaerobaculia bacterium
CATACAAGCCCTAAGTCGCGGCACCAATGCTCCTAGTCGCGTCATGCATGTCTATCGTCGCGGCAACCAAACGTTGAGTCGCGGCAGGAATGGCGCTAGTCGCGGCAAAATGCCTTTCGGCGGGACGGCAAAGCTCCTTGGCGAGGGGTCAACATCTTGTGTCGCGGCAGAAAAGCTCAGCGCGGACCGTCGAAGAGCCAAGTTGCGGCAGAGAAGCCCCGGTCGCGGCACGAAACCGGTTCAGCGGGACGGCGAGGCGTGAGGCGCCGACTCAGATGCCGGCCGACACCCAGGGAAGGCGAACCACGAGCTCGCTGCCGCGCCCCGTCGTACGGACGGTTCGTGCGGCCGTACGGACGGTTCAACCCGCCGTGCGGACAGTTCGTACCGCGGTTCCACGTCGCTATGTTGCTTGCAGTTCGTGGAGGAGCATCCAGGATGTTCCGAACCGGTCCCGGAGCATCGCAAAGCGGGAGGCGAAAAAGGTCTCCTCCATCTTCATGAAGATCTGGCCGCCGTCGGAAAGCAAGGCGTAGACACGTTCCGCCTCCTCGGTGCTGTCGAGCGTGAGGGCCAGATACGCGCTCCGCATGGGCTCGGCCACCGGAATGTCGGCTCCCATCAACACCGTCTTGCCGATCTCGATGCGGGCGTGAAGGACTTTGTCTTGCCAGTCGGCCGGTAGGCTCGGATTGGGCTTTTCCCCGTGCCTCGTCATCCCTGTGATCTTGCCCCCGAGGTGCTGCTCGTAAAAGCGGAACGCCTGCTCGCAGTTCCCGGCGTAGTTGAGATAGATGTCGAGTTTCATCAGATGCCATCCGTCAGGAGACTGTTCTTGCTCATCGGGACGGAGCAGCCCGAGGAGCGACTCGGAGAGCTTTACGGGCGGCCCAGGAGGCCGCCCGACCGAAAAGCGCCGGCCTACTCCTTGCGTTCGCCGGCCCCGGCCGCGACCTCTTCGGCGCTCTCGTTCTCCCAGGTGAACGACTCTCCACCGGCGTAGCCGCTGCCACGGTCGTGATCGTACCGGCCCTCCTGCTCGTCCCCTCCCGAGCGGTTCAAGCCCGTTTCCTCGACGTGGATGGCCGCCTCCTCGGGGCTCACTTCGACGTCCTCGGAATCCCCGAAGCCGCCCTCCGGGCCGTATTCATAGCTGCGCTCCGGATCGCCGGTCGTGCCGTCATAGTGCCCGCCGACTCCGCGCGTGCCGTGGTAGATGTCTTTGCTGTAACCGTAGCTGCGTTCTGAATCGTCCATGATGATCGAGCTCCTTTGAAGTTCTCCCTCCCGCGCGTCTGGAGGAGACTGCAAAGAGCGGGCCGCAGGAGCTACGAGGCCCGGGCGAACGCCCCTTCGAAGTAGATCGGCTCGAGGCCGGTGGCCCAGTAGGCGACCGCGTCGCGGTTGGGCTGGGTGGTCTCCTGCCCGGTGCGGAGCTCGCGGCCAGCTCCGCCGGCAGGGGTGAACCCCAGCCAGCCTTCCCAGGTGCCATCGTGCCTGGACTCGCCCCAGGCGCGGATGACGTACGAGGTTCCGTCGTCGCTGCGGTATACGAACGAGTACTCGTGGATCAGCTCAGGCATGCTGCAGCCTCCGGTCCGATGGCTCCTGCAAGCCCTCTGCCTTTTTCTCGTTGGACTGGCGCTTCAGGCTCGCCCGCGCCGCTGCCAGCCTCGCGATCGGCACCCGGTACGGCGAGCAGGAGACGTAGTCCAGCCCCACCCGCTCGAAGAAGTCGATCGACTCGGGATCGCCGCCGTGCTCGCCGCAGACGCCCAGGTGCAGGTGCTCTTTTGCCGCGCGGCCCTTCTCGCAGGACATGCGGACGAGCTGGCCCACTCCATCCTCGTCGATGGTCTGGAAAGGGTCGTGCCTGAGTACGCCCGACTCGATGTAATGCGGCAGGAACCGGCCCGAGTCGTCGCGGGAATAGCCGTAGGTCATCTGGGTGAGGTCGTTCGTGCCGAAGGAGAAGAAGTCGGCGTGCAGGGCGATGCGGTCGGCCATCAGCGCCGCCCGCGGCACTTCGATCATCGTGCCGATGGGGATCTCGATCTCCATCTTCTCTTCGTCGAGCACCCGGCGGATCGTGGAGGACGTGATCTCGCGCAGGCGCACCATCTCCGCCGCGGTCCCGACCAGGGGCACCATGATCTCGGGCCGCACCTCTTCCCCCGTCCGCGCCCGCACGCAGGCTGCGCGCACGATCGCCTCGACCTGCATCTCGTAGATCTCGGGCGCGGTCATGCCGAGGCGGCAGCCGCGGTGGCCAAGCATGGGGTTCGACTCGGCCAGCGCCTCGGCGCGGGCCTGCACCACGGAGGGCTCCACTCCCATTTCGTGCGCCAGGCTCTGCAGCTCTTTCTTGCCGTGCGGCAGGAATTCGTGCAGCGGCGGATCGAGCAGGCGCACCGTGACGGGCAGCCCGGCCAGGGCCTTGAAGATCCCCTCGAAGTCCTTCTGCTGCATGGGCAGGAGCTTCGCGAGCGACTCCTTGCGCTCCTCGGCGCCGTCGGCCAGAATCATCCGGCGCACCCAGGGGAGACGCTCGGCCGCGAAGAACATGTGCTCGGTGCGGCAGAGGCCGATGCCCTCGGCACCCAGGGCCGCGGCCACCTCGGCATCGCGCGGAGTGTCCGCGTTGGTGCGGATGGCCAGGCGCCGCTCGGCGTCGGCCGCGGCCAGGAGCTGGTAGACCGCGACGACCAGCAGCGAGTCTCCGGGCCGCCGGCGGTCGAGCATCGAATTGAGGACCAGGGAGGGCTTGGGCGACAGCGCGCCCGCGATCACTTCGCCGGCCGTGCCGTCGATCGAGAGCTGATCGCCCTCGCGCAGGACCAGGCCGCCTCCCCGGACCCGGACCTCCCCCGTGTGCTCGTCCACTTCGAGGTCGCCAGCCCCTACGATGCAGGGCTTGCCCATGCCGCGGGCGACCACGGCCGCATGGGAGGTCATGCCGCCGCGCGAGGTCAGGATGCCCGCCGAGACGTGCATGCCCACGATGTCTTCAGGCGAGGTCTCGGCGCGCACCAGGAGCACCGGGCCGCCGGAGGCCGCCATTTCGGCCGCGCGCTCCGCGGTGAGGGCGATCCGCCCGCAGGCCGCGCCGGGGCCCGCCGGCAGGCCGTGGGCCATGAGCCGGCCGCCGGCGATGGCCCTCTGCTTCTCCTCGGGATCGAACACGGGGGCGAGCACTTGGAGCAGATGCATGGGCTCGACCCGGTCCAGGGCCTCGCGCCAGTCGATCAGGCCTTCCTCCACCATGTCCGCGGCGACCTGGATGGCGGCCGGGCCGGTGCGCTTGCCCGTGCGGGTCTGGAGCATGTAGAGATGGTCGTGCTGGATCGTGAACTCCAGGTCCTGCATGTCCTTGAAGTGCGTCTCCAGCCGGGCGGAGACCTCCTCCAGCTCCCTACATGCCTGGGGGAAGTCCTTGGAAAGCCCCCCGCCATCTGAATGAATCGGCTGCGGCGTGCGGATACCGGCGACCACGTCCTCGCCCTGCGCGTTGACCAGGTATTCGCCAAAAACCTTCGGCTCGCCGGTTGCGGGGTTGCGGGTGAAGGCCACGCCCGTGGCGCAATCGGCGCCGCGGTTGCCGAATACCATGGCCTGGACGTTCACGGCCGTGCCCAGCAGGCCGGTGATCTTGTTCAGACGGCGATAATCGCGGGCGCGCTGGTTGTCCCAACTGTCGAACACGGCGCGGATCGCGCCGCGGAGCTGCTCCATGGGGTCCTGCGGAAAGCCGTGCCCCTCCACCAGGGACAGATAGCCGGCGACGATCTTGCGCAGGGACTTGGGGCTGAGCTCGGCGTCGGTAGCGACCCCTTCCTCCTCGCGGGCCGCGGTCAGGATCTTCTCGAACCCCTCGCGCTCCAAGCCCAATACGACGTCGCCGTACATGGTGAGCAGGCGGCGGTAGGCATCGAGGACGAAGCGCTCATCCGCGCCAGCCGCGATCCAGGTCTCGACGATGTCGCTGTTCAGGCCCAGGTTGAGGACGGTGTCCATCATGCCCGGCATGGACCGGGCCGCGCCCGAGCGGACGGAGACGAGCAGCGGATTGGATGGATCGCCGAAGCGCTGGCCAAGGAGCGCTTCCATGCGCTGGAGGTGCTCCTGGATCTCCTGCTCCATGCTGTCAGGATAGGACTTGCCGTGATCCTGGTAGTGCTTGCAGACCTCGGTAGTGATCGTGAACCCCGGAGGCACCGGGATTCCAAGGCGGCTCATCTCGGCGAGGCCGGCCCCCTTACCACCCAGCAGATCCTTCTGGCTCCCCTCGCCTTCGGCGGTTCCACCCCCGAACGCGTACACGTACTTGGGCATGTCGTGCTCCTCCCGAAAGGACAACCTCTACCCCCCCGCCCGGGACCGCGCCTCCGCCTTGTCCACTACCACCTCGGTCAACCGAGCCGTGCGCGAGACGGTGCGGTGGATCGCCTGGAGCAGCGCGATCCGGTTGGCTTTGACCCGCGGGTCGGGGTCCATGACCAGGACGTCCACGAAGAAACGGTCCAGCACCGGCGCGAGATCCGCGATGCGCCGCAGGCAGCGCTCGTAGTCGCCCGCCGCCGCGGCCTCCTCGACCTCGGAGCGCAATCCCTGGAAGGCGGCGTAGAGATCGCGCTCGGCCGGCTGCGTCAAGAACTGCTCGTCGAGCTGCTCCTCGGGAGCGTCCTTGAGGATGTTCACGATCCGCTTGGCCGCGAGCACCACCGTCAGGAAGTTGGCGTCCCCACGCACGCGATGCAGGGCATCCACCCGCGCCTTGAGGTCGGGCAGATTGCCTCCGCCGACCGACAGCGCCGCCTCGATCTCGTCGTAGGCATAGCCTGCGAGCCCGAGCACGTAGCGCACCCGGTCGTGGAGAAACGGCCGCAGATCTTCGAGGATCTGCTCGGCGCTCCGCGTGAGCCGGTCGCCGTAGAGCACCACGGCCCGGGCCGCGATCTCCTCCAGGTCGAGCGGGAGCCCGCCTTCGAGCGCGATGCGCACCACGCCCTGGGCCGCGCGCCGCAATCCGAACGGATCCTTGCTCCCCGTGGGGATCAGCCCCAGGCCGAAGATTCCCACGAGCGTGTCCATGCGGTCGGCGAGGCCGACCACCTGCCCGATCCGGCCACGGGGGATGCGGTCCTCCGTGGAAGCCGGCATGTATTGATCGTAGACCGCCTGCCAGACCTCCTCGGGCTGCCCCTCCTCGCGGGCGTAGATGCCGCCCATGATCCCTTGGAGGGAAGTGAACTCCTTGACCATCTCGGTCGCGAGGTCCACCTTGAGCAGCCGGGCCGCCGCGGCCGCCGCGGGCCCCTCGCAGCCGAGCATGTCGCAGATCGTCGTGGAGAGTGCCACCAGGCGCGAAGTCTTGTCCGCGTAGCTCCCCAGCCGCTCCTGGAACGTCAACCGCTCGAGCTGCTCGGCGCGATGAGCGAGCCCAGCTTTTCGGTCCTCGCCATAGAAGAAGCGGGCATCTGCGAGCCGCGCGGCGACCACCCACTCGTTGCCCGAGCGCGTGCGGCCGATCGGATCGTCAGGCCGGTCCATGACCGTGAGGAAGTACGGCAAGAGCTGATGGCCGCCATTGGGGGCTTCGACGGTCAGGGCGCTCTGGTGATCCCGCAGGCTCGTGGCGAGCACCTCGGCAGGCAGCTCCAGGAAGTCCTCATGGAAGCCGCCCTCCATCACGCCCGGGACTTCGCACAGGGAGGCCAGCTTGTCGAGCAGCGGACCATCCTCCACCAGCCGGCCGCCGAGCGCCTCGGCCCGGGAGCGCATGGTTTCCAGCAGGATGCGGTGCCGCTCGGCCGGACGGACCTCCAGCGACCGCGCCGCCAATTCCTTCCGGTACTCCTCCACACCCCGGACGCGGAACGGCTCGGGCGTCAGCGTCGGATGCCCGACCGTCTGATTCCCGGCGGGGATGCCGAACAGATCGAACGGCACGACCTCGCCGTCGAGGAGGGAAACGATCCCGTGCACCGGGCGAACCCAGGGACCCTCGCCGCTCCCCCACCGCATCATCTTGGCCCAGGAGATCCCGGCCAGGATGCGGGGGACGATCTCGGCCAGCACCTCTTTCACGGGCCGGCCCTCGGTCTTCTTGACGGCGGCGAGGTACTCGCCCTTGTCGGTCTTGACGCGGGAGATCTGGTCGGGCTCGAGGCCGACTTTCTTGGCGAAGCCGGCCAGGGCGGGCTTGGGCGAGCCGTCCGGAGCGAAAGCGGCGCTGACCGGCGGGCCCATGACCTGCTCCTCGCGATCGGGCTCGCGGTCCGGCAAACCGTTCAGGATCAGCACGAGCCGGCGCGGCGAGTAGCCCGTCTCCACCTCGCGCGGACCCAGGCCGCGGGCCATCAGCTCCTCGAAAACCCGGGTGGCGAGCTCGCGCACGCCCGGCTCCAGCATGCGGGCCGGGATCTCCTCGCTGCGGACCTCCAGAAGATACTCACCGTTGGGCATCGACGACCTCCGATATCGCCGGGTTCTCTTCCTTCTGGAGCAGCGGGAATCCGAGCTTCTCGCGGCTCTCGACGTACGCCTTGGCGCATCCGACTGCCAGGTCGCGCACTCGCTTCATCAGGGCGACGCGCTCGGTGACCGAGACAGCGCCGCGGGCGTCGAGCACGTTGAACGAGTGCGAGCACTTCAAGGCGCACTCGTAGGCGGGCAGGACGAGCCCGGCCTCCAGGCAGCGTCCGGCCTCGCGCTCGTAGCCCTCGAACTGCTGCTGGAGGAAGGTCACGTCCGCCAACTCGAAGTAGTACTTGGACAGCTCGACCTCCTCCTGATGCCGCACCTGGCCGTAGGCGAGCCCCTCGACCCACTCGATCTCGTAGATGTTCCGCGAAAGGGAGAGGAACATGGTCAGCCGCTCCAGGCCGTAGGTGATCTCGGCGCTGATCGGCTTGAGCTCCAGCCCGCCCGCCTGCTGGAAGTAGGTGAACTGGGTGATCTCCATGCCGTCGAGCATGACCTGCCAGCCCACGCCCCAGGCGCCGAGGGTGGGAGCTTCCCAGTTGTCCTCCTCGAAGCGCAGATCGTGCTTGGTCAGGTCGAGCCCGATCGCCTCCAGGCTGCGGACATAGAGCCGCTGCACGTCGAGGGGCGAAGGCTTGAGGATCACCTGGAACTGGTGGTGCTTGCCCAGGCGGAAAGGATTGTCGCCATAGCGGCCGTCGGCCGGACGGCGGGAGGGCTGGACGTACGCCACCCGCCAGGGCTCGGGGCCAAGCACGCGGAGAAAGGTGTCCGGGTGCATGGTGCCGGCCCCGACCTCGAGGTCCAGAGGCTGCTGAAGGACGCATCCCTCCCGTGCCCAGAACTCGGACAGCTTGAGGATGAGCTCCTGAAATGTCTTTCGCATAAGAGTCCCCGAGGGGACAGGGGGTCCCCGACAGAGGGCGTAGTCTATCCGATCCGGGAAGGTGAGGGGCCGGGGGAGCGCGCCTCCGCGAAGCAGGCTGTCAGGAAGCCTTCTTCTTCACGGTAGCTGTGGGCCGGGGCGGCAGTGTGACCGCCTTTCGCCCGCTGTCGGCCTGCCGCTTGCGCGCCGCCTCGGCGATCTTCTCAGCGTCATAGCCGGCCTTCTTGGCGAGCGCTTCGCGGATCGCGTGGATCTCTTCGAGGATAGGGTCGGCTGTTGGCATCTCTGTCATTCCTGGGCGAGCTCAACCGGCGTGCAGATTGTTGGCGGCTCGACGCCGTACGACCGGCACGTGGCTTCGATTCTACCACGCATCATCGCATTGGCGATGTGCCTGCAGTTCCAACTGAGCAGATAGTCCATACCATGAACCGCCGCGATAGCGATGTGAAACGCATCGACCACTGCCTTCGCCGGAAGATCACCCATCCGGATCAATTCTCTCGCGAGGGAGACTGCCTCCGGGCTAGTGTCGAGCAGAGTTGTATCCCGGAGAGCCGCGAGCCGGTCGGCCGCCGCACCCTCATCCCCGGCGGATGCTTCGTCAATGACGAACTGAGAGACATACAAATCGAATTGAGCCCGTGTGGCCCACCAGTCACGCGTGACCTGCTGATGCGCCGCTAGCACCAGGTCTCGGCTGGGGAAGGCAGTCAGGTAGCTGACGATGCTCGTCTCCACATACAGTCTCGGTTTCATCGCGGCGATTTGCCTCAGGACTGAGGGTTGCTGGAGGGCATCGAGGACCTTTGAGGCAGCGATACGACCCACTCGAAAAACCCGAGCATCTCCTGGTCTTTGCGGCCGAGGCTCGCGGGGTTGTATCGAACGCCGCGCAAGCTGCGCGCTTCATCCGCAACGAATTGATAGGTGAGCCACCGGCGGACCATCAAGCTCAAGGGCTGCCACAGCCTCCGCATCAAAGCCGTGCGGCTGCGCCGCATGAAAACGATTCCTTCGCACAGCGTTCGCCCATCGTCGAGCGGCTGCGTGGCGATCAGGAAACGGCTGTAAGCCCGCGGGAAGTCCGCCGTCATCAGCATGTACGGACCTCCCCAACTGGTGATCGACACATCTACTGTATGCCCGGCCCACCTGCGCAGGAACCGGTCGGACTTCGAGTTGCCGACAATGCCTGCCCGATAACGGTTGCGCCGGGCGAACAGGTCCGGGCAGTCGATCAGACATGGCTCGATCAGTTTCCGGCCGTGGACGCAGAGGAAGTGCTGCATGTCAAAACCGTTTGCGGCGTTCACATACCAGGAGCAGTCGGATATATAACGAAAAGGTTTTCCGGCGACGAGATCCTCGGCGCCGGCGCCGAGGAAAAACGGCAGCGGAAACAAGGCCTCAGGTCCATTGAAGACGAACAGATAGCCGTGGCGCTCTTCCACGGGATAGGTTTGCAGGCGAGGGGAAGGGCACGGATCCGCGGGATCGGGCCCCGACACGCAAACCCCGTCGCCTCCGAAGCGCCAATGATGGAAGGGACACTGAATGGTTTCACCTTTCACCGTTCCGTAGCCGAGGTCTGCGCCCAGATGCGCGCAGTGGGCGTCCATCACCGCGAGCTTGCCGCGTTCCGTTTTAAATGCCACCAACTGCCGTGCGAGCATGCGCTTGGAGACGGGCCCGCGGCGCAGCTCTTCCATCGGACAAAACAGGTACCACGATGCGGGGTAGGCAGGAAAACACTCTGCCGCCGGCGGCCGGTCCGGATCAACCATCTACTTTGCGGGCAGCCTTAGCGCGCGCCGGACCGGAATGGTGCCTCGCGGGCTCGGCGGCAGCGGCACCGACTCCTTGGTCGCGGCGAGGAAGACGTAGCTGAAGTCCACGGCCTTCGATCCGCCGTGGCAGCCCATGCAACTGCTCGTGTTCGTCTGGACGGGCGGCGTCTTGCTCTGATCCCAGTTCACGAAATAGGTTTCGAGCACCGTGTTCCGGAGCACTTGGGGTACGGTCACGTTCGGATCGTTGGGACCGTCCCCGGCCTGCAGCCACTGGGTTCCGATGAGCCTGTAATTCTGCCAGATCAGTCCGGGCATCGCCGCGATATAGGCGTCGTTGCATCCGGAGGCTCCGCTCAGCGGCTCGAGCCGCGTCACCTGGATCGGCCCGCGAGGCTGATCGAAAGGCGCCCCGCCCGGTCCGATCGCAGCATAGCGCTGCAGGTTCGGGCAGCACTGGTATTTCGGGTCGGAAGGATCGGCGGACTTGGCGGCCCCGACGCATTCGGCGGCGGTGACCGCCGGCTGGCAACTCGGGTTGAAGAAGGACGATTTGCCCGTCGATGGGACGCCGGGTTCCGGCGTGTTGTCGACGTGCTCGAACGTCGCCCAGGCCCAGTTCGGTGCGAGCCCCGTCTTGCGCGAGATGTGGAACCCTACCAGTCCCATGGGCTGGAGCTTGCAGGTCGCAGGCTGACTGCCTTCGGGACCCTGATAGACCAGCACGTTGCGGGAGAAGAACCGTCCGCTCTTCGTCTCGTCGCCGCTCAGCGACTTCCAGGCGGCCTTGACTTCGATAGCCCCGTCGGTGAACTTGAGCGCGCTGGTGTCCGCGCCTTTCTTGTAGTAGCTGCCTTTGACGATGTCATTGAACTCGCTCTGGTTCATCCGGATCTCGTACCAGACGAGCTTTCCGGCCTGATCGACCAGCGGGCCCGTGAAGGCTTCGTTGACGCCGTTGTCGACGTTGTCCGTGAGCTCGGCCTGCGCCTTGGAAGTCATGCGCAGCACGCGCGCGCCGGGGGCGCTGGGGCATCCGGGCGGCACCGGCTGCGGATCGTTCCAGTCGTCGACAGTGAGAGTCCAGGCGGGGTTGTCGTACTGGAAAACCTCGTAGAGCTCCTTGTACGTCTCCCACACCACGGGCAGCAGCTCGCCGTCGGGACCACGGGCGCCGAGGGTCTTGGTGGTGTCCGCGACGCCCCGGCCCTTGGAGAGGTCGGCGGGCCAGCTCAGCGCGACGAAGCTCTGCCAGGAAAGGTGATCGAAGCTCCCCTGCACGGGCCGCCAGCCGAGACTGCTGGGGTTGCAGGCATCGGCGGGGATGGCCGCGCTCGCCGCGGTGATGGTCTGCGGAGCGCAGACCGCCGGCGCCGTCCCGATCTCACCGCACTTGTTGGGGACCTCCGACGATGCCGGAGAAGTCGCGACAGGAGGTACGCCGGGAGGCGTCGAGCTCCCGTCGGGCTCCGGCTCCGAAGCGCGGCAGCCGAAGATCAGGAACATCCAGGTGGACAGCAGGCAGCAAAGCCAGACGTTCCTTCTCATGAGGATCTCCTCCCTCGGAACAGACGGTGAAACCCGTCTATTGTACGTTCAGTGGGAGGAGTCCAGAAAGAATTGCAGGGGGGCTCTTCAAGATGCTGTGGGGATGCCTCGAGGAGGCATCCCCACCGAAGTTACAGCCCGCCGGTTAGGGAGGGAACGGTCCCCGGAAGGACGTTTCGAGGAGCGCCGTCTGCCAGGCCTGGACGCCGGTCTTCAGATTCACCGCGCGCAGGGAGGTGGGGTGCTCGACGTGCTTGCCGTCCTGCCGGACGGAGTAAGCCGGCACCGTGTGATAGAGGGTCGTGCCGATGACAACGAAGGGCGTTGCGGACACCAGTGCCGGCACCGAGCCGAGCCGGGCGCCGCTGGCGCGCTCGTACATCGTCCAGCGATGCCGATAGAGCGAGGACCCGGCCGATTCGACGGTTTCGGTGACCAGGACGTGCCGGCCGTCGGCGGAAAGCAACTGGCGCCCTTGGATCCCGGCCACCGCCGGCGAGCTCAGCTCCTCCATGGCAGAACGGACCAGCGAGACGGATTGCGCGAGACGGACGGACGGCTCGGCCTTGATGGCCATGGCCTTCGACGTCATGTCGAGGACTGCCTGGCCGGTCACCGCCTGGACGCCGGCTTCCGGAGCCTGCCCATCATCCACCGACGCAACGTATCCCTGTGCCCCGACTCCCACGCCCGTGGCTTCCCAGCTCACCATGAGCTCGGAGGCCGTGCTGTCGGTCCGGACCCGAAATGAGCCGGCGGGAGTGTCGACCACCGAGGCAACAACGCCCTGGGGCAGGGGGATGCGGACGGAATCACGGACGGCGCCGCTGCGCGCGTCGAGGGCGACGAGGTCCAGGGCCTTGCTGCCCTTGCGGCTCCCGTCCACCTGTGCGATGAGCCGATCGCCGACGAGCGCGAGAGGCTTGGCCGCCTTGTCGCTGCGCCAGCGCAGCTTGCCGGTGGCAAGGTTCAACGCGTCGATGCCGCCGGAGCGCATCACATACGCGACGCCTTGCCGAGGAGAGATCACCACTCCGTCGAGCAGCGCGGCGCTGTTCTCAGGGGTCGCCGGACGCATCGACTGGGACTGTGCCAGCGCAGCGCCTGGCATGAGAGAGATTGCGAAAAGAGGCGGGAGGACGAGCGAAGCTATATACCGCCCCCAGGTTGGCCGGGACGGCCACCGTTTGGATTGGTTCACGTAGACTCCTTACTTCTTCTGACTTGCCAGCTGCTCCGCTATGTATCGCCGTCGCATTCCCATGATAGTCTTGTCTGACCATCGGTTGCAAGAGAAGAATGCGTCCCGCCGGGGATCATGCTCTCTTGAGCCTGGGAGAGGCTCCTCCGCTCGTGGGTGGCGTACACCCAAGAGGTCGATCAGGAGTCTCTGAATCGCCAGCGTCGCGCCGCGTTCGAATCGCCGTTGTCTTCGATGAATGATTGCCCGATAGGGCACTCTGCACAGAAAGGACACGGCAAATGCTGAGGAGTACCTGGAGTTTTAATTTCCCGCGTGGCGGCGTACGCCTTGCCACGGGGCTTTGCGTTCTCTTGGCTCTCGCGGTGGCGCTGGCGCTGCCGGCGGGCGCCCATGGGCAGCCCCCTCCCGTCAATCCCCACCACAAGTGGCAATCCCAAGGTCCCAGCCCGGCCGCCGGCGGACAGAGCGAGAATGTGGTTCCCAACGACGAAGTGGTGGGCTCCATCCACACCGTCGTCGCGCATCCCACGGATCACAAGACCATCTTCATCGGCGCCGTCAATGGCGGCGTCTGGCGGACGAAGAACAGCCAGTCCGACCACCCGAACTGGAAGTCGCTCACCGATTCGATGCCGACTTCCGCCATCGGCGCACTGGCATTCGACCCCACCGATACGCAGTACAAGACCCTCTGGGCCGGCGTGGGCAAGTTCAGCTCGCTCGGCCGCCTGGGCGGCAACCGCGTCGGGCTGTACAAGACGACGGACGAGGGTGACAATTGGACCCTCGTCAACGGCAACGGAGCCCTGGTGGGCAAGAACATCAACGGGGTTGCCCCCCGCGGCAACACCATCGTCGTCTCGGTCGACGCCGCGGACATCAACACCGTCGACAGGATCGGGATCTGGCGCAGCACCGACGGCGGCAACACCTTCGCCGCGGTCAGCGTCGGCAACGGCGCGGCGACCGGTCTTCCCGCTGGAGTCGCGTACGACCTGGTCGGAGACCCCACGAATCCCAGCCGGCTCTTCACCAGCATCGTCTTCGCCAATCTCTCCGGCGGCGTGAACGGCGTCTACCGCAGCAACGACACCGGAGCCACCTGGACGAAGGTCAGCAGCCCGGCGATGGACGCGCTCCTGATCAGCGGCACGACGGGTAACGTCGAGTTCGCGGTCGGCAAGAACAACAACGTCTATGCCGCGATCGTCAACACCGGACGCCTGGCGGGCCTCTTCCGCTCCCCCGACGGCGGCGCGACCTGGACTTCCCTGGACCGTCCGAGGACCGGCCCCAACAACGTCGGAATCCACCCCGGCGGGCAGGGAGCGATTCACCTGTCGATCGTGGCCGACCCGGGCGATGCCAACATCGTCTACATCGGCGGCGACCGGCAGCCGTTCCGCGCCGAGGAGGGCCTGGGACCGCCGCAGTTCCCCAACAGCATCGGCGCCCAGAACTTCTCGGGCCGCCTCTTCCGCTGCAATGCCTCGCTGCCCGCGGGCAGCCAGTGCACCCCGCTCACCCACTCCGGAACCGCCTCGAACAGCTCACCGCATGCCGATTCGCGGGAGATGGCCTTCGATGCGGCCGGAAACCTGCTCGAAAGCGACGACGGCGGCCTCTTTAGGCGCACGAGCCCGCGCACCGCGGCGGGCGACTGGTTCTCGCTCAACGCCAAGCTGGAGGTCTCGGAACAGCATGACCTCTCCTACGACAAGCTGGCCCAGATCATCTTCGTAGGGACGCAGGACAACGACGACCCGCACCAGAACCAGAGGAACACGCCGGACTGGTTCGTGCTGCTGAGCGGCGACGGCGGCGACACCGCGGTCGACAACCAGACCCTGGGCCCCGATCTCTCGATCCGCTACGACAGCGCCCAGGGCCTGCAGTCGTTCCTCCGCAGCTATTGGGACGCGTCCAACAACCTCGTGTCCTATGTGTTCCCTCCGCTCACGGTGCTCTCAGGACCCCCGGCGTTCGCGGGGCAGTTCACGAC
Organism: Thermoanaerobaculia bacterium; assembly: GCA_035536935.1. Classification (GTDB taxonomy): domain Bacteria; phylum Acidobacteriota; class Thermoanaerobaculia; order Multivoradales; family UBA5704; genus DATMER01. The sequence continues at coordinate 13,914 of DATLNC010000184.1, forward strand.
GCCGGTTGAGCTCAATGCCATCACACCGACGCGGCTGATCATCGGAGGGGCGAACGGAGTCTACGAATCGTTCGACCAGGGAGACACGATCCGCCGGATCTCCCCGGTTGTGATCAACGGCACCGGCCTCGATCCGGTCTCCTACGGCGGGCTCGGGAATCCGGACCTGCTGGTGGTGGGTTCCGTAGACCGTGTCTTCATGCGCACCGCCGCTCACCCGGCTCCCCTGACGGAAGTCCTCAGCTATCCCCGCACCGTGGGAAGAACGATCCGCGACATCGTGATCGATCCCGCGAATGCAAACGCCATCTACCTTACCAACACCACCCAGGTCTTCCAGACGACGGACGGCGGAACGACCTGGAACGACATCTCGGGAAACATTCAGACCTTCGCGCCGATCTCCTTGCGCGCGATCGAATACGTCCCGCGTTCCAATGGCAGCGGCACCGACGATGCCCTGGTCGTGAGCACGTTCAACGGCCTCTTCGTGGCGTATGAGTCGACTGGGTTCACCCAGTGGTCGCGCCTCGGGGATGGACTGCCGAACGTGCCGATCCTCGACCTGCACTATTCCGAGGCTGACGGGGTCCTGGTGGCCGGCACCCTCGGCCGCGGTGCCTGGAAGCTGAAGATGGACTCGGAGGACTAAAAGCCCATCAACGTAGCTGATCTGCGCCCCCGGGGAGCTCTCCCCGGGGGCGCATCTTTTTTAGCGCCTGTGTTGCACCACTTGACAGCTAGGTGGCGACCTTGACGGTACGTCTTCAAACGTGCACCAGGAGCGGCACCTCTCTGGTTTCTCCTGATCCTCCACCACCCCACGAAATGTCGGCGCGGAAGCGGAAGAGGTTCGAGCCGACATTCGCTTTGAGGCCGTCCCGCTTCATCACGACTTCCTTGCGGACCGAGCCCGCTCGGAAGGACACGGTGGGCTTGCCAGGAAAAGTCGTGAACGTCGTCTTGACGTTGGGCAGGGGGTTGCCCTCGGCGTCGCTCGCGGAAAGCCGAACGGTGAAAGGGCCGCTGGGATCAACGGCCTCGTCGCCGTCTATGGCTCCGCAGACGAACGGCATCGGCTCGGTATCCTTCAAGACCTGATTGAAGATCTCGCGCACAGGCGGCGGATCCCAGATCCGCGGGTGACGCTCGGGAACGATGAAGTTGGCAAAGAGGCCAATGGGCAGGAAGAAGGTTCGCACACCGGGACCACGCAGCCAGGCGGCGGAGACCATCGCCACGGTGCCGTCCCCGTCTTTCGTAGCGGGCTGGAAATCGAGAGTGCCGTCGGCGTTCAAGGTACACCGGGTTTCCGTGTCGACTCCCCAGCCCACGACATTGGTGATCGGGGGCATGGCGACACCGGCAAGCTCGATGGTGCTCGTCCGCCTGCCAAGACGCTGGTCAGCCTCCGCTGCCATCTCGCGCATGAAATCCTTGGCCGGACCCGACGGTATCCAGGAGGTCTCCACGAGGGGGCCGACTTGTTTCTGGCTCGCATTGACGAAGAGCTTCAGGTCCTTGCCATCCGAGCCTTGGAGCCTGGTCTTCAGCGGGTCGGGCGGGAACAGGTCGTAGCCCGCCTGGCAAGTGGACATGACCTCCCGCGTTTCGGAAGCGCTGAGACCGATCAGCTTCTTGCCGAAGAACACCAGGCCGAAGGCTTCGCCTTTGCCGAGAAACCTGACCGCTTTGAGGGTGCCCGCCCAGGGGATGCCGAAGGCGAGGATCTGCTCGATCTTCTTTGCAAGCTGTGCCCGTTAGGACGGACGCCAAGCCCCGTTTTCAAAGATTCGCCGCCGACCTGCGCCTGCGGCTCGAGGATGACGGGATGGTATGGTGGACCGCGAGGTACGCTCCGCACTGAGCGAGGTCCCCATGAGCAAGACACTCTCATTCCTGGTTCTGTTCCTCATGCCGCTGCCTTCGGCAGGGCCGAACCAGAACATTCAGCCAAAATATCTTGTCTTGACTCACGTGGCAGTCATCGATGCCACCGGCGCGCCCCTCAAGCCGGACATGACGGTCCTGATCGAGGACGACCACATCGCCAGGCTGGGCAAGAAGGTGCGTGCGCCCGCCGGCGCGAAAGTGGTGGACGCGACGGGCAAGTTCCTCATCCCCGGCCTTTGGGACATGCACGTCCATTCACTCTACGAGGGCCGCCCCGAGCTCCTCTTCCCAATGTTCATCGCCAACGGCGTCACCGGCGTGCGCGAGATGGCGAGCACGCTTCCGCTCGAACAGATCGCGGTGCTGCGCAAGCGGATCGAGCGCGGGGAGGTCCTGGGCCCGCGCTTCGGGGCAGTGGCGGGAAAGATCCTGGAGAGCCCCGCGGCACAGCTGGGCCCGGACTTCGAGCCCGTGTCGAGCGCGGACGAGGGGCGGCAAATCGTCCGTTCGCGTAAGCAACAGGGCGCAGACTTCGTCAAAGTGTACAACCAGCTCCCGCGCGACGTGTACTTCGCCATCGCCGACGAGGCCAGGCGGCAGCACATCCCCTTCGCCGGACACCTGCCCTTCTCCGTCAGCGCGGTCGAGGCGTCCGACGCCGGGCAGAGAAGCATCGAGCACCTGACGCGCCTGTTGACGGCCTGCTCGGGCCGCGAGGCGGAGATTCTGCGTGGCCTGACGGACACAGGCAAGAGTGTCGTGGCGGCGAGGGCGGCGGGATTCCGCGCGGAAGCGGAGGCGGCCGAGAGCTACGACCCACGCAAGGCCTCGGCGCTCTTCCTGCGCTTCCACGAGAACGAAACGTGGCAATGCCCGACGTTGGTACAACTGCGGAGATTCGCACTGGTCGAAGATGCCGGGCTCGCCAACGACGAGCGGCTCAAATTCATCCCTCTCTCCGTGCGGGAGCGTTGGCGCAGCTCCCTCGCCGGACCGCTGGCGGAGAATGCCCCGTATCTCAAGCGGAGCTTCCCGAAGCAGGTCGAGATGGTGGGCGCGATGCGCGCCGCGCGCGTGCCGGTCCTCGCGGGAACGGATTCGGGCTGGGGCAACCCCTACACGTTCGCGGGCTTCAGCCTGCACGACGAGCTCGCGCTGCTCAACCGTGCGGGACTCTCGCCGATGGAGACGCTACAATCCGCCACCTTGAACCCGGCCAGATTTCTCGGCCTGCAAGACAAGCTCGGGACGGTCGAGGCCGGTAAAATCGCGGACCTGGTGTTGCTTGAAGCCAACCCGCTCGACGACGTCACGAACACACGGAAGATAGCCGCCGTCGTCGTCAATGGCCGGTACATGTCCAAAGCGGAATTGCAAAAGACGTTGTCGGACGTGGAAACGGCGGCGGGCAAGAAATGAGCCGCAGCCGTCAGGGACCCGTAACCCGGGCAGCCTCCGCGCCTCTTCAGGGTTGGAGCCCGATTCTCCTTGTACCCATGGCATATGCTTATCCCAATCCGATGCCGCGCAGAAACCAGTGGATAAACCCACAGCGGCCACAGACAAACAGGTCGGCAGTCTTTCCAAGCCACTCTAGATCGAGGAACGAGAGAGTCGCGGTATGGAGCTGCGCCTCATTCTGAGCGAACTGTTCATACCCGCAGTGTTGGCACAGCAGTGGTCTTCCCGCAATATCGATCGGCGCGAGATCTCTGGGTAGAAATGAGCGCCGCTTCGGCCTGAAGCCCTCTGGCAGTTGCTCGACAAGTGCCACCTCGCAGTCGGCACACTTGGAGAAGCCCTCTCGGAACTCGCTTCCACATTCGGGACAGAACATGTTTCACTATCCTGGGCGGCTCAACGCGCGGCGCCAGCCGTCGCGCTGTCCTCCCTTATTCTACAACGGACCTGCCGAAGAACCAGAGCACGGTTGCGTTTCGTCAGGTCACCGGGGCGCCGAGGCAACGCTTTAGCAGGCGAGCGTCTTTCAGACGCTCCGTGTATGCAGCGAACGCTGGGGTGGGGCCGCGCCAACGCAGCTCGTCCACCTTGCGGAAGAGAGGCTCGTCGGCCCGGAGAGTCGCCAGGTCCTTGAAGCGCAGCGCCAGATCGCGATGTTCTCGTAAAACGTCCTGGGGAAAGCTCTCGATGGGGCCGTGGCGATTGAGGAGCAGTGCCGCGGTCTTTGGGCCGATGCCGGGAATGCCTGGAAAGCCGTCCGCGGCATCGCCGACCAAGGCGAGGAAATCGGGGATCAAGACGGGGACGACCCCGAACTTTTCGCGGACTCCATCCTCGGTGAAGATCTTGTTCCTCCGGCGGTCGACCTGCACCACCCGGTCGCCGCGGACGCACTGGGCCAGATCCTTGTCGGGTGTCCAGATGCAGACCTTCTGCACGTCTTCCTGGGCTGAGGCGATCCGGGCGGCGGAGGCGAGCGCATCATCCGCCTCCAGCTCGATCATCGGCCACACGGCGACACCCATCGCGGCAAGGGCCTCTTCCAGCGGGTGGAACTGCGCGAGGAGAGCGCGCTCGACGCCCTGCCCCGTCTTGTAGCCGGGCCAGAGACGGTTCCGGAACGACTCGATGACGTGGTCGGTCGCCACGCCGAGGTGCGTCGCCCCCTTTTCGATCGTCTCCAGCACCGTGTGCAGCACGCCGGTGACCGCGCCAAAAGGCGCGTTCTTGCCCTGGTTGAAGCGGCGCTGGCCGTAAAAGTGACGAAACAGCTCGTAGGTACCGTCGAGGAGATGAATCATCATGCGATGGACAGGCCTCCAGGGTCGCGACACAGGCATCACATCCGGCGAATGCCGGTCCTGCGTTGCAGAATCAAGGGAACGGGAGTCAAGGATACCGGAGGAGCGGCTCGGCGTCCATCCCGTGTTGAAAAGTGTCCTGCCTTTTCAACACGGGCAACTGCCCATGTTGAAAAGTGGGGAGACTTTTCAACATGGGGAGCAGTCTATGTTGAAAAGGCACCCCGGTTTTCAACGTAGGCACTTGCCCGTGTTGAAAAGTCTGCTGCCCATGTTGAAGAGTGGACAGGATACGTTGAAAAGTGC
>DATLNC010000185.1:0-8861 GCA_035536935.1 Thermoanaerobaculia bacterium
CGGAGTCCCCCTCCCGGCCGGCGCTCTGGAGGTGAGCTACCGGGCCGACCGGCAGGGGGATGTGGAGCGGATCGTCTATTCCGAGGAGCCGGTCGGGCAGCCGCGCGAGGTCGGGCTGGAGGAAGCCTATGCCGCCTTCCTCGGGCTGCAAGGGATAGAAGAGGTGGCAGCGTGAGCCTGACCGCGGCCTTCGTCTTCCATGAGCTGCGCACGCAGGCGCGGTCGCTCCGCTTCCGCACGGCGGCGGCCCTCTACGTCCTCGCCGGCTCGCTTCCCGCGGCGCTCGTCCACGTGCAGCGGCCGACCCTCGACTACGTGGTCGGGGGACCCAGCTACGCCTTCGAGGTCGCGGGCGTCCTGCCCCTGCTCACCGCGGCCTTCGCCTTCCTTCTTTCCATGGACGGCATCACCCGCGAGCAGGGGGAGGGGGCGTGGACCACGGTGACCCTGTGCGAGGTCTCCAACGCCGGCTACCTGCTCCGCCGCTGGCTCGCGCTCCAATGCGTGTTCCTGCCGCTCAGCGCCCTGCCCTTCGTCGCCGCGGCCGGGATCGCCCTGGCGGACGGCATCACCCACCTGGACCCGTGGGCCTTCGCGGGCACCTGGCTCTTTCAGGTGGCGCCGCTCGCGATGGTGATGTCCGCCCTGGGGCTCGGCGTGGGCACGATCGGGGGCGGACCGCTGAACGCGCTGCCTCTCGTGGGATTGCTGTTCGGCCTCGTCCCTCCCCTGCTCAACCAGGCGCTGCACTTTTTCTCGATGCGCTTCACCCACCCCCTGGATTGGGCGGGCTTTCAAACCGCCACCTGGACGGTCGGCCGCACTACCACGGCGATGGCCGGCAGAGAACGGTGGGGTTGGATGTTCCCCTACCCGGCGAGCGAAGTGGGGTTCGACCCCCAGGTGATGCGGGAGCAGGATTTCGCGGCGGGCGCCCTGCTCGCGGCAATGGCGGCGGTGTGCCTGGGGGTCGCCACGGTCTATCTCCGGCGTACGCGGCCGGACGTGCGGCCGCACCGGGTGCGGCCCGGCCATCCGCTGCGCAGCTTCCTCCGGAGCTGGAGCCGGCTGCGGGAGCGCTACACGCCCGATCCCTCCCCGGCGCCCGCCGACCGGATCGCCGTCGCGCTCAGCCTCCTCCTCTCCATCGCTCTCTTCACCGCGCTGGTCGCCCGGGCCGGCTACTACGAGGATCTGGCGAACGCGCGGTACAGCACGGAAACCATGCCTGCCCCGTTCATCACGCCCACTGCCATCGTCCCCGGGCTCTGGCAGGTCCGGGCGCGGGTGGGCCCGGGCTCCGGTATCGCCGTCGAGGTGAGCGCGGAGATGATCAACCAGGGGACGGAGCCCGCCGGGCAGCTGTCCTTCGAGCTCAATTCCGAGCTCGCGGCCGAGGTCTCGGCCGACGAGGGCCAGGCCGTCCCCTCGCGGAGCTGGGACCGGATGTTCCTGGAGCTGGAGCCGCCGATCCCGCCGGGGGGACGCCGGCGGCTCCGCTTCCACCTTTCCGGCGAGCCGGCCTGGATGGTCTTCCCTTCGTCGCGGGAGAGCGGCAGCTTCATCGGCAGCTACACCGAGCACTTCGAAGCGCAGTTCAGCCGCGACCGGCTCGACTTTTCCCGCTCGTACCGCGAGCCGTCCGTCTCGCGCTCCCAGGTGAGCCTCCAGGGGGCCGACTTGATTCCCGTGCCCCGCTACTCGCCCTGGACCGGCCCCGAGGGGGTCTTTCCGCCGGCCCGGGTGGAGCTGTCCGTATCCGGCCCGGCGGGCCTCTTCCTGGCCGACACCTGCGGCAGCTTCGTGCCCGCCTCGGAGCGCGCGGCCCGACTCGAGAGCCGCTGCCGCATGGCGCTGCCGGACCTCGCCGTGGTCGGGGGGCACCATCGGCTGCTGCAGGAGGAGGCTCCTGGCGGGGGGATGACGGTCGCGGTCTTCCCCGCGCACGTCCAGGCCGCGGAGCTGCACCTGGGGTTCCTCGCCCGCAGCGCCGGGATGCTCGACGAGGCCTGGCCCGGCGTCGGCTCGGCGCACCTGGTGGTCCTGGAGTGGCCGCAGCAGCAGGTCCATGCGCGCGGCGGGCAGTCCCTGGCCGGCTGGTACCGCGAACCCGAGGACAGCCTCCTCACGGTGACGGGCAACCTGGCCTTCCTGCAGGAGACCGACCTGATCCGGCTCAAGGGCCTGCAGCCGGAGTCCCTGGCGGTCGAGATCCTCTCGCAGAGGCTGGCGGGCCGGCGGCGCTTCGCGCCTGAGGTCAACCTCTTTTTCCGCCAGTTCCTCCGCACCCTGGCCATGGAGCGGATGGGCCTGGGTCCGCAGAACGGAGCCCAGGTGGGACCGCTCCACTATTACGACGAGAACCTGGTCATACAGACTGCCGCGCTCGACGAACGCCCCAGCTATTCCTATTGGCGCTTCCGGTTCCCGGCCCTGGTCTCCGCCCTGGAGAGCCGGGTGGGCGCCGAGCCCCTGAAGCAGGCGGTGGAGGAGCTCCTCGCCCGCGGAGAGGACCCCGACGCCGCCCCCGCTACCGCCGAGGAGCTCTTTGCCGTCATCGTCAGGCACAGCCCTTCGCCCGCCGCGGTGGCCGCGGTCGAGGCGCTGATCCGGGACAGCTTCGTCGCGGGCGACCTGCCCTACCCGGTGCTGGAGGGAGTCGAGTTCCGGCACGCGGGAGCTGGATGGCAGGTTACAGGCCGAATGGTGAACGAGGGCAAGGGCGAGGCGTTCTGCAAGGTGGTGCTCACCACCGAGCTCGGGCCGGAGTCGATCGCGCTGCGGGCCGGCACGGGCGAATCGGCAGGCTTCGCGCTCGCCACCCGCCACCGGCCGCAGGGGGTGTTCCTCGATCCGGACAGGGAGTGCCATCGCCTGGTCCGCAACGGCGCGCCGCGCGACCGGGTCTGGTTCGAGGGGACGCGATGAAGTGCATGAAGCAGACGCTGGACCTGCTCCTCGGCAAGCGCCTGGCCCTGTTCGCGACCGCCGACGTGATCGTGATCCTCTGGACCATCGTCGCCATGATGTTGGATACCGGGGACGAGCCCGCGGCGGTGTACCGGCAGGTGGTCCTCGTCCCGCTGCTGATCCTGGGCCTGCCGGCCCTCGCCGGGCTGGTGGAGGTGGAGCGCCGCGCCGGCTGCCTCGACCTCGCCCTTTCAGCCCCGGCCGTGGAGAGTTACTTCCTGCGGCGGGCGGGAGCGGTGAGCGCTCTCATGGCCCTCCAGGGGTGGACCCTGATCCTCCTCACCTGGCTCAAGGAGGGCCGCTCGTTCCCGATCCTCTCCTGCCTGACCCAGGTGACGGTAGTGAGCGTCTTCCTCGGCGCGCTGGCGCTGTTCTGGGCGGTGCGTTTGAAAACCGCGGGCGGCGTCTGGCTCGCCTCGATCGCGACCACGATCGCCCTGCAGCGCTGGTTCTTTCACAACCCGGTGCCGGACCGGCACTTCGGGATCCACGAGGGGCTCTTTCCGCGCGAGGAGGCCCTGGTCGACTGGATCGCCAGCGTGGCGGTGCTGGGCGCGGCCACGCTCCTCCTCTACTTCTATGCCCGGCGCCGGCTACGGCGGCCGGAGTCGATGATCTCGTGATGGAGAACGGTATGAGACTCCTTGCCATCCTCTCGCTCCTGCTCCTCTCCCTCTCCGCCTGCTCCCCCGCCCCCGCCGACGTGCCGGAGGAGATGCCGGCCGCTCCCGTGCGCCTGGAGGCCGTCAAGTGGGAGCCGTTCCAGCCCACGCTCGCGCTGCTCGGCGTGGTCCAGCCCGCGGGCCTGGCGGAGGTGGCGATCCCCGTGGCGGGCCGGCTCGACTACCCCGGCCGCTTCGCCGGCGGGCTGACGACCGGCGCCGCCGTGCGGGAAGGAGAAATTCTCGCCCGGATCTCCAGCCACGATTCCGCGGCCGAGCTGGCCGAGGCGCGGCTGCGCGTGGAGCTGACCTCGTCGGAGCTGGCGCGCCACCAGCGCGCCTTCGACGCGGGCGTCGAGGCCGCGGCCGTGCTGGCCTCCTTCAAGGCGGAAGCCGACCTCGCCCGCAGCCGGCTGCAGGCCGCCCAGGGCCGCGCCGGCCGTCTCTCTCTGCGCTCGCCCGTGAGCGGGAGCCTGATCGTGGACCACCGCATCCCGCCCGACTCCGAGGTGACGCCGGGCACCCCCCTGGTCCGGGTGGCCGCCGGCGGGTCGCTCAAAGTCGAAGGCCGGGCCGCCGCGGCCGACCGCGGACGGCTCCATCCCGGCCTCAAGGTGCGCTTCGTCAGTTCTGGCCTTCAGAGTGGCGAAGCGAGCGGAGAGGGGATCATCCGCGAGGTCAGCCCGATGGTGGAGGCCGGCGGCACCGTGCCGCTGATCGTGGAGGTCACGGACCCCGAGGGGCTGCCGGCTCCGGGTGAGGGGGTCGAGCTGCGCGTGGAGCTGGACGCCCGTCCCCAGGCGCTCACCGTGCCCGAGGATTCCCTGGTGGTGTCCGAAGACGGCAGCGCGGTCTTCGTCGTCGACCGGCGAGAGGGGCTCACGGCCCGCCGCCGTGCCGTGGAGACCGGGGCGCGCGGCGGCGGGCGGATCGAGGTCGTGCGCGGGCTCGATCCGGGCGAGCGGCTGGTCGTGAGCGGCGCCTCCCTGCTGGAGGACGGCGACCGGGTGGTGGAAGTCAAGGACGTCAAGAAATGATCCGTCACGCGATTGAACGCCCGGTCTCGACGCTGATCGGCGCGGTCACCCTGGTAGTCCTGGGGACCTTCTCCCTGCTGCGGCTGCCGGTCTCGCTGCTGCCCGAGCTGGAAAGACCGCGCCTGGAGATCTCCATCGCCGCGGAGGGGCGGGCCCGCGAGGAGGTTCTCGACCGGCTCACCCGTCCGGTGGAGCGCCGCCTCGCGGCCCTGGCCGGCGTGACCTCGGTGCGCACCTGGACGGGCGACGGCGTCCTCCGCGCCCGGGTGGAGAGCGAGTGGCAGACCGATGCCGACCGCCTGCGCATCGAAGCCGAGCGCCTGCTCGCCGACCTCGACGATCCGGCCGCCGGCTCGATGTCGATCGCGCTGGCGACCGGGGATGCGGAGCCGATCGTGGAGGTGGCGGTGCTCGGCGGGGTCTCCGGCGCGGCGCGCACGGCATTCGCCCGCAAGCTGCTGGTGCCCGAGCTGGCGCGGCTCGACGGCGCCGGCCGGATCGAGACGGTCGGCCTGACCCCTCTCCACGCCGTGGTCCGTCCGCGGGCCGCGGCCCTGGCTGCCCGCGGGCTCACGCCGGCGGACCTGATCGAGCGCCTCCGCCCGATGGGCGCCGCCCTGCCCGCGGGGCGCGCCAAGGCCGGATCGGTCATCCGCCCCGTGCTCGTGCGCGAGGAGGTCGAGAACCTGGACGCCCTGCGCGCCGTCCGGATCAAGGAGAGCTTCCTCGGCGACGTGGCCCGGGTGGGGCTGGAGGAGGTCGAGGACGGCAGCTTCTTCCGCCTGAACGGCGAGGAGGGGGTGCTGGTGCGGGTCTTCCGCGCGCCGGAGGCGAACGCCGTGGCCCTCGCCCGGAACGTGCGGGAGCGGGTCGGCGAGCTGGCGGAGCGCACGCGCTCCGGTCCGCGGCCGAAGGTGGTCTCGGACCGCAGCGGCGAGGTGGTCGCGGCCCTGAAGGAGCTGGGGCTCGCCGCCCTGATCGGCATGGCGCTCGGCGCGGCCGTGCTGCGGATGCTGCTCGGCCGCTGGCGTCCGACCCTGGCCATGATGGTCGTGGTGCCCGCCTCGCTGCTCACCTCCTTCGCCGGCTTCCACCTCGCGGGCGCCTCGCTGGACGTGGTCTCGCTGGCCGGCCTGGCCCTCGCGGCCGGCATGCTGGTGGACAGCGCCATCGTGGTCCTTGAGTCGATCGAGACCGCCCGCGCCGCCGGGGTGCCGGAGCCCGCCATCACCGGCACCAGGGAGATCGCCCTGCCGGTGATCGCGAGCTTCCTGACCTCCGCCGTCGTCTTCCTCCCCCTGATCTATCTCCAGGGGCTGGCCCGCGCCTTCTTCGGCGTGCAGGCCTTCGCGATCGTGGTCTCCCAGGCGGCTTCACTCCTGTTCTCGCTGACGCTGACGCCGGTGATGAGCGGCAACGCTCCAGTGAAGAAAGACCTGGGGCGGAGCCCCGGCCGCCGGGCCTACCTGGGGCTGCTCGACACCGCCCTGGCCCGTCCGAAGCTGACGGTGCTGGCCGGGATCGCCACGACCCTGGTTGCGGTGCTCGCCCTGGCCGTCCTCCCCAGCGAGCTGGTGCCGGACGCCGCCTCCAGAGAGCTGATGGTGCGCTACCGCCTGGCGCCCGACCTGTCGCCGGAAGCGGCCAGGATTCTGGGCGAGCGGGTGGTGAGGCACGCTTCCGCCGGTTCGGTCATGGCCGTCCAGCTTCCCGGCCGCGAGGAGGAGACCGGCAGGGTGATCCTCTCCTTTGCCGATGCCGGAGAGGCAACCCGCGCCAAAAAAAATCTGGCCGCGGCGCTCTCCCGCCTGCCGGACGTGGAGACCTGGGTGGAGCCCCGCACCAGCGCCTTCGTGGAGCCGATCGAGCGGGCGGGCCGGCGCCTGGAGATCGTGGCCCCTCCTGCCCTGGCCGGCAAGGTCCGCGAGCGCCTGGCGAACACCGGTCTGAGAGAGGTCGCGGCCCGCCGCAACCGTCCGCAGCCGGCCCTTCTCCTGACCTGGGATGCCACCCGCCTGGCTGCGCTCGGCGCCGACCGCGGCCTGATCGAGGAGCAGGTGCGGCAAGGGCTCGGCGAGCAGATGGCCGGCCGCATCCGGATGGATGGGGTTGAGCCCGAGGTGATGGTGCGGTCCTCGGACCAGGACCCGGATCTGCTCCCCGTCAGCGTGCCGCAAATCGTCCCTTTGCGGGCGCTCGCCCGGCTCGCTCCCGGGATGCGGCCGGCGGTGCTGGAGCGGCTGGACGGCCGGACGGCCGAGCGGCTCGTTTTCGCAGGAGAGTCGCGCAACCCCGAGGCCCTGCTGTCCGGCCTCCCTGTGGTGCTCCAGGGGCAGGCGCTGGAGCTGAGCCGGGCCTTTTCCCAGCTCCGCCTCGCCCTGGCGCTCTCGCTGCTGCTGGTCTTCCTCACCGTGGCGGCGCTCTACGAGTCGCTCCGCCTGCCGCTGGTCATCATGGCGACGGTGCCGGTCGCCCTCGGCGGCGCGCTCGGCCTGCTCGCGATCACCGGCCAGACGCTCAACGTCCTCTCCTTCCTGGGGCTGATCCTGCTCGCCGGGGTCGTGGTGAACAACGCGATCGTCCTGGTCCACAGGATCCACGAGCGCGCGGGGCGGGGGGAGAGTATCGCCGACGTGGACGACGCCATCCGTGCCGCGGCGCGGGAGCGCTACCGTCCGATCCTGATGACCACGGCCACGACGATCGCAGGCATGCTCCCCCTGGCCCTCCTCCCCGGCGACGGGGTGGAGCTGCAGAGGGCACTGGCGATCACGGTGATCGGAGGCATGGTGACCTCCACCTTCGCCTCCCTGGTCCTGGTGCCGGTGCTGTACCGAAGGATCAAGGCATGATCTCCCGTCTCGTCCTGACCTTCGGCCTCCTCGTCCTCGGGGCCGTGGCCCTGATGCGGCTGCCGCTCGACTATCTGCCGCGGCAGAGCTTCCCCGAGCTGGCCGTCATCCTGAACCTCTCCGATGCGACCGATCCCGGTGCCGTGACCCGCGAGTGGGTCGAGGAGATCGAAGGCGCCATCCGCTCGCTCGGCCGGGTCGAGGAGGTGGGCGGCGAGGTGCGGACGGACGGCGCCCGCCTGACCGTGCGCTTCGCCCCGGGGACCGATCCGGAACGGAAAGCCGCCCGGCTGGAATCGGAGCTGGCGGACCTCCGGCGCCGGCTCCAGACCCAGGGCGGCCTCTGGATCACCCCGGCCACGGAGGCCAGGGGCGAGCTCTTCGCGATCGTCTGGCTCTCCGGCTCGAGCGACCGCCGGGTACTTCATCCAGAGGCCGCGGCCGAAAACCTGCGCTCCATCCCGGGTGTCCAGGCCGTGCAGGTGTACGGCACGCGGAAGGAGGAGATCCGGGTGGAGACGCGCGGCTCGGTCTTCGATCCCTGGGAGGAGGCGGACGCGGTCCTCGCCCAGGTCGAGAGGTCGCTGCGGGCTCCGGCCTTGGGCCAGGTCACCCGCGGGGACCGGCAATGGCGGCTGGTGGTCCCTCCCCAGAGCTTGGAGCGCGTGACCGTTGGAGCGGTGCTGCTCGGATCGCTGGCCCCGATCCACTCGCGCTGGCAGGAGCCTCTGGACCGGGTGCGCTACCGGGGAAAGGCCGCCCGCGCCCTCTTCGTCTGGCGTGCCCACGGCGCCTCCTCCCTGGCCGTGGAGAGCCGGCTGAAACAGCGCCTGGAGAAGATCCCGGGCGGGACCCTGGGCTGGAGCGAGGCCGAGCCGCTGCGCGAGCTGGTGGTCCGCCTGGCCCTGGCCCTGCTGCTCGCCTCCGCCGTCGCCGCGGCCATAGGAGGCCGGCTTGCCGGACGGTGGGGCGCCCTCGCCCTGGGACTGGCCCTCCCCGCCGCCGTGGCTACCGCGGCGAACGCTTTCCTGCTCGCCGGGATCGGCCTCAACGTCACCAGCCTGGTCGCCCTCGCGCTCGGAGCCTCGGCAGTCCTGCCCGCCGCCCTGCTGCGTTTGGCGGGAAAGGCGAGCTTCCGGGCCATGGCCTTCACCGCCATCGCCGCGGCGGTCACCGTGCCGGTGACGGTCGCCCTCGCCAGCCACGAGCTGGGGCCGCTGCTCTCCGAGCCGGCGGGGGCGTTCCTGCTGGCGGGGGTGAGCTCGATGGTGGCGGCGGCGTTGGTACCCTCGCTCCGGGAGGAGCGACACCCGTCTAGCCTGGGGTTTCAACCCCAGGCG
>DATLNC010000186.1:0-12919 GCA_035536935.1 Thermoanaerobaculia bacterium
CGTCGTTCACGGCGGGCAACCGGATCGTGGCGGTGGAGGACTACGGCCTCGAGCTGGGCGGCCCGATCATCCGCGATCATCTCTGGGCCTGGGGCTCATACAGCGTGCCGACGGTGAACCTGCTGACCGTCGGCGATTTCAAGGACGAGACCGAGCTCAAGGCAGGCAACCTCAAGCTGAACGGCCAGATCGGGGCTTCGAACTCAGCCACGTTCTTCGTCTGGGACGACGAGAAGTACAAGAAGGGCCGGGGCGCCAGCCCGACCGTGCCGCCCGAGTCGACCTGGATCCAGAAGCGCACCGGCGACCGTCCCACCGCCATGAAGCTGGAGGATTCGCACATCTTCGGCCCCAGCTTCTTCGCCGCGGTGCTCTGGTCCAGGGTGAACGGCGGTTTCCGCCTCGATCCCCAGGGCGGCGACGCCCTCACGGTCTACGACTTGAACGGCAACATCAGCAACAGCACGGTCACCTACGTGTCCGAGCGGCCGCAGGAGCAGATCCGGGGGGACGGCACGTACTTCTTGAACACCCACGACCTCAGCCACGAGCTGAAGTTCGGCGCCGGCTACCGGGAGACGGAGGTGAACTCCCTCTCCAGCTATGCCGGAGGCGGCTATGAGGTCTACGGCTATTACCTCGCTCTCACCCGCGATGGCATCAACCGTTTCAAGGGCGAGTACAAGGACGTCTACGTCCAGGACACGCTCACGGCGGGACGGCTGACGGCCAACGTCGGCCTGCGCTGGGACTTGCAGGGGGGCCGCACCCTGCCGACCACGATCCCGGCCAACCCGGTGGCGCCGGACCTCATGCCGGAGGTCCACTACGAGGGAGGCGATTCCGGCGTCGAGTGGTCGGACATCGTGCCGCGCCTCGGCCTCACCTACGCTCTCGGCGAGAACCGCTCCACTCTGCTGCGCGCGAGCTATTCGCGGTATGCCGACCAGCTCGACACGGCCGCCGGCACGTGGAACAACCCGGTCGCCTACCAGCAGTACCGGTTCTTCTACACGTCGAACAACGGCGGGAAGAAACTGACGCGGGACGAGATCCTGGACGAGGTTGCCAATCCCTCCAGCGGGTTCAATCCCTACACGCTGGAGTACGTGCAGTCGTACTCGCTCGATCCGGATCTGAAGTCGCCGATGACCGACGAGGTGCTGCTGGGCGTCGAGCATGCCCTGCGCCCGAACTTCGTGGTCGGCCTGCGGGCGCACTGGCGCAAGCTCTCCGGGTTGCTGGAGAAGGAGGCTCTGGTCTTTGACGGCGATGCCTACTCGGCAGAGAACCTGACCCATGTCGGACGGCTGCACCGGCGCGACGACTACGTGCCGGCAGGGACCCGGACGCTGACGGCGCCGGACGGCCGCCAGTACACGACGACCTGGTACAAGCTTCGGGACGGGGTGAGCACCCGGGGCGGGCTCCACCTGGAGAACGGCGACCGCGAGCAGGATTTCAAGGGGGTGTTCCTGACCGCCGAGAAGCGCCTGTCGGAGGGCTGGATGCTGCGCGCCAATGCCGGCTTGCAGGACTGGCGGTGGAGGATCCCGGATTCGGAGAACGAGAACCCCACGGACAGGGCGACCGGCGGCGTGAAGGACGACAGCCCGGTGCTGAACGGCCAGGGGCTGGGCGGGACGCGGGCCTACTTCCTGAATAGCCGGTGGTCGTACAGCGTCACGGGGCTCGTGCAGGTGGCGCGCAATCACAAATGGGGCTTCGACCTGGCGGGCATCCTCGGCGGCCGCCAGGGCTATCCCATCCAGTACTCCACCCGCGTCTTCCTCCCCGAGTCGGCGGAGGGCCGGCTCGCCTACGTCCCCCTGGGCACGGAGGTGGGCGCCTACCGCTATCCGGACACGCACGTGCTCGACCTGCGCCTGGCCAAGAGCTTCCGGCTGGAGCCCACGGACCTGATGCTGAGCGTGGACTGCTTCAATGCGCTCAACAGCGGTTACGTGATGCTGCGCGCCAACGCGCTGGGCAACGGCACGGGCAACTGGGTGAACGAGACGATGGGACCCCGGACGTTCCGGGTGGGAGCGCGGCTGAGCCTGCGGTAGCATGCCGGCATGATTGGAAGGGGACTCTCCCGGCGGGAGCTGATGTTCCTGGCAGCCACCGCCGGGATCGGAGCCGGGGTCCCCTTCCGTCTGAAGGCCGAGGAGAAGTCCACCCGCTGGCTCGACGCGGCGGTCAAAGCGGCGCGCTGGATCCGCACGGCCCGGGTGGAGACTCCGAAGGGGCTCCTCTGGCTCAGCGGTCCGGAGCGTCCCGAGGGGATGAGCGCGAGCCCCGAGCTGTACACGGGGACCGCGGGAGTCGTCCTCTTCCTGGCCGAGCTGGCCCGGGCGACCGGCGACGAATCGTGGCTTCAGGAGGCCAGTGCCGGAGCGGACTGGCTGATCGCCGGCCTGCCCGCTGCGCTCGATTCCGATCCCGAACACGCGCAGGCGGGTCTCTACACCGGCGTGCCCGGGATCGGGCTCGCGATTCACCAGGTGGCCAAGGCGAGCGGCAAGGAGCCGTATCGCAGGGGAGCGGAGCGCTGCCTGGAGCTCGTCCATTCGGCCGCGAAGCCGGCGGGAGCGGGGGTCGAGTGGGGCCCGGGGCTCGACATCATCGCCGGGTCGGCGGGGACGATCCTCTACCTTCTATCTATGGCCCGGGAGCTGGACCGTCCCGCTTCCCGGGAGCTGGCGCTCAAGGCCGGGATGCGCCTCGCCGAGCTGGGCATCCCGGACGCGGGCGGCCGGAAGTGGCGGATGGCCAACGATCCCGAGGCGAAGCGGCTGATGCCCAACTTCTCGCACGGAACGGCCGGGATCGCCTACGCCCTCGCCACCCTCCATCTGGAGACCGGCCGCAAGGAGCCTCTCGAAGCCGCCCTGGCCGGAGCCCGCTATCTGCAGTCCGTGGCCAACACGCAGGGCGACGGCTGCCTGATCTTCCATCACGAGCCGGAGCCCGACGGCCGAGATCTCTATTACCTGGGCTGGTGCCACGGCCCGGCGGGGACCGTCCGCCTCTTCTACCAGCTTGGCCGGGCTACCAGGGACGACGCCTGGCTCGGTTGGGTGAAGCGGGGCACGCGCTCGATCGTGGCGAGCGGCATCCCCGAGAAGCAGACGCCCGGCTTCTGGAACAACGCCGGCCAGTGCTGCGGCCTCGCCGGAGTCGCCGATCTTTTTCTGAGGCTGCACAAAGTCACGGGCGAGGGTCTCGACTTCGCGCGGAGAGTGGGAGACACCCTGCTGGCAAAGGCCACGCCGGCAGGGGACGGGCTCAAGTGGATTCACGCCGAGCACCGGGTGAAGCCCGACTACGTCTACGCCCAGACCGGCTACATGCAGGGGGCTGCGGGCATCGGGATGCTGCTGCTCCACCTGGATGCCGTCGAGCGCGGGCGGGAGTGGGGGTTCCGGTTGCCGGACTCGCCGTACTGATCCCTCACGCGAGCCAGTTCAGGAGCCGGTGAGTCCGGTAGAGCAGGAGGATCTGGGTGAGATCCGGATACTGGGGGTAGTAGGTCTTCTGCAGGAGATCGAAATGCTCTCCCGCCTCGCGCTCTTGCCCCTGCTGAGCGCAAGCCTCTCCGGCGAGATAGCGGGCGAACCTGCCCTCGTCGCGGTAGGACGGCAGCCCGAGCACGGTCATCCCCTGGTGGAGAGCCCTGTCGGGCTCTCCCATCTCGAGAGCGGCAAACCCCAGGTTCAGGCGCAGGCTGGGCTCGTAGAAGGAGCATTCGAGGCCGCGCAGGGCAGCGAGGCTCTCCTCGAGCAGCCGGCGGCCTTCGTCCCTGGCGCCCCTCAGGCTCAGGCAGTAGCCCAGGGTGCTCATCGCGATGGTGGCGTGCTGCGGCAGATCCTCGCCGAGGCTGATCGCGAGCGCATGCCGGAAGCTCCGGATCGCATCCGGCAACCGCCCTTCCTTCATGGCATTCAGGCCGAGCAGGTGGGCCGCGGCCGGGCGGCCGTCCCCCGTCGATTCGGCAAGCCGGCTCGCCGCCTCGGCGTAGAACCTCATGATCCGCAACGGGGCCCGATCCTGGTACAGGGACGCGAGATTGTACGCGGCCAGCTGACGGGCCCGGGGGTCGTCGCTGCCGCCCAGCACACGGGAGAGGCCTTCCCGAATGCCGGCAGGCGTCCCTCTCTCTATGCGGATCGCTGCCCAGTTGCAGTAGGCCCGATCCACGAGCCGCGGCAGGCTCTCCCGGCGAGCCTCGCGGCAGGCCTCCAGGAAGACTGTCTCGGCTTCGGCAAGCTCTGCCCTCTGGACGGAACGGCACGCGCGCTCGAAGAGATCCCAGTAGACAGCTTCGCCCATCCTCCAAAGGATATGCCTGCCATGGGGAAAGGCCAAGCGCACGCGGCGGACCTGGCATAGCATTCCCCGCAATGGCCCCGCAAATGGCCCCGCAAATGCCCTCATGGAGAACACGATGCCTCGACGCCTGCTCTTGATCAGCAACTCCATCAATCACGGCCAGGGCTTCCTGGACCATGTGATTCATGAGCTCGATGGCTTTCTGGGGGAGGTCCGCAGCCTGGCCTTCATCCCCTTCGCGCAGAAGGACCGGGAGGGAGCCGGCGGGCGGGTCCGTGCGCGTCTCGCCGCGATCGGGGTCGAGGTCGCGACCGTCACGGCGGACGAGGCGGGGCGGGACCTGCTGCGGAACTGCGAAGCGGCCTTCACCGGGGGAGGCAACACCTTCCGGCTGCTCAAGACGCTGCAGGACGCCGAGATGATCCCGATCCTCGCCGACCGCGGCAAGGCCGGCATGCCGTACATCGGCAGCAGCGCGGGCACCAACATCGCCACCCCGACGATCCGGACGACCAACGACATGCCGATCGTCCAGCCCGCCTCCTTCGACGCGATCGGCCTGGTCCCCTTCCAGATCAACCCGCACTACATCGACGCGCATCCGGGCTCGACCCACATGGGCGAGACCCGCGAGCAGCGCCTCAAGGAGTTCCACGAGGAGAACGAGACCCCGGTGGTGGGCCTGAGGGAGGGGGCGTGGATCCGGGTGGAGGGCGAGACGGCCACGCTCGGAGGGGCGAACGGCGCCCGCATCTTCCGCCCCGGGCAGGAGCCGGAGGAGCGGAAGAGCGGGGCCGATCTGTCCGATCTGGCTTGACGGCTACTGCGGGTCGAACTTCACGTCCGCGAAGAAGTTGCTGCAGCTGCCGTTGGTCGGGAAGACGCCGTCGCCGGCGATCCATGCGCCGCCGTGGGCGGTCAGGTAGGAGTTGGTGACCCCGCCGCTCAGGCCGCAGTTCGTCTTGGCCTGCTGGGTGTTCGTGTTCACGCCGACCCAGTAGAGGGTTCCGGCCGTGATCGACACCGGGGTAGAGAGCTTGCCCCAGATCCAGCCCGAGGGATATCCGGTGGTTGGGTTGGCGCTGGGCAGTAGCACGCTCGCGAGCGGCGTGCCGCCGCCGTTGGCCCACAGGTAGGCGGTGTTGAAGTCGGTCTCGTTTGGAGCGCGATAGAAGCCGAGATGGGTGATGGTGCCGTTCACCGACGAGCTGAACTGCGTGCCCACGGTGTAGACGACGCCGCCGGTGCTGCCGCTGTTGAGCGGCGTCATGTTGGTGAGCGCCATCACGCCGCAGAGGATGGTCCGGGGCGACCAGGTGAGGCTCGTCGTCGAGCTGTTGTGGCGCACGCGGACGGAATGGGAGACGCCGTCCTTCCAGGTGTCGTCGACGGTGAAGGAGAAGGCGTGGGAGCCGTTGCCCTTGCCGGCGTTGACGAGGTCCTGCCGGAAGAGGTTCGCGTCAATGGTGGTGATGTGGGTGTTGTCCCGGTCGAGGGAGACCTTGATCGGGGTGTTCGGCAGGTTCTGGTCCCAGGCCCAGCCGGAGATGATGCTGCAGTTGGCGTTCTCGTGGTAGCCCTCGTAGGACGGCGCGGTCTGCGGCTCGGCGATGCCCGCCTTGACCGAGGTCTGGCCCTGGTTGTCGGTCACGACGAGGTGGACCGGGAACGAGGCGCCGGCAGCGGGGTAGGTGTAGCTGGCGGTGGAGCCCGTACCGGTGGCGGAGGCGTTTCCGAAGTCCCACCAGTAGCTGGAGATCCCGGAGTTGTCGGTCGAGCTGGTGCCGTTGAACGTGCAGGTCCGGCCCGAGCAGGAGACGGTGAAGTTGGCCGTGGGCGGCGTGTTGGAGCTCGGCGCGCGGTAGCTGGAGAAGCTCGGCACCTGCGCCCGGCCGACGGCGGCGTTGTTGCGCGTGGATGTGCCGGTGGGCACGCCCGTGCTCAGGTAGTTGATGGTGGGATCGGAGAAGTAGGGGATGCGGTTGCAGATCGCGCCCGAGCCGAGCTTGCTGACGTTGGTGCAGCGGCTGCCGGTGCAGAAGCAGCCCATGACCGTGGCCAGGCCCCGGTTGCCGACCGTGAGGATGTGGCCCAGGCCGTTGGGGAACGCCTGCGCGGCCTGGGTGGGCGGCTCGTTGTGCCACATGCCGTAGTTGTGGCCGATCTCATGGCCCAGGGTGTAATCCGCGAGGCCGCAGCCGTCACGCTGCGCGGAGAGCATGAAGCGGCCGAGGTCGCAGGGGGTCGGATTGTTGGAGGCGTCGCGGCAGGTGGTGGCGGTGGAGCCGCCGGCGAAGTAGCTCGTGCTGTTGTTGTACATGTTGGCGATGCCGCAGACGTCCAGGCCGTTCCACGACCAGGGGACGAAGATCGTCACCACGTCGGCGCCGAAAGCGGTGCGCAGGTTGTTGACCTCCGTGCCCGCGGTGGTGGTCTGCGTGTTCAGCCAGGTGAGGGCGCTGGAGACGCTGTTGCCCGTCGGCTGGGTGCCGGTGAGCGGCACGATGCCGACCAGGTTGTAGGCCGCGTCGATCTGGCTGTTGGCGAAGGCGTCGTTGGCAAGGGAGATCGAGTCGCGGATGAAGTTGCCGAGCGCCGTCTCGGCGGACGGGCCGCCCGGAACGAAGAACGCGCGCGGATAGACCGCGAGCACGTCGATC
Source organism: Thermoanaerobaculia bacterium (assembly GCA_035536935.1). Classification (GTDB taxonomy): domain Bacteria; phylum Acidobacteriota; class Thermoanaerobaculia; order Multivoradales; family UBA5704; genus DATMER01. The sequence continues at coordinate 6,996 of DATLNC010000186.1, forward strand.
CTGTAAGTGGCGAGGACCGCGGAGGTCACCGAATCGATGGCCGGGGCCGCGGCCGCCGGGGCGGTCGCGAGCTGCGCCTCGGAGAGCTCCGGCCTCTCCTCCGTCTCCTCGAGGCCGCAGGACATCGGGCTCTTGTCCTCCGCGATCCGTGCGAGGCGGTGGCTCTCCTGGCGGCCGCCGCCCAGGATGCGGTAGCTCTGGCCCTCGAACTGGATCAGGGCGGTCATCCGGTCGCCGTGGTAGCCGAGATGGATGTACCCGGCGCCCTTGCCCTTGGCGCCGGCATAGCGCAGCGTGCCGATCCAGCTCTTCCAGTCCGGACCATAGACGACGAAGCGGGTGCGGACCGCCTCGAGAAGGGGCGTGTCGGGGAGGTCGATCGTGAACGTGGCCGGGTTGGCGTTGACGGCGGCCGGATCGGCCTGGATGAGGAACTCCTCGGCGGCGTCGGGAAGGAACGCGCGGCTCGCGGCCGAGGCCGACGAGGCCGACGAGGCCGAGGCCGCCAGGGGCGTCTTTTCGAGGGTGAAGAGGTGCGGGGGGACGCCCTGAGCGGCGGGACGCGCGGCATGCGCGCTCGCGGCGGACAGGACGGACAAGAGGACGGCAGTGAACAGACTCCTACTACGGTACAACATAGAGCAGTAATGACTCCTGAAGCTGGGGCTGCGCTTCAGTGCGCGAGCCCGGGAAACCCGGTTGGGCAACCTTACCTGAAAATGCTGAATAGCGAATTTTATTCCGGTAATTCTTGCCCGGCGGTCGACTGCACAGGGCAGAGACGAGGGCCGGTGTAAGATTCTGCCCGCTAGGAGGAGGCGCCCACATGATCCCGGTCAAGCCCCACATCGCCGAACGGGCCCATATCAACAGCCTGGAGCAGTATCAGGAGATGTACCGCCGCTCCGTCGAGCAGCCGGAGGAGTTCTGGCGGGAGCAGGCGGGCATCCTCGACTGGTTCCACCCGCCGCGCGGCATCATGGACGTCGACATGGACGAGGTCGACTTCTCCTGGTTCTCCGGCGGACGCCTGAACGCCTGCTACAACTGCGTCGACCGGCACCTGGCGGACAAGGGAGAGAAGACCGCCATCATCTGGGCCGGCGACGAGCCCGGCGACTATCGCTACATCACGTACCGCGAGGTCAAGCACAACACGGCGCGCATCGCCAACGTGCTCCTCGCCCACGGAATCCGCAAGGGCGACCGGGTCTGCATCTATCTGCCCATGGTCCCCGAGCTCGCCTACTCCATGCTCGCCTGCGCCCGGATCGGCGCCATCCACTCCGTGGTCTTCGCCGGCTTTTCCGCCGAGTCGCTGCGCGGCCGCATCCTCGACGCCGGCTGCAAGATGGTCATCACCGCCAACGAGGGCCTACGCGGCGGCAAGCGCATCCCGCTCAAGAACACGGTCGACCAGGCGGTCGAGGGGCTCGGCATGGTCGAGACGGTGCTGGTCGTGCGCCGCACCGAGAAGGACGTGCCCATGAAGCAGGGGCGCGACCTGTGGATGGAGGACGAGACCGACCGGCAGCGCTCCACCTGTCCGCTCGAATGGATGTCCGCCGAGGACCCGCTCTTCACCCTCTACACCTCGGGCTCGACGGGCCGGCCCAAGGGCGTGCTCCATACCACGGCGGGCTATCTCGTCTACGCCGCCGTGACCCACAAGTACGTCTTCGACTACCACCCGGGCGACATCTACATGTGCGCCGCGGATATCGGCTGGGTCACGGGACACAGCTACATCCTCTACGGTCCGCTCGCCAACGGGGCGACGACGGTCATGTTCGAGTCGATCCCCACCTATCCGGACGCGGGGCGCTACTGGCGGATCGTGGACGACCTCGGGGTCAACATCTTCTACACGGCCCCCACCGCCATCCGCGCCATCGCCCGGTCCGGCGACGAGTGGGTGAAGCGCTACAGCCGCAAGTCGCTGCGCATCCTGGGCTCGGTGGGCGAGCCGATCAACCCCGAGGTCTGGATGTGGTACCACGACGTCGTGGGCGAGGGGCGCTGCGCGGTGGTCGACACCTGGTGGCAGACCGAGACCGGCGGCATCCTGATCACTCCGCTGCCGGGCGCCACCCCCTGCAAGCCGGGCTCGGCGACCCTGCCGTTCTTCGGCGTCCGGCCGGTGCTCGTGGACGAGAAGGGGGAGGAGCTGCCGGGTAATGACGTCTCGGGCAACCTCTGCCTGCGGGGAACCTGGCCCGGCCAGGCGCGGACGATTTACGGCGATCACCGGCGGTTCAAGGAGACCTACTTCTCGCAGTACCCCGGCCTCTACTTCACCGGCGACGGCTGCCGGCGCGACATCGACGGCTACTACTGGATCACCGGCCGGGTGGATGACGTGCTGAACGTCTCCGGCCACCGGCTGGGCACGGCCGAGGTGGAGAGCGCCCTGGTGGCGCACGATGCCGTGGCCGAGGCCGCGGTGGTGGGCTTCCCGCACGACATCAAGGGGACCGGCATCTATGCCTACGTGCACGTGACGCCGGACTACGAGAGCTGGGACGAGGAGGAGCTGGTGGGCGCCTTGAAGGAGCAGGTGAGGCACGCCATCGGGCCGATCGCGACCCCCGACAGGATCCAGGTCGTCAGTGGACTTCCCAAGACGCGCTCGGGCAAGATCATGCGGCGGATCCTGCGCAAGATCGCGGCCGGGGAATACGAGGAGCTGGGCGACATCACTACCCTCGCAGATCCCGGCGTTGTTGAAAAACTGGTGGACGATCATCGTTCCCGCTCCGTATAAACAGGGGGGCTTTACAAAAGTGAGCTGGGTTCGTGCTAGAATTACTCCAGCTCATTCAGTCAAAGGCCCGTCTCTCCGGTTGGCACAGAAGCCAGGAAGCTTCGCGTGCTCCGTGGCGCTCGCTTGTCTCTGCCTCGTCCAGCCGGTCCACGCCCTCGACGGTTTCGCCTACACCCGGGACTTCGAAGTCCCCGCGGCGGGCTGGGTCCGCGTCCCGCTCGACATCGCGGCTCTCCGGCACATGGCGCCGGGCGGGGCCGACCTCCACGTCTTTGCCCCGGGCGGCGAGTCGATCCCCTTCCGCCTCTCGGCCACTCTCCCGGAGAGCGCCAGCCGTCCCGCGCAGGTGAAAAAGCAAGGCGATCGGGCCTGGGTGCTGGATACCGGAGCCGATCCGTTCCCCCACGAGCGGCTGGTCCTGGACCTCACCACTCCCGAGATCGCGATCCCCGCGCTGAGACTGGAGTCGAGCCCCGACAGGGAGACTTGGGAGCCTCTCGCATCCGCCGTGCCGGTGAGGCTCGGCGGAGCGGAGGGGGTGCAGCGGGTCGCCCTCACCTACCCCTCGACCTCGCACCGTTTTCTGCGTCTGCTCTGGCCGACGGCCTCCCCGGCGCTCGCCTCGGCCGCGGTGGAGACGGTCGCGGGTCCGCTCCTCACCTTCGTCATTCAGGGGGCGCCCTGCCGCCATGCATCGTCGGCCTCGATCTGCACGCTGGAGATCCCGGCCGGGCAGGTCCTGCGCCGTCTCACCGTGGAGGTCGAAGGCGCTGGTAGGGACGCTGGTAGGAACGCTGGTAGGAAAGAACCAGGCGCGGTCGGTTATCGGCTCCAATCGGCGGTCGAGTCCCGCTGGGAGCTGCTCGCGGAGGGCGTCTGGGAGGGAGCGGGCCGGCACGTTCTCGCGGGGGGGCCGAAGCCCATGCCTGGCTCGACCTTGCGCCTGGAGCTGCACGGTCCGGGCGGGCCTCGCGCCATCGGATACGTGTTCGAGCTGGCGGTGCCCACCGTGCTGTTCCAGGCTCCCGGACCGGGACAATATCTACTGGCCTACGGGGGAATCCGGGGCGGGGCCGTCACCCCGGGGGATCGTCCCGCCGAGGCGCTCTGGCTGGAACCGGGACCCGAGAAGCCGGGGACGCCTCCGCAGCTCCCCGCCGGACCGGGAGCGTCGCTCGATCGCATCCGCTTCTCGAACGGCTGGGACATCTCCGCGCCGGATGCGAAGCCCGGCGACCTCGTCCGCCTGGAGCTGTCTTCCATCGTCTACGGCGCGGCCCGCGAGGATCTCGGCGACCTGCGGCTCTCGGCGGGAGGGCGGCAGATCCCCTTCTTCCGCTGGTCGCCGCCCGATCCCGCCTTTGCCGCCGGGGATCCTGGACTGCGGCCCGGCGTGTCGGACCGGCCGGGGGAGAGCCGCGTCGTGGTCTCGCTCCCATCGGAAGGCTTGCCCCTCACCCAGATCCATCTGAGCGCGGCGGCAGCACCCTTGAGCCGGCCGGTCACGGTGCTTTACGTCGATCCGGACCACCGGTCCCGGAGCGGTCAGGCTGCGGCGAGCTCCACGTGGGAATGCTCGCCCGAGCCGCCGCTCCCCTGCCGGGCGAGGCTCGACCTCTCGGGCACGGCGCCGCGCCTCCTCACCGTGCGCCTCCGCGACGGGGACAACCCGAGGCTGTCCACCCTCGGCGTCTCGGTCTGGAGGAGGCGGGACGTCCTCCTCTTCGTCTGGCCTGAACTGGAAAAGGACGCCGCGGTGAGGCTCCTGGCGGGCGCCGAGAGTTTGGAGGCGCCCCGCTACGACCTCGCGTCGCTGGGCCCGGCGCTGCTCGGCCACCCCTGGCAGACGGCCGAGATCCGCCGCGCAGGCGCCGATGCCGAAAAGCCCTGGTGGGGCCGCTGGGTCATGCCCCTGGGCGTGACGATCGCCGCCGCCTGGCTGGTATGGCTGCTGCGGAGGATCCTGTCGGAGGCGTAGCGTCAGGAGCCAGAAACAGGCCGAACGCCCGCGCCTGGGGTTGAAACCCCAGGCTAGAAAAGTACAGCCCCCTCAGGAGGCTGGAGGCGCAGCAGGCTGCGCCTCGTCACGGACCTCGCCGGAAGCTCGCCCCCGGAGGGGGCGACACTCTTCTAGCCTGGGGTTTCAACCCCCAGGCAGGGGACGCCGGTTCGGAAATGCGGGCGCCGACCGGAATGTGGCCGCTGACAGTTGGACTCGGGAAAAAAGAATGGCTCCTCGGGAGGGATTCGAACCCCCAACATTTCGGTTAACAGCCGAACGCTCTACCGTTGAGCTACCGAGGAATGTAGAACTTTCCGGGCCTGCCCGGGACGCGGAATGTTAGGTCCAACGGGGCCCCATGTCAATGCCGGGTGGTGCCCCGTTGGACTCTCACACTATGCCGAATCCAGGAAAGGCTTCAGCTTCGTCGCCCGGCTGGGATGGCGGAGCTTGCGCAGCGCCTTGGACTCTATCTGGCGGATGCGCTCGCGGGTGACGTTGAACGACCGGCCCACCTCTTCGAGCGTGTGCTCGGAACCGTCTCCCACGCCGAAGCGCATCTTGAGCACCAGCTCCTCCCGCGGGGTGAGGGTCTTCAGCACCTTGCGGGTCTGGTCCTTCAAGTTCGCGAAGATCACCGAGTCGATGGGCGACACGGCGTTCTTGTCCTCGATGAAATCGCCGAGGTGCGAATCCTCCTCCTCGCCGATGGGCGTCTCCAGCGAGATCGGCTCCTGGGCGATCTTCATGATCTTGCGCACCTTGGAGGCGGGCAGGTCCATGCGCTCGCCGATCTCCTCGGCCGTGGGCTCGCGGCCCAGCTCCTGGACGAGCGAGCGGCTGGTGCGGGTCAGCTTGTTGATCGTCTCTATCATGTGGACCGGGATGCGGATGGTCCGCGCCTGGTCCGCAATGGCCCGCGTGATCGCCTGCCGGATCCACCACGTGGCATACGTGGAGAACTTGTAGCCGCGCCGGTACTCGAACTTCTCGACCGCCTTCATCAGGCCGATGTTCCCCTCCTGGATCAGATCGAGGAACTGCAGGCCGCGGTTCGTGTACTTCTTGGCGATGGAGACCACGAGCCGGAGGTTGGCCACGATCAGCTCCTCCTTGGCGCGCTCGCAGATGCCCTCGCCCTGGCGGATCTTGTCGATC
>DATLNC010000187.1:0-5383 GCA_035536935.1 Thermoanaerobaculia bacterium
GGGGGAGTCGCTCGTACGCTTGGGGAGAGTGACATCCCCGGTTGGGGAGAGAGACATCCCCGCTCGGGGATGTGCCTCCCCCGCGGACGGGCCGCCGGAGGTTGGTACGGTCGTTGCAGTTGACCCCTTCCGTCCAGCAGCCGATGCCGATGGGCCGAGCCGCTGGGGACTTCAAAACCAGTGCTTGGCCAGCCGACGATGGCGACCCCCCAAGGCTCGCCCCAGCAAGAGTATGGCCACATGGATAGGAGATCGACGACGATGCGCACCTTCAAGCTCTCCCTCGCCGCGGTTCTTTTCGCTGCGACGGTTGCAGTGGCAGATACGGACCTGGAAGTCCAGTTCGTCCAGCTCGACGCCGACAGCGATGGCTTCGTGGCCCTCTCCGAGTGGACCGGCGGCTCCCAGACCTTCGAAAGCCTCGACCGGGACGGCGACGCCGTCGTCACCCGCAACGAGTTCTTCACCCAGGGCACCCGCTACAAGAGCCGCGAGGAGAACTTCCGCGATCTGGATGCCGACAAGGATGGCCGGGTGAGCGCGAGCGAGTGGAAGTGGGGCGAGCAGACGATGTCCGTCCTCGACCGCAACGGCGACGGCTTCCTCAGCCGACAGGAGTTCCGCTGCCACCCGGCCGGCGGCCGCACCGCGCAGCAGGCCGGCGGCCGGTAGGGGCGGCCCTTGTGGCCGCCCTCCGGAGGGCACCCACAAGAGGTGCCCCTACACCCACACCGGAGAATGCGCGTTAACTTGACCAGCGCAGGCCGGCCCGCACCGACCTCTCCGGACCCGGAAACCCGATCAGCGTCTCGTATCTCTCGTCCAGCAGGTTGTCCAACCGCAGCCGCAGCTCCCACGGCTTGGCAAGCCTCCAGGCCGCTTCCGCACCTAGCAACTCGTAGCCGTCCACCGTGCGCCGGTTCGCAACCGGGATCTGCCGGTCGAAGAAGCGGGAGACCGCCTGCGCTTCCAGGTCCAGGGTGAGGGCGTCGACCGGCTGCCAGCGCGCCTGAAGACTGCCCGTCCACTTGGGCCGGTGCCGCAGATCCGCTTCCGATTCGAATTCCTGCCAGGTGGCGTTTGCGCGGAGAGAGACTCCGTCCCGGGGCTTCCAGCCCCAGGTGCCTTCGATTCCGCGGGTTTCCACCTCGGAGCGGTTCAGGTGGATGAAGGTCTCGAAGTCGAAGTCGACGAGGTCCTCGTAGCGGTTGTAGAAAAGCGTCAGGCCGGCGTCGGACCGGTCGAGCCGCCATTCGACGCCCGTGTCGCCGCCGAGGACGGTCTCGGGCCGGAGGTCCGGATTGCCTCCGAGCGCGGGCGGGCTGGCCAGGGCGAAGAAGCTGGGGAGCTTCCAGGCGCGGCCGGCCGAGGCGCGGAGGCGGGCCTTTCCGATCTGGCGGGCGATCCCCAGGCGCGGGCTCCATTGCGCGGCGTTGTCCTGCGGGAGGTCGATACGGGAGCCGAGCTCGAAAGTCCAGCCTCCGCGGCCGGCGATCAGCTCCGTGTAGGCCCCGGGCAGGGTGCGGGTAATGTCGTAGTCGCCGGTGATGAATCCGGCCAGGATGCTCTCGTTCTCCCCCTGCTCGCGCTGCACGTCCATTCCGGCGCTCCAGCGGAGCGCCTCGGAGCTGCGCAGGACGGAGGCCCAGCCGAGGCGGGTGCGGGTGTAGCGGGTCTCCTCGATCGCATCCGGCACCGCGAAGAGCACCGCGGGGCTCTCCCGGTCCATGGCGTGGCGGTAGACCGAGGCGTCCAGGCGGTGCCGTTCTCCCAACGTGAGCCCGGCCGCCAGGCTCAGCTCCTCGTGGTCCGAGTGGCGGAGCTCGCCGTCGCCGTAGACCGGGCCGCCCGAGGCATCGGGGTAGTCGTCCCCCTCCCACCAGGCGCCCCGGGCCTTGAGCTCGAGCCGGCCTTTCGAGAAGCTGGCGAGGCCCCCCGCCTGCTCGAAGCGCTCCTCGGCGATCCGCTCCGCCTCCTCTTCCCAGAGCGCGGTGACCGACCAATCCTTGCCGGAGACCGTGCCGGTCCCTCGCCGGAAAGAGGCATCCCCGGCGGAAACCTCGGCCTGTGCCTCCGGCCCATCCCCGGTCTTCCCTCCATCATGGGTGAAGATCTGGACGACTCCGGCGAGGCCCGTGGAGCCGTAGAAGGAGGACAGGGGACCGCGGACGACCTCGATCCGCTCGATGCCGGCGGTGGGCAGCCCCTCCAGGTTGAACACGTCTCCCGCCTGGTAGGTCGAGTCGTTGAGCGGCACGCCGTCCAGCAGGACGAGGGTGAAGTTCGGCTCGCCGGCCCGGATCTGGGCCGCGCTGAACCCGCCCCGGCCGTTCGTGGTCACGCTCACCCCCGGCGCGAGGCGGAGAAGGTCGCCCACGGTGCGGGCTCCCGAGGCTTCGATGGTCTCGCGGTCGATCACCGTCACCGAGCCGGTGGCGGCGGAGAGGGGGCGGGCCTGGACGGTCGCGGTCTCATAGAAGGTCTCAGAAGGCTCCTGGGCTCCAGCCGCGGCGGCGATAAGCAAGAGACCCAGGAACGCCGGCCTCATCCCAGGATCTCCTCGGCCACGACGTCCGCGACCAGGTCGCGCGCCGCTGGCGAGAGCTGGCTGTCCGTCTCGATCCGGTCGCGCAGCCGCTGGACGAGACTGTCGCGGGCCTCCGCCTTCTCCTTCTGGCGCATCTGGTCCTGGTAGACCGTCCATCCGAACTGGACGAGGCTGACCAGCAGGCTGGCGAGGGCGACGGACGTGCCGGCGTCGAGGCTGCGGCGCCGCGGAGCTCCCTGGAGAAGACGCTCCGTGGCCGCCGGCAGGCCGGCGTCCAGGCCGGCGAGGCGTCCCGCGGCGCGCTGTGCGATCTCGTTCGAGGGCTCGATCATGATGGAATCCTATCCCTTCCAGGTTGCGTCGGGAGCCGTCCTCCCTTACAGTTATAGACCTCTACCCGAGAACCGGAGGTCGTCGTTTTGTTTAGCAGGCTCCTACCAGCGGTCGCTTTGCTTTTCGCCATCCTGACCCCGCCGAAGGTGTCTGCCATCTCCCAATCCCTGCCGACGCTTCTCCCCTGGGGCGACCGCGTCGTCCGGGACGGGATCGAGCTTCAGGTGGCGGTCGCTCCTCAGGGACGGCCCTTGAAGGAGCGCGACCGGGTGACCTTCCGTTTCCAGGTCGCGGACGAAGCCGGCCGGCCTATTGCGGGGCTGCGGCCCGCGGCGTGGCTGGAGCCGCTCGCGCCGGGCCAGTCGGTCGATCCGGCCGCCTGCGTGCATGAGATGGAGACGGGATCCGGCTGGAAGCTGGTCAAGACGCCGGACCTCCTCGACCTTCACCTGCGCGAAGGGGAGCGCCCGGGCACCTACGAGGCTTTGGCGCGGATGGGCCGCCCCGGCCGCTACGGCGTCGCCTTTTTTCTCGGCTCGCCGCGCCTCATCCACTGCTTCGAGGTCGAGGTATTGGGTTAAAGCGGGGCTGGCCGCGAGGCGCGGAGTGTCATTCCATAATTCCGTGTAACGCGTGCCACCCTCGATACGCCTATCCCATCGTGCTGCGCAGGGCGGAACACCTGCTTTCCTGCGCCCAACAACCTGGAGGAGAAATCCGATGCGTCTGACCCGCTCTCTGTGTCTGCTGTTGCTCGCCCTGACCCTGGCCGTTCCGGCCTTTGCCGTGCCCGGAGCCGCCGACCGCGTGCCTGCCGCCACGCTGCTGGTCCCCTTCTTCGAAACGGGGATCAACTCCACCACCCACCCGCACGACACCCTGCTGGTGGTGACGAACTGGCTCTTCGCCGACACCATCTTCCACTACCACGTCTGGGACGTCGACGGAAACGCGACGGGCCTCAACGGCAACATCACCTTGAACCAGCTCGACACCTGGAGCGCGGCGATGCGCGACCTCATCGGCACGGCGTCCCCGGCTGTCCGCACCCAGCTCACGCAGGGCGCCTTCTACCGCGGCTTCGTGACCATCGACGTGGTCACGGCGGGGACGGCCCTGAACCCGCTGCAGGCCGACTATCCGTTCGGGACCAGCAACGCGCTGGAGGGCTTCATCTACTACACCCGGCTCTCCCAGGGCTCGGCGAACGGGCTGGCCATGGTGCCGATCGAGAACGTCGCTGCCACCACGAACTCGTTCATGAGAGGCTTCTACAGCAGCACGGACAACCGCGAAGAGATCGACTCGACGGCCCGCTTCTGCGCGAATCAGCTCGGCACGGACCCGGCCGGCACCACGACCTGCTCCACGGCCTCGGACGACAGCGACATCGACCGCTTCCACTTGCGGATCTTCCGTTCGGCCCCGCTGACCGGCAGCAGCCGCGCGGTCATCTTCACCTGGAGGCCGAGCCTGGCCGGCGGACCGTCCGTTTACTGTGACTCGCAGCCCTGCGAATCCGTCTATACCTACCGGCAGTACAACGAGAGCGGCGATATCGTGGTCAATGGCGGGATCCGTCTCGACCACGCGGTGAACATCATCGAGGACGCGTCGATCGTGGGCACGCAGTCAGGATGGCTCTCGATCTTCGACGTGCCGAACATCGAGATCGATTCCCACGTCTACGCCTTCACGTTCAACTCCGCCGCGCCGGCGGGGAACCCGAACCTGACCTGGGACGCCATCTTCGAGGGGTACATCATCCCGTAGGGGAGAACCGCCATCGATGCAGGGGCACCCCTCGTGGGTGCCCTTCCGGAGGGCGGCCACGAGGGCCGCCCTACTAGCTCTTGGCGAGATCCACCTCGGCCCGGTCGCGCAGGCGCTGGGCCGCGGGCGAGAGGGGAGCGTGGGTGAGGATCTTGTTCATCCGCTCCATGGCCTTCACCGAATCGCCCATCCCCTGATAGAGAACGACCTCGGCGTGCAGGTTGTCGGCGAGGATGTTGAGCCGGTTGAGCACCGCGGGCACGTACTCACCCTCGGGGAACCGGCGCAGGTACTCGGCGCCGTTGGCCACGTCGGAGTAGCTCTTGGCCGCCGCGGCCAGGCGGTCGTTGGCCATCTTCTTTAGCTCGGCGTCGCGATCCTGGGCGGCGAGCTGCTGCAGGGCGGCGAGCTGGTCGAGGCTGGAGGCCAGCGTGCGCAGGCCGCTGCCGGCGCGCTTTCCCTCGGGGCTCTCCGGCGCCGCCTCCCAAGCCTCCAGGTAGCGCGTCACGGCCTCGGTGGGATTGCCCAACCGGCTGTACGCGTCTCCCAGGGCGAGCGCCACCTCGGGAACCCGCGGCGAATCCGGGAAGTTGCTGAGGAAAGCCACCAGGAACGAAGTCTCGTACACCCCGCGGTCGAGCACCTTGAGCGCCTCGGGATACAGCTCCTTGCGCTTCAGGTCCAGATCCTTGATCTCCGTGTTCAGGTTCTCGATCAGCTCGCTCTTCG
>DATLNC010000188.1:0-19942 GCA_035536935.1 Thermoanaerobaculia bacterium
GAGCACGATCTGGCCGGAGGAGGTCACGGCGACATCGAGGATCACCGCCGCTCCAAGGTTCAGGACCCGGGAAAAGACCTCCTCCCCCGCCGGGCCGAACCGCGCGATGTAAAACCCGAGACTGGTGGACCCACTCCAGACTTTGCCCACCACGACCGAACCGCCGCCGGGAGCCCCGGCGACATGCAGAGGCTCGATCGCTTCGCTGTCGTCGATCACGGTTTCGACTACGGCTCCGGAGGAGGCATCCTGTCTGGAGAGGTAGACGGTGGGTTCGGACCAGTACTCGGAATACCTCCAGCCCAGGCCAAAAAGGTCGCCGGAGGGTCCCAGCGCCATGGCGTTGACATACCACGCCCACGACCCAGAAGTGCTGGCAGGGGCTCCAAAACCTCCCTCGGGCGAGCCCGCCGGGCTGAAGCTCCAGCCGAACGATTGGGGCATTCCGTATTTGTCCGGCCAGCGGCTCGTGACACGGGCGTGCGCCCGTCCCAGCGCATCGACCGCGAGGTCGTGGGCCTCGGTGTTGTACCCATCCGAGAAATAGGTGTCGTAGAGGAGCCCAGTACCATCCGGACCGAGCTTGGCTACGAAGGCATCTTTGAAGGAATCATCATGACAGCATTCCCAATGGTACTCCGCGTACCCGGCGACGTAGATGTAGCCCGCGGGGTCGATGGCGATGTCCAAAGGCTCCCTCGGGGGGGCCAAATACTCCGTCGGGGGCAGCTCCAACTGGCGCAGGAAGATCAGCTCGCCAAGGGGGCTGAGCTTGGCGACGAAATAGCCGAAAGAGCCCCTGTCGACGAGTGCATAGGCATTGCCGGCGGAGTCGATGGCCAGGTCCGAGATGCCGCCCGGCACGGGGGTCGAGTAGACCAGGGTTGGCGCCGCCCCGGCCCGGGCTGCTCCAAGGGTGAAGAGGAAGAGAGACAGGCAGAGAGCAGAAACAGCTTTCAAGATGTTCTCCTTTGTAGAAGTTGCTGTCGCGGAGGCCGGGAGATGGAGGCAAACTTCTGGGTGAATGTCTCGAAAAGAGAGGCTCACCGAGGAGGGGAGCTGCCGTTGGTCCACCCAGGAAGTCTTAACCGAGCCCGCTACGACTGAACGTTTTAGTTGATGTGCAAAGGGCGAGCCGCTTCGATGGGTGCATGGAAGCATTTAGCGAGATGCGAATAAAGAACCGGTTGGGTATAATGGCCGGCCGACCCTCGCGGTCCATCCCAGAAACTGAGCGGAGACGTACCTGATGCCCCCGAAAGCTCGTGTTGCCGTATTGAAGACCCGCCCCGAGAGCGTCCTGGAGGACGTCGGCCGGACCATGGAGATGGCAGGGGTGAAGCAGCACCTCGCGCCCGGCGCGACCACCATCCTCAAGGACAACATCTCGTGGCACTTCCCGTTCCCGGGCGCCAACACGACCCCGTGGCAGCTCGAGGGGACCATCCAGAAGCTGCGCGCCGACGGCTACGCGGATCAGGTGTGCGTCCAGAACAACACGGTGGTGACCGATCCGAAGAAGGGGGAGCGCCTCAACCGCTACCTGCCGGTGCTCGACAAGTACGACGTGCCGGTGCGCTACAACTGCTTCGAGGACGACCTCAAGTGGATCCAGTACCAGCCCAAGGGCAAGATGCTGGTGCTGCCCAAGATCTATCCCGAGGGGATCACCATCCCCGAGTTCTTCCTGGGCAAGAACATCGTCCACCTGCCCACGGTCAAGTGCCACATCTACACGACCACGACCGGGGCCATGAAGAACGCCTTCGGCGGCCTGCTCAACACCCGCCGGCACTACACGCACTCGTGGATTCACGAGACGCTGGTGGACCTGCTGACCATCCAGAAGGAGATCCACACCGGCCTCTTCGCGGTGATGGACGGCACCACCTGCGGCAACGGCCCCGGCCCGCGGACCATGATCCCCGTGGAGAAGGACATCCTCCTCGCCTCGGGCGACCAGGTGGCGATCGATGCCGTGGCCACGAAGATGATGGGCTTCGACCCGATGTCGATCCCCTACATCCGGCTGGCGCACGACGCCGGGCTGGGCGTGGGCGATCCGCGGGACATCGAGATCGTCGGCGAGGACGTTTCGAACTGGAACTTCCGCTTCTCGGTGGGGGACAACGCGGTCTCCCGCTTCGGCGACCTGGTCTGGTTCGGGCCGCTCAAGGGGCTCCAGAAGCTGCTGTTCCGCACGCCGCTGGTCTATTTCTTCGTGTTCGGCTCGTACTTCTACCATGACTACGCGTGGTACCCCACGATCGGCAAGATGCGGACCGAGCGCTACGCCAAGACCAGCAAGTGGATGCGCCTGTTCGAGACCTATCCCGAGGCGAGCGCCGCCAAGGCAGAGAAGGTCGCCTGACTCCGGAGACTCCTTCTGAGACCCAGCCGGAGCCGACGGGCTCCGGCCTGGAGCACCTCGGCCGCCGGCTGCTGATCCCTCTCGGCCTCGGCTTGATGGCGCTGATCGGCCTGGTCCTGGTGGCGGACGCCCGCAAGATGGCCGGGCGCCTGCGCGACTTCGACCTCGCGCTCCTCCTCCCCGTCCTGGGCCTGTCCCTGGTCAACTACGCCCTGCGCTTCGTCCGCTGGGAGGTCTACCTGAAGGCGCTCGGCGTACGGCTGGCCCGCGCCCGGAGCCTCGGGGTGTTCCTGGTCGGCTTCCTGCTCTCGGTGACGCCCGGCAAGGCGGGCGAGTTGGGCAAGGCCTGGCTGGTGCGGGAGCTGGGAGGCGGACCGGCGCTGCGGGTGGTGCCCGCCGTGGTGGCCGAGCGGGTGACGGACCTCCTCGGCGTGCTCGTGCTGCTGTCCCTCGGGGCTCTCCCCTTCCCGGGCGGACGCTGGATTGCCGCGGCAGGGCTGGCGGCGGTGGCCGTGGCGATCCTCCTTCTGACCTGGCAGAGAGGGGCGGACCTCCTCTTCCGTCTGCTGAAACGGCTGCCCGTGGTGGGTCCGCGGGTGCCCGTCCTCTTGGAGCTCTACGGAACTCTCCGAGGGCTGCTCTCTCCCGGGCTGCTGGCCATGGCGCTGGGGCTCGCCGTGATGGCCTGGGGTGCGGAGGGGGTGGGCTTCTTCCTGGTGGTCCGCGAGTACGCGCCGCAGGCGGAGCTCCTCGCCGCGCTCTTCAACTACACGGTCTCGACCTGCCTGGGGTCCCTCTCGATGCTCCCCGGAGGCCTCCTCGCCGCCGAGGGCTCCCTCACCGCCCTCCTCGATGCCCAGGGCCTCGATACTGCCACGGCTGCCTCGGCCACACTGATCATCAGGGCCGCCACCCTCTGGTTTGCTGTCTTGCTGGGGCTGGTGGCGCTGCCGTACGTCCTCCGAAAGCTGGCAACCCGGCGTTAGTTTGAGGTGCCAAATTGGTACCTCAAACGGTTGTTTGAATTTTCCCTGCGCAGTTACAACTATTCTGGAATGACATTTCCGAGGCGTTTTACGTCTCTCTGGGGTCAGAGACCGTAAGCACGCGGCTCACTTGAGGTCACAAACTGTGACCTCAAGTTCCTTGTGGAGGCCCCAGATGACAAGTGAAGCGCTCCTCCCTGTCGAGAGGATTGAGACGGTCATTTTCTTCGTGCGAGGCGAGCGGGTAATCCTGGATGCCGACATCGCTGCTCTCTATGGAGTCGAAACGAAGGCGCTCGTCCGGGCCGTCAAGCGGAACCTCGACCGATTTCCCCAGGACTTCATGTTCCAGCTGACTCCAGAGGAGATCCTCCGTTTGAGGTGCCAAATTGGTACCTCAAACGGACGGGGTGGCCGTCGCTATCTCCCGTACGCCTTCACAGAGCAGGGAGTGGCGATGCTTTCCGGCGTGCTGCGGAGCGAGCAGGCGGTGAAGGTGAACGTGGAGATAATGCGGGCATTTGTCCGGCTCCGGCGGATGGTCAACGAGCAGGCGGAGCTCGCCCGCAAGCTGGACGATCTGGAGGAGCGGTACGACGAGCAGTTCAAGGTGGTCTTCGACGCGCTTCGGGAGCTGATGACGCCCTCCGACGAGATCGAGGGGCGCCGGATCGGGTTCGACCAGCCCTAGTATTTCCCCCCGCACTCGGGGCAGAACTTGGGGCTGCCCTCGACCTCATGGCCGCAGTCGCCGCAGCGGCGCTTGGATGAGGTCGGGGTGCCGCACTCGGGGCAGAATTTGGCAGTGCCCACCTTCGCGCCGCAGGAGGTGCAGGACACCCCGCGGACCGTGCCCAGGTCGCGGTCCTTCATCCAGTTCACCTCGCGGGCCTTCTCGAAAGCCTGCTCCCGGGCCGCTTCGGCCTGGGCGGAGGCGATCTCCTCGTCCATGTCGGGCGCGCACCTTTCGCAGAGCTGCGCCTTGTTGTTGAAGCAGATAGGCCCGCAGACGTACTGGCCGCAACGGGTGCACTGCTTGAACAGCGGCCGGATCTCCGCCGTGGCTTCCCGCAGGGCGGCGTCGTGCGCCGGTCCGCCTACTGCCCGCTGGATCTCGTAGGCGGTATCGGCTGCCTTGCCGAACAACCCGCCAAACAGGTTGCCGGCCACCTGCGCCGCCGACGCGGCCATGCCCATCTTCGAGGACTTGAAGGTGGACATGTAGCCGTTGCCGCACTTCTCGCAGTAGAACTTGAACTGGTATCCCCGGTCTGTCGACAGATCTTCGTAGTTCCCGGTGAACTCGACGGTGGGCATGACGCTTCCTCTTGGTACGTGTATGTAGAGAGGCGTATGGTAGCACCGAATTTATGGACCGGAAACGACGGCTCCTGCTGCTCCTCCTGACGGCTGCGCTCCTCGTGCGCCTCGCCCACTGGTGGGCGGTCCGCGACGAGCCTTTCTTCGCCTGGCTCGCCATGGACAGCCAGGAGTACGACCGCTGGGCCCAGGAAATTGCGGCCGGGGACTGGCTCGGCTCGCAGGTCTTCTTCCAGGCTCCGCTCTATCCCTATCTTCTGGGGGTCCTCTACAAGGTGTTCGGGCACAGCCTCGATTCCATCTACCTGGCCCAGATCGCCCTGGCGGTCGCCGGGGTCTGGGCGCTGTACCGCGCCGGCCGGGAGATGGGCGGGGAACGGGTGGGGCTGGCCGCGGCAGGCCTGGCCGCGTTCTACGGTCCCTTCATCTTTCATGACGTCCATCTGCTCAAGGAATCCTTGGCCGTTTCGGTGACCTGCTTCCTGCTATGGACGTTGGCAACCCGAAGACACTGGCTCGTAGCGGGGCTCCTTCTGGGGGTGCTCGCCCTGCTGCGGGAGAACGCTTTGCTGCTGCTCCCGTTCCTGCTGCCGTGGGGAAAGGGCTTCGTCCGCAAGAGCGCGGCCCTGGTGGGAGGGCTGGTTCTCGCTCTGCTGCCGGTGGCGATCCGCAACGGGATCGTGGGCGGCGACTTCCTCCCCACGACCTCCCAGGGCGGCGTCAACTTCTATATCGGCAACAACCCCGAGGCGGACGGGACTTATCAGCCGATCGTCCCGGGCAAGCAGATCCCGGCGCTGGAGCGGCAGGAGCCGATGCGGGTCGCGGAGCGCGAGGTCGGCCGGAAGCTCTCCCCCGGCGAAGTGTCGTCCTTCTGGATGGGCAAGGCCCTGGGCTGGGCCGCTGATCACCCCGGGAGCTTCCTGCGCCTGCAACTCCGCAAGCTCGGCATGTTCTGGAGCTGGTACGAGCAGCCGGACGCGGTGGACTACTACTGGGTCCGCGGACGCTCTCCCGCCCTGCGCTGGATCGCACTGGTCGAGTTCGGCGCCGTGACCCTGCTCGCGCTGGCCGGGCTCTGGATGATCCGGCGGAATCCCGGCCCGTTCGCTCCCGCCCTGCTCTTCGCCCTGGGCTGGATGCTCACGACGATCATCTTCTTCCTCTTCTCCCGCTACCGGCTGCCGGCGGTCCCGGCGCTGATGCTCCTCGCCGCCATTCCCCTGGCACGGGTGAGTCGCAAAGGTATCCTCGCCGTCGCAGCGGCTTTGATCCTCCCGCACCTGGCCGGATTCCAGCCGCGGCTCGACCTGGTCCACTACAACCTGGGCCGGATCGAGGACGAGCGCGGCAATCCGGACGCCGCCCGCGAGCATTACAAAGCCGCGTTCATCCTCAACCCGCGGGACTTCCTCGCCTGCCTGAACCTGGGCAACCACGCGGCCCGAAACGGGGACTGGGCCACCGCCCTCCGTTTCTTCCAGCGGGCAGAGGAGCTGGAGCCCACGTCCGACGACGTTCAGAGCAACCTCGGCGGCGTCTACCTGGCGATGGGACAGCTCGACGAGGCCGAGGCGCGCTTCGACCGGGCTCTCGCCCTGAACCCGGAGAACCCTTCGGCCCTCCACAACAAGGAGATCCTCCGGCGGCTGCGCAGGCGTCTAGCGGGGTAGCCGGGAGACCGGCAGGAACTCGAAGACCAGGTTGCTCTGGTTCTCGTACTTCAGCTCGAAGAGGTCGGGCCGCGCCTGGATCCACTCGACCTCCTGGGGAAACTTGACCTGCGGGAAGCGGTGCAGGAAGACCCAGCGGACCCGCTGCTCGACGAGGTTCTCGAGCCAGGCCTGGGGATCGGGATCGACCCGCGGATCGCAGCCGGGGTAGTCGGTGGCGCTGCGGGAGTCCTTGCGGTTGATGTTGACGTAGATCGCCCGGCGCTCCAGGCGCGTCCCCATCACCGGATAGATGAAGAAGTTGCTGGGCGAGCCGGCCACCGCGACCGTGCCGTCCTCGCCGTTCTTCTCCAGCCAGCCATAGGCCGGCGCCCAGAGGAAAGCCGCGATCTTGTGCGTGGTGTACTCCATCCGGAAGGCGCGCTCCCGGTCCGTCACCCGGTAGCGGGCGAGGGCAGGCGTGAGAAGGAGGCAGACCGCCAAGCCAGCCAGCGCCAGCTCCCTAACGTGGCGGCGGGTGAACGACCGGAACCCGGCCGAGAGCGCCCAGGCAACGAGGCCGGCATCCACCAAGCCGAGCGCGAGCCGGACCGTCCGCGTCATGTCCGAGCTGAACATGATGAGGTCCTGGATGCAGAAGAGCAGGGCCACGGCGCGCAGCGCCGGCTCGGGCACCCAGCGCTCCCCCAGGGCCACCGCCCCGGCGAACATCAGGGCGATGGCTCCGTCCAGGTAGCGCACGTTCGCGAACACGTGCCATGAGCTGGCGTAGGGGACCATGACCCAGACCACGAGCTGGATCACGATCTGGCTCCAGACCAGGATGGCCCCGCGCCGGACTTCCTTAGGTAAAAGCCAAGGGAGCAGGAGGACCGGCAATAGAAGCAGGAGCTGGGGGCCGATCCCGATCTCCTCGGAGCCCGGCCGGGGGACCCCCAGGAAGACGTCCACCAGAACGTCCCAGGTCATCTCCCCGCGGGGGACCATGTAGGCCACCGTGTTGATCCGCGGGATCGTGGGGATCGGTCCGGATGCCGCCGCCCCCGGCGTCCCCTCGCAGCGGGCGGCGAGCGGACCCGCTCCCTCTGCGGCATTGCGGGCATAGAAGAAGCCGCCGAGCAGGACGAGGGAGAGAGCGGCGGCGCCGAGCTGCGGCAGCCTGCGTCCCCAGTTGCCGCGGGCGAGCAGGACCACCAGGCCGAGAGAGAGGGCGAACGGGATTCCCAGGACTTTGGTGCCCACCGCCAGGCCCATGCCGACGCCGGTCAGAACGGCGTCGCTCCAGCGCGGCTCGCGCATCCAGCGCAGAGCGAAAAAGGCCGCGGCGGCAAAGGAGGCGCCCATGAAGATGTCTACGTACTGGGTCGCCGTGAAGCGGATCACCACCGGCACCAGCAGGGTGAACAGCGAGGCCAGCGGCCAGTGGCGGCGCGCTCCGAGCTCCCGCGCCACTCCGCCCGAGGCCAGAGCGAGAAGGGCGGTCAGCGGGAAGAAGGCCAGGTTGGCGTACAGCTCGCTGTGCGAGGGGGCCATCCACCACCAGAGCCAGACCGACCCGTTCGAGGGCTGATAGCCGTAGAAGTAGGTCGGGTGCATGCCGAAGATCGGCGCGATGCGCTGCTCCTGCAGCCAGGTCGCGGTGATCAGCAGGTGGTACATGAGGCTGTCCCACGACAGGGGAGGCCGGAACAGCCCGCGCAGCCCCTCGGCGAACACCGAGTGGGCAGCCATCAGGTAGAGGATCGGATGCTCCCGCACCCGCTCCCAGGCCCGCCGGCCGAGGAGGCGCGCCGGCTCGCCCAGGTCCTCTCCCGTGCGCCGCGCCCTGAGAAGGGGGACGAGGGTGATCAGGATCAGGAGCGCCAGGGCGAGGTCGATCCGCAGCAGGCCCAGCGCGCCGAGGAACAATCCCAGGAGGACCGCCTCGGCCGTGGTCAGGAGCAGCGCCGCGATGGCAAAGGCGAGGGGATCCTCCCCGGCCCGGCGGCCTAAAAGCACCCGGGCGAGCAGATAGCCGCTCAGGAACAGGAAGAGCAGGGTCAGGAGCGTGAGCCCCGCGCCGAGGAGATCGACCAGGAACATGGCGCGCATTCTCTACTTATCGAGAGCTTTCCGGAAGACCGCCTCGGTGACGGCGGCCACCGCGCCCCAGTCGAACTCTTCGGAATGCCGGCGGGCGTTGTCCGCGAGACGGCGGCGCTCCCCCTCGTCCTTCATCAGGCGATCGAGCGCCGCGGCCAGGGAAACCGGGTCCGGAGCGGTCTTGATCCCCTGGGCGCCGTCCTCCACCAGCTCGGAGAGCGCGCTCTCCGAGGACTCGCAGTAGACCACCGGCAGCCCGGCAGCCATGGCTTCCAGGGGGAACATGCCGTACCCCTCCCGCGAGGAGGGCTGGACCGCGATCCGCGACTCTCCGATCTTCCGCCAGACGTCCACGTTCGTCGGCAGATGGCCGTGGAACCTGACCCTCTCCTCGAGACCCAGGCGCGCGGCGATCTCCTCCAATCGTCCCCGGTCCGGACCGTCGCCGCAGATCGCCAGTCCGGTCCCTTCCAGCCGGGCCACGGCTTCCAGGAGGAGATCGACCCGTTTTTCCTTGAGCAGCCGTCCCGCGTAGACCAGCGGAGGACCGTCCCCCGCTCCCTCTGCCGCCTTGCGGATGGTCTCCAGGGGGATGCCGATGCGCACCACCGGCACCTCCTCGCCGCGCACCTGCGCAACCCGCTCGGCGGTCAGACGGCTGGACGAGATGGCCGCGGTGCCCAGGTGCGCGGTCATCCTCTCGACCGCCGCGTAGACCGGCCACTTGGCTCCGAGATACTGGCGCCAGTACCTGCCCCAGTACTCGTACCAGGTCACCACCAGCGGCTTCCCCGCCCGCCGGCAGCGGAGGGCGAGCGGCGGCAGGTGGGCGTAGGGGATGTTCGCGGTCTCGACCACGTCGAACCGGCCCAGATCCAGGCGGAGGACTGCCCGGGCGAGCCGCACGGCTTCCCCGGTGCTCCGCTTCCCCTCCGATGTGTACAGGCGGCCGGGAGGGCCGAGCGGCAGGATCGAGGGCTCTGAAGGAGTGTCCGCAAACCCCGCGAGAGTCACCTGATGCCCCCGGGCCGCGAGCGCCCGCGCCAGCTCATGGTTGCGGTGCTCCACTCCCCCAACGGACTGGGGGTAGATGCAGTCGTAGAGCAGGAGGATGTTCATACCCCCCGCCTCCGCAGGAGCGTCCAGCAACCGAAGCCGATCCCGGCCTGAACGATCTGGCCGATCACGTGATGAACCAGGCTGAAGGCCAGCACGGCGGACGCCGAGCTATAGGGGCTGAAGAACAGCACCTGGAGCGCCTGCGTCGTCCCCAGCCCCCCGGGCGTGACCGGCAGCGCCGCGATCAGCAGGACGATCGGATTGAGCGCCAGCCCGCGGACCGGCGGCACCGCGATTCCCCAGATGCGGAAAGCGCCCCAGTGGAGCGCGGCCAGCAGCAGCATGTGAGGGAAGCGGGCGAGGATCGCGCGCAGATGCCCGCCGAGCCCGGCCTCGAAGAGCGGCGCGAGCAGGCTGTAGCGCTCCAGCCGGCGGGGCCGCACCGCGACGACGATCAGGTAGGCGAGAATCCCGGCCAGGGCGGCGGCGATCGTCAGCAGGAGAAGATCGGTCCGCACGCCTTCCAGATGATTCATCTCGATCCCCAGCCCGGCCGCGCCGAGCAGCACCAGGACGATCCCGTTGGCGATCATCAGCAGGAGGACGGCGCCGCCCGACCGGCCGGCCGGCACACCCGTGCGGGCCAGGTAGAAGCCCATGCCTCCCTGCCCGGCCACGTAGGAGAGGAGCCCCAGGAGATAGCTCGCGCCGCGGGCCAGGAGCACCTCGCTCCACGGCCGGGGGACCCCCGCGGCAGCCAGTGCCTCCCGGGTGCCGAAGGCGTCGGCCGGCAGGGCCACGAGCGTCTCCAGGACGATGTAGAGCGAGAGCGCCAGCCAGGCGCCGTGGCGGAACGCTTCGCGCAGAGCGTCCGGCCGGACCTGCCGGATGAGGAAAACCAGGATGGCGAGAGCGATCAGCCAGGGGAGCCAGCGGCGGGCTCCCTGGACGTTCAAACGCTACCTCCTCTCGATCAGCATCAGGCTGACCAGGAAGGAGGCGAACACGGTCTGCGCTCCCATGACCATGGCGGTCATCCCGATCACCACCCCGCGCACCGCCATCAGCGGACCGGTGCCGGCCCCGATCCAGTCGAGGACGATTTTCACCTCCAGCCCGAGGCCCGCGAGGAAGAGCGCGAGCCCGAGGATCAGCCCGCGCTCCAGCGAGAACCAGCGATGGAGCCGGCCCAGCCATTGGCGAGGCCGCGCGAACCCGGCCCCCATCGAGAAGGTCTTGGCGAAGACGTCGAACAGGACGAGGTTGTAGCCCAGGATCAGGGCCGCCGCGCCGAAGATCAGCACGTGGTAGTCCCATGTGTGGCCGAAGATCTCCCGCGGCCCGCCCGCGAGCAGAGCCATCACGAGCCCGCCCGCGAGCATCAGGAAAAACCCCGGGAGCTGGAAGAGGTACGACGGCGAGAAGAACAGCATGAAGCGGACGTGGCGCCAGGCATCGCGCAGGCCCGAGAGCTTCGACTCGCCGATCCGCGGGCGGTAGGTGATCGGGATCTCGTGGATCTTCAGCTCGGCGCGCAGCGAGTTGACCACCATTTCGGAGGCGAACTCCATGCCCGTGGTCTGCAGGCGCATGCGCTCGTACGCGTCGCGGGTGAAGGCGCGCATGCCGCAGTGGGAGTCCGAGACGCGGGTGCGGAAGAGCAGCCGCAGCATGCCGGAGAGGATCGGGTTGCCGATCCAGCGGTGCGACCAGGGCATCGCGCCGGGGAGGATGTTCCCCTTGAGGCGCGAGCCGATCACCATATCGACGTCCCTTTCCTTGAGCGCGCCGATGAACTCGGGGATGGCGAGGAAGTCGTAGCTGTCGTCCGAGTCGCCCATCACGAGGAAGCGCCCGCGGGCCTCGGCGAAGCCGCGCAGGTAGGCCGAGCCGTAGCCGCGCCGCCGCTCGTGGACCACCCGGGCGCCGGCCCGCTCCGCGATCTCGGGAGAGCCATCGGTCGAGCCGTTGTCCACGACCACGACCTCGCCGGAGATCCCCATCTCGTTGATCGCCCGCCAGGCTTTTTCGACGCACACCCCGACCGACTCGGCCTCGTTGAGGCAGGGCATCACCACGGAGACCTCGATCTCCCGGGGCACGGACATGGGCAAAGCTTCAGGGTTCACGGGCGGGTTACTTTACCATGGTGCTATTCTTCGCCGCCGTGAGCAAGCTCAACCTGGGCTGCGGGCGGGACATCCGGCCGGGCTACGTGAACCTGGACCTGGCGAAGATCCCCGGGCTCGACGTGGTCGCCAATCTCGAGAAGCCGCTGCCCTTCGCGGACGACTCGTTCGACGAGGTCTTCACCTCGCACGTGCTCGAGCACGTCGCGGACCTCTTCGCCCTGCTGGCCGAGCTGCAGCGCATCTGCCGCCCGGGCGCGGTCATCCGCATCCACGTGCCGCACCTGTCGTTCTTCGGCGCCTACACGGACCCGACGCACAAGCGCTTCTTCGGCTACTTCAGCTTCGATTACTTCACCGAGGGCGGGGTCTACAACTTCTACTCCCACCTGCGCTTCCGCATCCGCAAGCGGCAGATCCGCTTCTTCTGGATCAAGAACGAGAAGCGGGAGATCCCGAGCCGGGTGCTCACCGCGCTGATCAACGCGTTCCCCCTCGCCTACGAGCGCTTCTTCTGCTGGATGCTGCCGGCCAACGAGCTCTATTTCGAGCTCGAACCGGTCAAGGAGTAAGGGAAGCTCACCTCCCCGGCACCCGGAAGTCACTTCCCCGCGTGCGCAAGTCAGTTCCGGAAGTCAGTTCCCAACCGTCCGCACGACCTCGGCGAAGAGCCGCTCGTAGTCGTCAGCCACCCGCTCCCAGGTGTAGAGCTCCTCCACCAGTTTCCGCGCCTTTCGCCCCATCTCGGGGAGGTCCTGAAGAGATTTCAGGGCCGTCGCGATCGCGTCTGGATCGTTCGGCGGGACCAGCACGCCCGCTCTCCTCCGCTCGATGTCGGCCGCCATGCCCACGATCGGAGTCGCGAGGACCGGGCGGCCGCACGCCATGGCTTCCAGAAGAACAAGCCCGAACCCCTCGCGGACATCCGTGGAGGGGAGGGCGAAGACATGGCATCCACCGTAGAAGGCGTTCAGGTCCTCGACGAAGCCGAGGAACTCCACCCGATCCCGCAGGTCCTCAGCCCGGCGTTGATAGAAAGCCAGGTCATCTCCCGTGCCACCAACCCGCAGCCGCACCTCAGGGAGGAGGCGCAAGGCTTCGAAGAGCACCTCCAACCCCTTGTAGCGGTGGTGGACGTCGAGCAGGCTGAGAAAGCCGACCGTCAACGGAGGGCCGGGCTCCTCTATCGGATGAAAACGCTCGGTTTCCACGCCCCAGGGGATGCAGACCGGGTTATGAAGCCGGGGAGAGTGGCGCGGGTTGGTGGCCACGATGCGCGCGCTCGCCTTCAGCAGCCGGGGGAGGAAGACGCCGTTGTAGATCGCCGCGACCACCCTCTTGAGCCCCTCGCCCGCCACGTCATTGTGGTAGGTCAGGACGAGAGGCACGCCCATCTCCCGGGCTGCCGAAGCCGCCCGGCCGGCGAAGAAGGCGGTGGGCAGATGGGTATGGATCACATCGGGCCGCTCGCGCCGGATGGCCTCTCCCAATCCCAAGCAGAGGTTGGTGTTCGCGGCCTTGAAGCGCCAGGGGAGGCGCTCGACCTTCACCCCATCAATCTCAGCCGGCGCTCCCCGCGGCTCATCGGCGCAGATCACCCGCACCTCGTGACCTCGGGCTGCAAGCCGCCGCGCCACCTGATGGACGCTAGCCTCCACCCCTCCCACGAAGGGGGGATAGCGCACGACTACCTCAAGGATTCGCACGCAGGAGGCTCTCGAACAGTCGCTCGTAGGAGTCTGTCACCCGGTCCCAGGTATAGCGCTCCTCGACGAGCTGGCGGGCGCGCCGTCCCATGGCCGGAAGGTCGTGAAGTCCACGCAAAGCAGCGGCGAGGGCAGCCGGATCGTCCGGCGGAACCAGCACCCCCACCCCGCGGGGCTCGACATCGCTGGCTATACCCACGATCGGAGTCGTCAACACCGGACGGCCGCAGGCCATGGCTTCGAGCAGCACCAGGCCGAACCCCTCTCGCCGGCCATCCGTCGAGGGCAGCGCGAAGACGTGGCAGGAAGCATAGAAGGCGTTCAGGTCCTCCACGAAGCCGAGGAACTCGACCCGGTTTCCCAGAGCCTTGGCCCGCTCCCTGTACCAGTCGAGCTCCCGCCCCGATCCCCCAACCCGCAGGCGCACTTCGGGCATCTCGGCCAACGCCTTTAGAAGCACCTCCAATCCCTTGTATCGGTGGTGCTCGTCGAGCAGGCTCAGGAATCCCACCGTCATCGGACCCGAAGGCTCCGGCCGGGGCTGGAACCGCTCCTCATCCACCCCCCATGGGATGTAGACCAGCTTGGGATCGGCAGGGTCCAGGAAAGGAGACTGCGAAGGGTAGAGGGGATTCGTGATCACGATCCGGTCGCTCGCCGCGAACACCTTCGGGAGCCGGTGCCGGTTGTACAGGTCGGCGAGCATCCCCTTGATCCCCTCGCCGACCAGGTCGTTGTTGTAGGTCAGCACCATCGGAATCCCCGACACCTCGCAAACCGCCGCCGCCATGTCGATGAAGAAAGCGGTCGGAAGGTGCGCGTGGATCACGTCCGCCTTTTCCGCCCGCAGAGCCTCCCAGAGCCCGAACGCCAGATTGGTGTTGCCGACCTTGAACCGCCAGGGGAGGCGCACGACCGGGATGCCCTCGACCTCCGCCGGCGATCCCTCGGGCTCGTCCGCGCAGACCACCCGCACCTCATGTCCGCGCGCTTTGAGCCGCCGGGCCAGGTGGTAGACGGTGTTCTCTACGCCGCCGACATAGGGGAAGAAGCGGACGACGACCTGGAGGATGCGCATGGCCTACCGGACGTATACGATCCAGAACACGGCCAGGCCCCAGAGCATCATGTTGATGAGGAACGGCGGATCTCTGAGAATCGCCTCCGTTGGATTGCGCTCGCCCGGCTGCTGGTACATCAGGTAGAGATAGCGGAAGATCCCGTAGAGCACCATGGGGATGGTGTAGACGAGGTCGTACGTGTTGTACTTCTGCACCGTCTCGGGAGCGACCGCGTAGAGGGCGTAGGAGACGACCGACGAGGCCGTCACCACGTTGATCATCTGGTCCAGGAAGGCGGGGCTGTACTGGTCGAGCACCCGGCGCTGCCCCGCGGCGGCTCCGGCGAGCAGCGTGATCTCGTGCCGGCGCTTCGAAAAGGCGAGGAAGAGAGCCAGGAACGTGGTGCAGAGGAAGAGCCAGCGCGACACCTCCACCCCGGACGCCTCGCCCCCGGCCTCCACCCGCAGCACGAAGCCCATGCTGATGGACATCACGTCCAGGATCACCATGTGCTTGAGCCAGAGCGTGTAGAGCAGATTCAGGAGAAGATAGCCGCCGAGGATCAGCGCAAAGGAGAGCCCCAGGCTCGCCGAGATCGCCGCCGCCGCTCCGGCCAGGACCACGACGGCCCCGACCGCGGCCTGCACCGAGAGCGTCCCGGCCGCGAGGGGACGGTGCCGCTTGAGAGGATGCAGGCGGTCCTCCTCCCGGTCGCGGAGGTCATTGACGAGGTAGACCGCGCTCGACGCGAAGCAGCAGGCGAGCAGCGCCAGCGCCACGCGCGCCACGGCCTGCTCGTTCATCAAGAGGCCGCCGAACACGGCCGGAGCGAGGACGAACAGGTTCTTGGCCCACTGACTGGGCCGGAGCGAACGGACCAGGGGACGGATCACAGCGCGGTATTCTAAGGGGATCTAAGGGGAAGAGACCGGTTCGCATGGAAAACCAAGAGGAATCTTCACGGCGCACGCTCGCCCTCTACGCCCTTCCCCTGCTCGGGCTGCTGCTCCTCCTGCTCGCCGCTCCCCTCGTCCGGGGCACCGGGACGCTCTACCTGCGGGACGTGCTCAACACCCACTTCCCCATGAAGCAGACCCAGGCCGCTGCGATGCGGGAAGGTTATTTCCCGCTGATCGACCCCTACCGGGCCGGCGGCCAGCCCCTGGCCGGAAACCCGAACGCCGTCCCCTTCTACCCGGACAACGTTCTCTATCTGGTGGGCAACACTTTCTGGGCGTTGAATGCCCACTTCTGGATTCATCTGTTTCTGGCGCCGTTGGCTTTCTACTGGATGGCCCGCGCCTGGGGTCTGCGGCGAGAAGCTTCGTGGGCGGCGGCGGCTTGCTGGACTTTGAGCGGCTTCTATCTCTCGCACCTGTCGTTCTACAACCTGATCGCGGGGGTGACTCTTGCTCCTGCTTTGGTGGCGGCCTGCTTGCGATTTCTTCAGGGACGGAGGGGGATGGTTTGGGTGGTGGCGGTGCTCTGGGGGTTGCTGTTGCTGGGGGGTGATCCGTTGATGGCTTTGCTGGCGGGGGTGCTGGCAGCCCTCACCCCCGGCCCCTCTCCCAGCCGCACACCCGGACCCCCGGGAGAGGGGAGGGCGGCTTCGGAGAACTCTTCTCCAACTGAGGCTTCGATTTCCGGAAACGGAGCGGAGACGAATGGCGAGGAGTTGGGGCGTCACGCGCCCCCCTCTCCCGGGGGTCCGGGCGTGCGGCTGGGAGAGGGGCTGGGGGTGAGGGCCCTGCTCGCCGCCGCCGTGGCCGTCGGCACTCTCCTGGCCCTCCCCCAGCTCGTCGAGTTCCAGCGCATCCTCCCGCTCTCCTTCCGCGGCCATCGGGGCTACACGGCCGAGGCCGCCACCATCGCGAGCTTCGACCCCCGCCAGGCCGCCGAGTGGCTGCTCCCCTTCCTCTTCGGACGCCCCGACCTCATCGGACCCGGAGGCTTCTGGGGGAGCCGCTTCTTCACCGGCTTCCCTCCGTACTACCTCTCCCTCTACCCGGGATTGCTGGCTCTGGCACTCTTCGCTGCTTCGGGCCGGCCTCGGGGAAAAGCAGCCTGGTGGGCCTGGGGAGGCATCGCCGCCGGCCTGTTCCTCTCCCTTGGACGGTTCAACCCCATCGCGGAGTGGCTCTTCGGCCTTTCCGGCCGCGGCTCCCTGCGCTATCCGGTCAAGTTCTGGCTGCCGGTCGCGATGGGCGCGGCGCTCCTTTGCGGGATCGGATTCCAGCGGCTTCTCTTCGGCGAGGAAGATGAACGCGCCCGGGCAAGGCGCCGCTTTGCTCTCGCCCTCCTGGTCCTGGCTTTGATCCTGGGCGGGCTCTGGGCCTTCCTCTCCTTCAACGCCACTGGAGCGCAAGCGTGGATGGCCGGGTTCGTCCCCGAAGGCTACGTGCCCAACGAGCGGCTGCGCTGGGCCGGGCTCTGCCTGATCTCGCTGATTTCCATCGCTGTGCTCGCCATCCTGGCGCGCATCGGCCGCCGTCGTCCGGTCGCCGGGGGCGCGCTGCTGCTCGCGTTTCATGCTGTCGTCCAGCTCCTGCTCCTGCGCCCCCTCTACCCGATCGACGCGGTGGTCCCGTACCGCCTCCCGCCTCCACCCGCGCTCGAGCACGTTCCGGCCGGGGTGCCGATCGTCCATGCCGACTTCAACTACCTGTTCGGCCCCTCGACCCTGAAGCAGGGGAACTTCCCGAGCCGCGGCGCGCACTGGATGGAGCGCCGCGCCTTTTACGAGCTCTATCCGTTCACCGGCTCGATGCGGGGGCGCCGGTATGAGCTGAACTCCTCGGCCGAGGGGCTCGACACCTTCCTCGCCCGGATGGCCGAGGGCGCCGTCAAGGGAGCCAAGGACGACAACGCCAAACGCCTCCGCCTGCTCGCGGCCTGGGGGGTCCACCGCCTGCTCATGAACCATCCGCTCGATCCGCCCCAGCCGCGCGCCCGGCTGGCGGCGCAGGTCCCGAGCTTCGGGCAGACCCTCTATATCTATGAAGTCATGGACCACGCGCCTCTGGCCTTCCTCGCCCGGAGGGTGATCCGCGCTCCGCACCTGAACTCCGCCTATCAGACCCTCAGCGGCCCGAATTTCGACGCCCGAGCCGATGCCGTCATCCCCGGCGAAGGGCCTCCCCTCCCGAGATCCGGGGGAACGGTCCACAGGATGAAAGAGGGACCCGAGCGGATCGAGCTGGACGTGACCGCCGGCTCCGGCGGGGGCTTCCTCGTCGTCCAGCGCTCGACCCACCTCTGGGAAGCGGAGATCGACGGCAAACCCGTGGAGATCGTGCCCGCCAATCTCTATCGCCTGGGCCTGGAGGTCCCCGCCGGCCGGCACAAGGTCGTCTTCCGGATCGACCGCCGCCCTCTGGCCCACTCCTTTTACGGCGTCGCGCTGGGCCTCGCCCTCCTCCCCGCCCTGGCTTGGTGGGGAGGGCGCAGAAGCGCTGTAAGATACCCAACCCTATGACTGCCATCAGGAAGGTCCTCATCGCGAACCGGGGCGAGATCGCCGTGCGGGTGATCCGCGCCTGCCGCGAGATGGGGATCCGCTCCGCGGTCATCTACTCCGAGCCCGACCGCCTCGGCCTCCCCGTGCTGCTCGCCGACGAAGCCTGGCCCATCGGCCCCGCCTCGTCGCGGGAGAGCTACCTGCGGACCGAAGCCATCGTCCAGCTCGCGGTCGAGATCGGCGCCGACGCCATCCACCCCGGCTACGGCTTTCTATCGGAGCGCGCCGCATTCTCGCGCCTCTGCCGCGAGGCGGGCGTGACCTTCATCGGCCCATCCCCGGAAAGCATCGAAGCCATGGGCTCCAAGGTCGAGAGCCGCCGGCTGATGATGGATGCCGGCGTGCCGGTCGTCCCCGGAGGGCGCGATCCGCTGCCCGACCTCGAGAGCGCCCAGGCCGCGGCCGAGACGATCGGCTATCCCCTGATGCTCAAGGCCGCTGCCGGCGGCGGGGGCAAGGGCATGCGCCGGATCGACACCCCCGCCGATCTGCCCGCCGCCTACCGCGATGCCCGCTCCGAGTCCGGGGCGAGCTTCGGCGACGACTCGGTCTACCTGGAGAAGTACATCGTCGAGCCCCGCCATGTGGAGATTCAAATCATGGCCGACCTCCACGGCCGGATCGTCTCCCTGGGCGAGCGCGAGTGCTCCCTCCAGAGACGGCACCAGAAAGTCGTGGAAGAGGCGCCCTCGCCCGTCGTCGACGCCGGCCTCCGCCGCCGGATGGGCGAAGCCGCGGTCCGGGCAGCCTCGGCGGTGAATTACACGAACGCGGGCACCTGCGAGTTCCTCCTCGACCGCAACGGGGACTTCTTCTTCCTGGAGATGAACACGCGCATCCAGGTCGAGCACCCCGTCACCGAGCTGGTGACCGGGATCGACCTCGTCCAGTGGCAGATCCGGGTGGCGCAGGGGGAGCCGCTGGGGCCGGAGTTCGAGAACGTCCAACCGCGGGGCCATGCCGTCGAGGTCCGGCTCTACGCCGAAGATCCCTGGCAGCGCTTCGCCCCGTCTCCGGGCCGCATCGAGCTGCTCCGCTGGCCGGAAGGGCCGGGCATCCGCAACGATGCCGGGGTCTACGAAGGCTCCGAGGTGTCGATCCACTACGACCCGATGCTCTCCAAGCTGATCGTCTGGGCCGCGGACCGGCCGCGGGCGCTCGACCGCCTCGGCCGCGCTCTCGCCGAGCTGCGGATCGAAGGGATCCGCACCACCAAGCCGCTCTTCCAGGCGCTGCTCGCCGATCCCGACTTCCGCTCCGGCAACATGGACATCGCCATGCTCGACCGCAAGCTCGAATCGGGCGAGCTGCAGCCGCCCCAGCAATTGGAAGACGTGGAAGACGACCTGCCGCTCATCGCCGCCGCCCTCGACCACCACGAGCGCGCCAACCGCACCGAGGCGTCCGGGTCCGCGCCTGGCCTCCGCTCCCGCTGGGGCACGGCTGGCCGCCGCGAAATTCAGAGGGATGGATCGTGGACCTGATCGTCCGCCGCGGCGAACGGGAAGAGCGGGTCCAGGTGCGCCGGAACGGCACCGGATACGAAGTCACCATCGGCGAGCGCACCTACCAGGTGGATGCCGCCACGGCCCGAGCCGGCCTCCGGAGCCTGAGGATCGACGGCTCCCAACATGAAGTCGCGGTCCGTCCGGAAAGAGATGCCTACCGGGTGAGCACGCATTCGAGTGCCTGCCTGGTCTCGGTGACCGATCCGCTCACCCACCTCGCGGCAAAGAGCAATAGCGGCAAGGGCAGGCGGCGCAACGAGAAGGTCACGGCCTACATGCCGGGCCGCGTCGTAGCCATCCTGGCCCAGGAGGGTGAGGCCGTGACCGCCGGCCAGGGCATCGTGGTGCTGGAGGCCATGAAGATGCAGAACGAGATCCGGGCCGAGCACGACGGCACCCTCGTCAAGATCCATGTCCAATCCGGGCAGGCCGTCGAAGGGGGCGATCCGCTCTTCGAGCTGGAATGAGCGGCGGAGCCCAGCCCCGGGAGGGGCTGTACCCGTCTAGCCTGGGGTTTCAACCCCAGGCGG
>DATLNC010000189.1:0-12298 GCA_035536935.1 Thermoanaerobaculia bacterium
TCTGCCAACCCGTGGAGGAACACGATGGCCAATCAGAGCAGCAAGCGAGGCGTGCGTTCCGACTCCCAGAAAAAGGACACCACGCGCTACGACATCGATCCGATGCCCGCTACCGCCCCGGTAGAAGGGGCCTTCGGCCATACCGGCGTAGCCTCCGAGCAGGAGCGCTCCATCCACGACCGGGAATCCGAGAGGAACGAGCGCTAGTTAGACCTTGAGTGGGCCCCGGCCGGGGTTCCGGCCGGGGCAGCAACCCTCCCCTGGGCGTTCCTCTGGCCTGGCCAATGCTAAAATCTGCATAGATCTTTCTAACGTCCGGGCTGTCCCGGTGAGGAACGTCCATGCGTGGTTCCCTTCGGCTTGCGATCGCGGCCGTCCTGATCCTCCCGTCCGCGGTTGTCGCCGCTCCGCAGCTCGTCCGCGTTCCCCAGGACGCCAAGGACGTTCAGGCCGCCATCAATACCGTGGCCGACGGCGGGGTGATCGAGCTCGCGGCGAACACCTACGCGACTCCGCCGCGCGGCTTCGTCATCTCCAACGAGCGCAAGGGGTTTACCGTGCGCGCCGCGGGGGCCGTGGTGCTCGACGGCGGGGGAGTCAACCTCCTCCTCCGCTACGAGAACGGCCAGCGCGGCCGGGGCAAGCTGGTCACTTTCGAGGGGATCACCTTCCGCAACGGCGCCTCTCTCACCGAGGGCTACGCCGGCGGGGTCACCCTGAGCGCCGCCGAAGCCCGGTTCGTGGGCTGCGTCTTCGAGAGCAACACGGCCACGGGCAACACGAGCGGAGGAGGTGCTGTCAGAGTCCTGGAGGGGAGCGATGCAACCTTCTCGGGCACGGTTTTCCGGAATAACTCGTCGCTTAACCGGGGCGGCGCCATCGAGGCGATCGTCTCGACCGTGACCGTCCAGGGCGGCGAGCTGACGGACAACCGGGTCAACCTGCCGGGACACAAGGCCGCGTCCGCGGGCGGCGGCATCTATCTGCTCGACTCGACCCTGCGCGTCTCGGGCACCCGCTTCCAGGGCAACCAGGCCGGCTGGGTCGGCGGCGCCATTTACGGTTACGGCCGCTGGATCGACCCGGTCTCGACGCCGAAGACCCTGGTGCAGGTGAGCCGCTCGACCTTCATCGCCAACTCGGCGGGCGGGACCATCCCGTCTCCCACCGCGACCACGGGAGGAGCCATCCATGTCGAGGACCAGTCCACTTTGGAGGTCGACTCGTCGGTCTTCACGGCCAACGTGGCCGAGTTCGGCGGCGCCATCGACAACTACCGGGCGGTCACGGACGTGCGCGGCTCCTGGTTCCAGGGCAATCGGGCGCCGCTTACCGGCGTCGCAACCGGGGCCGGCGGCGCGATCTTCGTCAGCTCCCCCGACTTTGCGGACTCCTCGACCGGCTTCGGTGCAATCAACCGGCGGTCCGCCCGGCTGATCCTTTCCGACACCCTGTTCCAGGGAGGCGGCACGGTGGCGCACACGGGCGGATGCGTGCTGGCCGGGGGGGATGAGAGCCGCGCCTTCGGACAGAACGGGGTCCCGGCCGCCGGTACCCTGGAGGAGAACCGGGCGCGGGTGGAGATGCGGCGCACCGTGTTCTCCGACTGCGACGTGGCCGCGGCCCCCCTGGGGGGCGCAGGTACGGGCGGTGCGATCCAGGCCGTGCTCGTGGACCTGCTCATGGAAGACTCGCTGGTGATGGACTCGCACGCCCAGATCGCCGGCGGGGGCCTGGCCCTCGAGCGCGACTCGACCGGCGTGATCTCCGGCACCACGTTCGCGAACAATTCGGCGCAGTTCGGGGGCGGAGTCTTCCTCCATGGCTCCTCGGCACAGATCGCGGGGTCCACCTTCCTCGGCAATCAGGCCTCCGGGTCCCAGGGCTCCGCGATCTACACCAACCCGCTGACCCACCCCAGCTTTCCCAGAAACGTCGGCGGTCTCGTATCCGGCTCGTTCTTCAGCGGCAACGGAGGGATCGCGGTCTGGGACAGCAACCCGGGCGGGGGGCTGGTCAATGGGGTGCGCTACCACGCCAACCAGTTCTTCCCGGGAACCAGCGTCTATGGCAGCAATTCCAACGGTTTCGGTGGCATCAGCGTCGAGCAGCTCAACAGCCTCCCGAGCAAGAGCGACGGCACCAACGTGCGTCTCTCGAGCGCTCCTCGGCTCGGCACGGTGCTGGCGGTGCCGCCGTTCCTCGGGGCCGGCGCGCCTGGCGCGGGAGGGAAGTCTTTCCTGGCCTACGCCTGGAGCGGGCGCGCGGCCACGCTCGCCGGCCGGAACCTGTCCGCCAAGGCGGGGCTGCTGGAGGTGACCGCGGGCGGCGACCAGGCGCTTTCGGTGGACGGTAGCCCCGTGGACTCCGCCCGTATCTCCGTCTCCTCTTGCACCTCCGGCCCTTCCCTCTGCCTGAACGGCGATCGTTTCGTGGCCGAGGTGTCGTGGAAGGATTTCCAGGGCAATGCCGGCACGGGCCGGGCCGTCTCCCTGACCAACGACACGGGCTACTTCTGGTTCTTCGACCCAGCCAACGTCGAGCTGGTGGTGAAGGTGCTGGACGGCCGCGGCGTCAACGGCAGCTTCTGGGTGTTCTTCGGTTCGCTCAGCAGCGTCCAGTACACCTTGAGGATCACCGACACGGCGACCGGCCGGGTGCGCACCTACACGAACCCCGCCGGCAAGATGGCCAGCGCAGCGGATACGGGCGCCTTTGCGGCCAACAGCACCGCGGCGGCCATGGTCGGCGAGGGGGTATCCAGGCCGCTGGAGCTGCCTCTGGAGCTGCCTCTGGAGCTGAAAACCGCCCAGGCCGCCACCTGTGTGCCCGGCCCTACCGACCTCTGCCTGAACGGCCGCTTCCGCGTCTCCCTCTCCTGGAAGACCCAGGGCAATCAGGGGGCGGGGCAGGCCGTGCCTTTGACCTCGGATACCGGCACCTTCTGGTTCTTCCAGTCGAGCAACATCGAGGTCGTGGTCAAGGTGCTCGACGGCACGCCGCTCAACGGCCACTTCTGGGTCTTCTACGGCGCGCTGACCAACGTCGAGTACCAGATCACCGTCGTGGATACTCAGACAGGCCGGAGCATCACCTATACCAATCCGGCAGGGAGAATGGCGAGCGTAGGAGACACCTCGGCGCTCCCGAACTAATTGACCCATCCCCCTCTCCCCAGCCCTCTCCCCCGCCTGCGCGAGCTACTGCATCGATAGTCAATCTTCTATTTTTTGTCAGCTCCTAAGTCATTTCTCGTCGTTGCGGGTCGGAAACTCCTCCGGAGAGGGGGCTGGCAAGAACTTTGCGTATTCCGGGTACGAGCGTCTCGGTGACGCAAGTGAGGAAGACATCCGTAGCGCGGAGGACATCATGGATCACCCGGTTTCCGAAAGTTGCCTGGAGCGGTTCGCGTTCGGCAAGAGCACGCCGGCGGAGAACCGGTCTCTGGTCTGTCATCTCCTGCAAGGCTGCAGTTTCTGCTCCCGCAAGCTCGTGGCGCTGATGCGCCCGGATGTCGTCCCGGCAGCCTACGATAGGGTGTTCTCGCGGGTGGAAGGCTCCGTCGCCGATACCTGGAGCGCCCTCCGGCGGGAGAGCTTCCAGGCCGCCATGTCCGAGGCCCGGTAGAGCTTCGGCCGGGCCCGTTTCCGTCCCCTGCTCTTCGCATCTGGGGTAGGATTACCCCATGGCGCATCTGATCCTGCACGATGTCGATCCTGAGGTCATGGAGGAACTGCGCCGGCGCGCGGATCTGCGCGGGCGCGACATCGAGACCGAGGCGAAGACCGTCCTGGAAGATACCCTGGGTTTCTCGCGCGTTCGGGCCCTGGTGCAGGCGCGGCGCATCCGCGAGGGAATCGGCCGTGGCCTGACCGCCAGCGCGGGGCTCCTGCGGCAGGAGAGGGAGCGGCGATGAGGCGCTACGTGGTGGATGCCAGCGTGGCGGCCCAGTGGTACTTCCCCGAGGAGCACACCGAGGTCGCCGAGTCGCTGCTGGAGATCGCCAAGATCGAGCTCGTCGCGCCGGACCTCCTGCACATGGAAATGGCAGTCCTGGTGCGCGAGCGGGTCCGGCGCGGGGAGATCGACCTCGGCACGGCCGAGCGGGTGCTGGAGGCGCTCCGCAAGGCCCCGATCGAGGTGAAGGCCTCCTCCGACCTCGCGCAACAGGCCCTTTCACTCTCCCTCCGCGAGGGGATCGGCCTCCACGATGCCTTCTACCTGACGCTCGGCATGCAGGCCGGCTGCCCCGTGGTCACCGCGGACCCCCGGCTCATGGATCTTCTCCGCAACACCCCCTTCGCACGGCACGTGATCTGGATCGACGATCTGACCTAGTCCTGTCTCAAAGCCACCGTCGGATCGACCTGCGTCGCCCGCCGCGCGGGCAGCCATGACGACAGCACCGCTACCGCCAATAGCGCGAGCGGGATGGCCGCGAAGGTCACCGGATCGGTGGACGGCACGCCGTAGAGCGAGCCCGCGAGCACCCGGCCGAGGAGCAGCGAGGCGAGGAGCCCCGCGGCAAGCCCGGCCGCGACCAGTGTCACCCCCTGCCGGAGGATCAGCCCCAGCACGCTTTCGCGCCGGGCGCCGAGCGCCATGCGGATGCCGATCTCGTGCGTCCGCTCGCTGACCGCGTAGGCCAGCACGCCGTACAGCCCCACCGCGGCCAGCACCAGCGCCACCAGGGCGAAGAGGCCGAGGAGCAGCAGGTTGAACCGGCGGTCGGCCACGGACGTCGCGAGCCGCTCCTCCATGGTGGCGACGTCGTAGACCGGCCGGTTGCCGTCGAGGGCCAGAACCTCGCTCCGGACGGCGGGGGTCAGCGCCGCCGGGTCGCTCCGGGTGCGCACGGCCAGGAACCCGAACGGCCGCGGCTCCTGCAGGAAGGGGCGGTACATCTGGGCGCGCTGCGTGGCCGCCTCCAGACCTTCGTGCTTCACGTCGGCCGCCACGCCCACGACAGTCTGCATCCCCTGTCTGCCCGCCTGGAAGCGCCGGCCCACGGGGTTTTCCTCCCCCCAGAAGTGGCGGGCCAGGCTCTCGCTGACCACCGCGACGGGAAGGCTGCCCTCCCTGTCCCTCTCGTCGAAGCCCCGGCCGCTGACGATCCGGACACCGAGGGTGCTGAAGTAGTCGGGTCCCACCGTGGTGACCGCCACCTCGGGCTGCTCCTCGGGCGGCAGGGGCGGCCGTCCCTCGACCTGGAAGCCGCGGCGGATCATGCCGATGTCGGTGAGCGGCATCGAGTCGCCGAACGAGACCGACTCGACGCCGGGGAGCGCGCGCACCCTGCGGGCAAGCTCGCCGAAGAAGTTGGCCTGCGACGCCGGCGAGGGGTAGCTCTCGGATCCGAGATCTACCGCCAGCGTGAGCACCCGCTCCGCCCGGAAGCCTGGATCGACCGCCTGCAGGCGGAGGAAGCTGCGCAGCAGCAGCCCGGCGCCGACCAGCAGCACGACGGCCAGGGCGACCTCGGCCGCGACGAGCAGGCCGCGGGCGGCGCCGGAACGGCCGCGGCCCCCCTCCTTGAGCGGGTCCTGGAGGTCGGGCCGGGACGCGGAGAGCGCCGGAGCCAGCCCGAACAGGAGCCCGGTCCCCAGGGAGACCGCGAGGGTAACGGCGAGCACGGTAGCGTCGATCCCGATCTCCACCTGGCGGAAGAGGCCGTGCGCCAGGCCGGCGGGCATCAGGGCAACCAGCGGCCGGACCGCGGCCAGCGCCAGAACCAGTCCCAAGACGCCCCCCAGGAGACCGAGGAGCGCGCTCTCCGTGAGCAGCAGTCGTGCGATGCGCCCGCGTCCGGCGCCGAGCGCCGCCCGGATCGCGATCTCGCGCCGCCGGGTCGTGGCCCGGGCGAGCAGCAGGTTCGCGACGTTGGCGCAGGCGATCAGGAGCACGAAGCCTACCGCGCCGAGCAGCGTCAGTAGCGCCGGCCGGATGTCTCCGACCAGCCGTTCCCGCAGGCTCGTGCTTTTGAGGATCGATTCGGGCAGGCGAGGCCGGGGTCCTCCGGGACCACCCGGCCCTCCAGGGCCACCACCGATCCTGATCGTGATCTGGCTGCCGCCTGTGCCGGCAGGCGGCGGTCCCTGGGGTCCTTGGGGGCCCTGCGGTCCTCGCGGTGCCGGATTCACTTCTGCCCGCAGTGCTCTCGCAATGGCATCGTTCTCGGACCGGGTCTGGATCCCGTCGAGCTCGGCATGGGCCTGAGCGAGGGAAACGCCCGGCTTCAGGCGGCCGATCATCTGGACGATCGACATCTGCTGCCGCCCGCGTTCGACCGTCTCGTCCAGGGCGAGCGGCACAAGCACGTCCACCTCCGGGTTGCGCGGGAAGAGGAAGCCGCGGGGGAGCACGCCCACCACCGTGAAGGTCTGGTTGTCGAGCTCCAGCGGTTTCGGTTCGAATGCAGCATCCCCGAAAAGCCGCTGCCAGAACTGGTCGCTCACGACCGCAACCCGCCCGCCGTTCAGGCGTTCCTCCTGGGGAAGGATGCCGCGCCCCCGGGCCGGCTGCACCCGAAGAGTAGGCAGGAAGCTGGCGGTGACCCGCGCCCCCCGGATGCGCTCGGGCCGCTCGGCGCCGGTGAGAGTGAAGCTCGTGCCGTCGTCGTAGGCGGCCACCGATTCGAGCGTCCGGCTGCCGTCCCGCCATTCCAGGTAGTCGGCGGCGGGCAGCATCTCCGCGCCGAAGTCCGGGAGGACGTTGGTGGCCCAGATCAGCCGCTCCGGCTCGCCGTAGGGGAGGGGGCGGAGCAGCACGGCGTGGACGACGCTGAAGATCGCGGAGTTGGCGCCGATCCCGAGCGCCAGCGTGAGCAAGGCCACCGCCGTGAACGCCGGCCGGTTTGCCAGCGAGCGGAGGGACGTGCGAAGGTCCGAGGCGAGCGTTCCCATATGGTCCTTTCGAGACCCTCGACGGGTCTGGGCATCCGACCTAGACTTAACGCACGGCCGCAAGCGGAGTTCCGGCCTGTCCTGAATATGACGATCGACGACGAAGTCCGCCGGGCGGCGAAGCTGCTGGAAGCCATGATCCAGGCGACGGGGACGTCCAGTGAGGAACTGGAGAAGCGGCTGGAGGCCGCGCCGGGCTACGTCGGACGTCTCCTTTCGGGCCGGGTGGAACTGAAGCTCCGGCACATCCTGGCCATCCTGCGGATCCTCGAGATCGAGCCTGTCCTTTTCTTTCAGACTTTGTATCTGGACGCCAGTCAGGCCGGTGTGACAGTGCGGCTCGACGAGTTGCGCCAGCGCCTCACGGCACTGGGTGTGGGTTGCGAGCCCGCGGCGCCGAAGCCGGAAGTCGGGATGGACGACCTGGAGAGATTGGTGCAGGGCGCCGTCCAGGCCGCCCTGGCCAGTCGAAAGCCGGAAAACTAGCCTGCCTGGGAGACGGGCTCGCTCTCCAAGCGTTGCAGCTCGGAGGCGACGGTGCGCAGCAGGACTGCGGTGGCACGCTCCCTCCCAATGGCTTCCCGCAGCATGAGCAGGGCTGCGATGGCCTCGCGCCGGATACCTCGTGTCTGGAAGATGGTCACGGTCTCGTCGAGCAGTGCCCGGATCTCCTGGGTGCGCCCTTGCTCCAGCCAGAGAGCCGCGAGGTCGAGGGAAACCAGAGCCAGGTCGTAGGGAAGGCTGGCCTCTGCGAAGCCCGAGCGGACGTCCTGGAACGAGCGCTCCGCCTCTATGTGATCGCCCAGGCCGGAAGCGATACGGCCTTCCAGCCATCGCGCCTTGAGCCGTTCGATCGGTCCGCCATGGGCCAGATAAAGGGCGCGGCTCTGAAGGAAGACTCCCCGGGCCTCAGCGATTTTTCCCTCATCCACCAAATGGGCCAGCAGGTTGTGCACGGCGGCCAGGACGAGCTTCGGGTCCCGCTCGGCGTCGATCAGGGCCAGCCCCTCGCCAAGGAGGCGCACCGCGGACTGGACGTCGAGGGCGTAAGCAACCGCGTTGCTCTTGCTGATCAGCGCTCGCCCGGCCTCATGGCTCTCCCCAAGGTCCCGGTGAATGCCGTACACCCAGTCGAGGAGCTGAGCGGCCTCATCGAACCGCCGCTGGTCCGTGCGCAGTGAGGCGGTCAGGTCCAGCAGGCGCGCCAGGAGCCGGGGGTCGCCGGTGCCCTGGCCGGCCCGCTCCAACCCGTGCGCAAGATCAGCCTCGGCGCCGGGCAGGTCGTCCGCGATGCGACGGGCGTTTCCGCGCTGGGCCCAGGCCCGGGCCTGCAAATCGGCGAGCTGGTGAGGTCCGCGGAAGGCTGGAGCGATCCCTTCGGCCAGGCCAACCGCCAAGGAGGCTGCGGCAACCCTCGCCTCGGGTTCGCCCTGGCGCAGCTCCCGGGATCGGGCCAGGATCTGCTCGCAGCGTTCCCAGTCGCGCTCGGCCGACGACCCGGCACCCAGTGCCCCGGGCCGCGGAACCTCCCGCAGGGGCGGATCCTCCCGGTCGCGCTCAGCCTCGCGCTGCTCGCGAGCGAGGCACGCGGCGTAGCGCCGCGCTGCGGCAAAGGCACGGAACAGCGGGAAGTCGTACTCGGAGCCGACCTCGACGGGCTCGTCGGGGACGAGGTTCGGGGTCAGAACGACGCCCGCCAGTGGCTCCATCTGCTTGCGGCAACTCGCGCAGCCGGTCAGCAGGTGAGCTATCACACGGGCAGCCTCCCTGGGCCGAAGCTGGCCCAGGAGAAAAGCTTCCAAGTCGGCGGCGCGTGGGTGGTGGATGCGCTCTCCAGCCATCATCCCTCCCAAAAGAAAATAAAACAAACCCCTCTCATTCTCTCACAAACCACAGCGCATGTCGTCAAGGTTCCCTGGGGCGGGCCGGCCCTCCGCCCCAGGGTGGCACGCCCTCAGCCGTTGCAGGGACTGCCGTTCGGATCGATGAGGATTCCGCGATCGCAGCCGCCCCCCCCGGCCGCCGCGGTTGCGGGGCGTGGGCCTTTGTCCGGCTGCGTGCCGCCGGACCATAGATGCTCTACCCAGTTCCAGAGCCGCTCCAGCAGACCCTCCTGAACGGCGACGATCCTCTCCGCCGGCCTGGCGGCAGCCGGGAGGGCCATTCCGAGGCCGACGATCAGGACGAGGGCGAGGGTGAAACCACGATACGAATTGCGGGACATGGCAATCCTCCTCTCCGAGGGTTCGCCGGGGCCTCCATGGCCCCGTGCCCGCGGAAGTGCTCAGGCTTCAGAAGTTCCGGCTGCGCGAACGAAAAACTCTGGAACGGCCTGTAGGGATCATCATCGCAAACAAAAAAACAAATTACCCATAGAGAGAATAGCATGGCCCGGTTCCCTATCTGGGAAGTGCAGCGTTCGGGCCGTACCCGGACATCTCACTTGACGCCGGCTCGCCGGGGGTATAGAAGAGGGGCACGTCGTTCAGAAGTCTCAGGCAGTAATCGCCCCGGTGGCGATCCCGGAGGGCCTCGGGAAGATGCCCCGTCTCACCGTCCGCGCTGCTCAACTCGCCGCAACGGCACTGGCCTTTGCGCTGGCCAGCCGCGCCTCGGCGGTCTTCAGCCTGCCGCATGGGCTCTCGTTCTTCTTCCCACCCGCGGGTATCTCGCTCGCGGCCGGCGCCGCCTTCGGACCCTGGGGGGTGGCGGGCGTGGTGCTGGGGGTGATCGTCCTTCCCTGGGGAGCGGCCGACAGCATCCCCGCCCTTCTCCTCTTCGGCCTGGCCAACGGCCTGAGCGCCGCCATCCCCGCCTGGGTCCTGCGCCATCCGGACGGTGGGACGGGTGTCCGCCTGCGCCGGGTCTTCGACTACGGCGGGGTGATCAACAATCTGGCCTCTGCCGCGGTGGGCACCTTCGCCTTCGTCTGGCTTGGACGGTCGCCCGGGCAGCTCCGGCCGGCGGCGAACGACTTCTTCCTCTGGTGGACGAGCGACCTGGCAGCGGCGCTGGTGCTCGGGCTGCCCCTGCTCCTGGCCCTGCGGCCCGAGGTGCTGCTGACCGACCCCGACCGGGAGATGCTGCGCGAATGGCTGCGCGGCGTCCGGAAGCCGCGCTGGTGCGCCGTCCTGGTAGCCTTGACAGCGCTGGCCATCCTGGTCGTGGACCGGCTGAGCCTGGGCTTCCCGCACTGGCTTGCCATCCCGCTGGTGATCCCGATCGGCATGGCCGCTCTCGAGGGCGGCGCGGGACCGGCGATCCTCGTGAGCTCCTTCGCCTGCACGGCCTACATGGCCGTCCTCCTGTCCGGCACGCGTGGAGAGCCCGCCACGGTGGTCCAGGTGCTGGCGCCCGCGTACACCACGGTCGGCATCCTCATGCTCTTCGCCCTCACCGGCGGCTGGCTCGCCGGGCGCCACCGGCGGTTGCTGGACCGGGTACGCGCCAACGAGGCCCAGCTCGAGCGCGACTTCGAGCGCACCGTCGCCTCTCTGGCCGCTGCCATCGACGCCAAGGACCCCACGACCGAGGGGCACGTCCAGCGCGTGGCCCACCTCTCCGTCCTGGTCGGCCGCAGGCTCGGCTACAACGAGCGCCGGCTCCGCCTTCTGCGCTACGGCGCCATGCTCCACGACGTGGGCAAGATCGGCGTGCCCGAGGCCATCCTCAACAAGCCGGGCGGCCTCACCGCGGAAGAGAAAGAGGTGATGGAGCAGCACGTGGAGATCGGCCTGAAGATCATCCGGGACGTCGAGGTCCTGCGCGAGGTCGACCCCCTGATCCGCTACCACCAGGAGCGCTGGGACGGCACCCGCGACGGGGTGAAGTACCCGGGCTACTTCGGTCTCCGCGGCGAAGAGATCCCGGAGGGCGCCCGCATCCTCGCGGTGGTGGACGCCTTCGACGCCATCACCCACGACCGCCCGTACCGGGCGGGCAACACGGTGGAGGCGGCGCTGGAGGAGCTGCGCCGGGAAGCCGGACGCCAGTTCGATCCGCGGCTGGTGGACGTGCTCGCCGAAGTGCTGCGGGATGGGGAGTGGCTGCTCGCCGAGCCGTTCCGCTCGACCCGGCAGGCGCTGCAGGCCATTGCCGGCTAGGCCGGGCTAGCCCATGAACTTGTAGCCGAGCCGGTGGACCGTGACGATGTGCTTGGGATCCGCGGGGTCGTCCTCGACCTTCTTCCGCAGCTTGGCAATGTGCATGTCCACCGTGCGGGTGAAGGGGATCGCGTTGTAGTCCCAGACCTCGTCCAGGAGCTTCTCCCGGGTCACGATCTCGCCGCGGTGGCGGATGAAGAAGGCCATGAGCTGGAACTCCCGGGGCGAGAGCTCGATGGGCGAGCCCTCCTTCTTCGCCTCGTGGCGCTTGAAATCGAGGATCACGTCGCCGAAGCGGTAGCAATCGGGCGCCGCCGCCTGCCCGGGGATGGCGCAGCGCCGCAGCACGGCCTCGGCCCGCGCCAGCAGCTCCATGAACCCGAAGGGCTTGGTGATGTAGTCGTCCGCGCCGGTCTTCAGGCCCAGCACCTTGTCGATCTCCTGGCCGCGGGCGGTGAGCATGATGATCGGCACGTTGTTGCCGCCGTCGCGGAGCTGGCGGCAGACGTCGAGCCCGGTCATCTTCGGCAGCATGACGTCGAGGAGGATCAGGTCGGGCGTATCGGCGCTGGCCAGCTTGAGCCCGGCCTCGCCGTCCGTCGCGACCGCCACGTCGTACCCCTCGTAGGAAAAGCCGTCGCGCAGGGCGACGGACATCGCTTCGTCGTCTTCGACGATCAGGACTTTTCTCATGTCATGCCTCAGACGGACGGCCGGTTTCCGGGGCGGTTGCCATGCCTGCCGCCCCGGCCGCTTCGATCGGCAGGAGGATGGAGAAGGTGCTCCCCTCGCCCGAGCGGCTCTCGACCGTCACCTGCCCGCCATGGGCCTCGACGATGTGCTGGACGATGGACAGCCCGAGGCCGCTCCCCTTGACGTCGTGGACCAGGCCCGTGCCCACGCGGTGGAAGCGGTCGAAGATCTTCTTCTGCTCGGCGCGCGGGATGCCGATCCCGTGGTCCTGCACCGAGATTGCGACCGAGTCCCCCTCGCGCCGCAGCCCCACGCGGATCTCCTTGTTCTCTGTCTGATAGGAGTACTTGACCGCGTTGTCGAGCAGATTGCTGAGCGACTGGGCGATGGCGCCGGGATCGACGCGCACCGGCGGTATTCCTCCGGAGGAGCCGGACGGCCCGTCGAAGACCACGCGGAAGCCGTGCTGGCGCAGCCGCACGCCGAACGTCTTCAGGGTCTCGGAGACCAGCTCGGAGACGTCGACCTGCTCGAACTTGTAGCTCTTGCGGCCCGACTCGATGCTGGCGAAGTCGAGCAGGTTGTTGATGAGCTGGGTGA
>DATLNC010000190.1:0-3368 GCA_035536935.1 Thermoanaerobaculia bacterium
GTTGCCCGCCACGAGCCTCTCCCTGATCAACTACGCCACCCCGGTCGTGGCGGTCCTGATCGGCACTCTCTGGCTCGGCGAGCCCTTCACTCTGCGCATCCTCCTCGGGGCGGGCCTGGTCGTCGTCGGGGTGGCCATCTCGATGCGCTGACGCACTGCGGCGTAGTTGTATCCCCTGTCTCTATCCTGCTATGATGTCGCAGTGCGGCATAGTAGCAGGCTCGCCCGCAGAAATCGGGCCCCGCACTGGGAATGCCTGTTGCAGGAAAAAGCCGAATGAGAACAAAGGGGAAATGATCCAATGTCGACCAAGGACCTGCAGAACATCGGTGAACTGGAGTCGAGGAAGGTGGCGGAGGCGTCCCGCGAGACGGAGTGGAAGCAGCCGAGCTTCCTGCGCGAGATGTTCCTCGGCAACTTCCGCCTGGACCTGATCCATCCTTTTCCGCTCGCCGAGCAGGACAGCCCGGAGTTCGCGGCGTTCTACCGGGCGATGAAGGAGTTCCTGCGTGATCAGGTCGACTCGGTGGAGATCGACGTCACGGGCGAGTATCCCGAGCAGGTCGTGGACGGCCTCCGGAAGCTCGGCGCCTTCGGCATGAAGATCCCGAAGAAATACGGCGGCCTGGGCTTCACCAACGCCGAGTACCAGAAAGTCATGATGATGCTGGGGAGCGTGGACGGCAACCTGTCGGCGCTGCTCTCCGCTCACCAGTCGATCGGCGTGCCGCAGCCGCTCAAGCTGTTCGGCTCCGAGCAGCTCAAGCAGAAGTACCTGCCGCGCTGCGCCAAGGGCGATATTTCCGCTTTCGCCTTGACCGAGCCGCAGGTGGGCTCCGATCCGGCCCGCCTGATGACCACCTGCGAGAAGACCGCCGAGGGCGACTACATCCTCAACGGCGAGAAGCTCTGGTGCACCAACGGCACCATCTCGAAGCTCCTCGTGGTCATGGCACGCGATCCCAAGAACAAGAAGATCAGCGCTTTCGTCGTGGAGAACGAGTGGCCGGGCGTGAAGGTCGAGCATCGTTGCCACTTCATGGGCCTGCGCGCGCTCGCCAACGCGGTGATCAGCTTCAAGAACGTCCGGG
The DNA here is from genome assembly GCA_035536935.1 of Thermoanaerobaculia bacterium. Lineage (GTDB taxonomy): Bacteria > Acidobacteriota > Thermoanaerobaculia > Multivoradales > UBA5704 > DATMER01. Next base: position 1,092 of record DATLNC010000190.1, read on the forward strand.
TGCCTGCCGAGAACCTGATCGGCGAGGAGGGCAAGGGCCTGAAGATCGCCCTCACCACCCTCAACGACGGCCGCCTGTCGATTCCCAACGGCTCCGTCGGCACGGCCAAGCTCTGCCTCGAGATCGTGCGCAAGTGGGCGTCCGAGCGCGTGCAGTGGGGCCGCCCCGTGGGCAAGCACGAGGCCATCTCCCACAAGATCGCCGACATGGCCGCCACCACTTTCGCCATGGAGTCGATCGCGCTGCTCGCCACCGAGATGTCGGACCGCGGCGGCTACGACATCCGGCTGGAGGCCGCGGCCTGCAAGGAGTGGAACTCCTTCTGGACCTGGGAGATCATCGACGAGACCATGCAGATCCGCGGCGGCCGGGGCTATGAGACCGCGAGCTCGCTGGAGGCCCGCGGCGAGGCGCCGATCGCGGTCGAGCAGATGATGCGGGACTACCGCATCAACAAGATTTTCGAGGGATCGAGCGAGATCATGCACCTGTTCATGGCCCGCGAGGCCGTGGACAAGCACCTGCAGGTTGCTGGCGCCATGATCGATCCCGAGAAGAGCGTGGCCGAGAAGCTTTCCGAGCTGCCGAAGATGGCCGCTTTCTACGGTTCCTGGTATCCGACCCGGTGGCTGGGCTGGGGCCAGTGGCCGCGCTTCCAGGAGTTCGGCGAGCTGGCCGGACACCTGCGCTTTTGCGAGCGCAACACCCGCCGGCTGTCGCGGCAGATCTTCCACGGCATGATCGTCCACCAGGCCAAGCTGCAGAACAAGCAGGCTTTCCTGTTCCGCCTGGTCGACATCGCCAACGAGCTGTTCGCCATGGCTTCGACGGTCTCCCGCGCTCAGGCCTTCCGCGAGGCCGGCCACGCCGAGGCCGAGAACGCCGCCGAGCTGGCCGATCTCTTCTGCCGCAACTCGCGGCGCCGGGTGGTCCGGCTCTTCCAGGATCTGTGGAGCAACGACGACGTGCGCAAGTACAAGATCGCGCTCAAGGTGCTGGACGGCAAGCACGCCTGGCTGGAGGAGGGGAGCATGGGGCTCGATCGCCCGGCGCGCGAGCTCAAGCCGACTCCGATCAAGACCGACGAGCCGGTGCCTGCCCTGCCGAAGGTCCGACCCGTCGGGACGCACTGAGACCCGGATCTGGCATGCGGGCCGTTCTCCCTTCGACCGACCCGCGCCACTCTTCCCCGCGCATCGGCGACCTCCCCGACCCGGTTCCCGGGCCGGGCGAGGTCCTGATCGCGGTCGAGGCGGCCGGGATCAACCACGCCGACCTGCTCCAGCTCCGCGGTCAGTATCCTCCTCCGCCGGGGGAGAGCGAGGTCCCGGGCCTGGAATGCGCCGGCCGGGTGATCGGTACGGGCTCCAACCTCTGGCGGCCAGGCGCCCGTGTCATGGCCCTTCTCGGTGGAGGAGGCCACGCCACCCGGGTCGCGATTCCTTCCGGGCAGCTCATGCCCCTCCCTGACAACCTCTCCTTCGCCGAGGGCGGCGCCATCCCCGAGGCCGCGCTCACCGCGTGGACAAACCTCGTGGCCGAGGGCGGGCTGCAGGCAGGCGAGACCGTGCTGATCAGCGGCGCGAGCGGCGGCATGGGGAGCTTCGCCGTGCAACTGGCCCGCGAGCTGGGGGCACGGGTCCTCGCCGCCGGGCGCGACCGCGACCGCCTGGAGCTGCTCCGCACCTATGGCGTGGAAGAGATCTGCGTGGCGGGTTCCCATCTTTCCCACCAGGTGCTGGAGGCCACCGGCGGCCGCGGGGTCGATCTCGTCCTCGATTTCGTCGGTGGCTCAGAGCTGCCGGGCCATCTGGCTTCGCTGCGCGAGAGGGGCCGGCTAGTGCTGGTAGGGCTCCTGGCCGGCCATAAGGTCGAGGTGGAGCTCGGTCCCGTCCTTTCGCGCCGGCTGAAGATCGCGGGCTCCGTGCTCCGTGCGCGCTCGCGGGCGGAAAAGGCGGGCCTCGTCTCCGACTTCAACGCCTTTGCCCTGCCGCGCCTCAAGGACGGCCGCCTGCGTCCCATCGTGGACCGGGTGGTCCCCTTCGAGAAGGCGGCCGACGCCTACCGCGCCCTGGAGCGCGGAGGCGTCTTCGGCAAGGTCGTCCTCTCGATGTCCTGATTTCTAACGCGCCACCGATGGCGCGCTCACGGTCAGCGTGCGGCTGAGCACGGAGGTCGTGGCCGTGCCCTCGTCCCACACGGCGACGGCCACGTGCTGCTCGCCGGGGGCGAGGTTGAGGGTCAGCTCGTACTCGTAGAACTTGCCCATGGCATAGA
>DATLNC010000191.1:0-14093 GCA_035536935.1 Thermoanaerobaculia bacterium
CAATTCAGGCTGTAAATTTTGCTCTCGCCCCGAGGTTGGATACGATCCGGCCGGCCTGAGATGACTGCACCCATGAAGAGGAAAGGAAGTCGATGGTTCGACGTGACCGTGATAGAGCCGCTGCCGGCTGTTTCCTGCGCATCCTGATGATCCTGGCCCTCCTGGTGGTCGCGGCCGTGGCCGCGGCTACTTTCTACACAGGGGCCGAGCCCAGCGTGAAGGTGGAGCCGGGCCTGCCCGGCATCGGCCGGCGGACCCCGATCAAGATCCGCATCGAGGACCCGCAAAGGGTGGCCAAGGTCCGTGTCGAGGTCGTCCAGGGATCGGACGTCAAGCCGGTCCAGGAAAAGGTGTTCCAGCCGAAGCCGGTGTGGGCCCTCGGCTCGGCCCCGCCGATCGAGATGACGGTGGACGTCGGCCGCGACACGGTCAAGGGGCTGCGCTCGGGCGACGCCACGGTCCGGGTCAGCGCCGAGCGCGAGGGCACCTGGCTGCGCCGCCCGCCCAACACGGTGGTCGATGTGAAGCTGCCGGTCCGCCTGGCGCCGCCGTCGCTGGCGATCCTCTCCAACTTCCACTACGCGGCCCAGGGGGGCTCCGAGCTGGTCGTCTACCAGGTGGGGGAGGGGGCGGTGCGCGACGGCGTGCAGGCCGGGAGCTGGTGGTTCCCGGGCTTCCCCATGCCGGGCGGCAACAAGCAGCAGCGCTTCGCGCTCTTCGCCATCCCCTACGACATGTCGGAGGCGTCGAAGATCCGGCTGATCGCGATCGACGAGGTGGGCAACCGGGCTGAGGCGGCATTCATCGACAAGTTCACCCCCCGGCCCATGGGCAAGGACACGATCCAGGTCTCCGATCCCTTCATGAACAAGGTCGTGCCGGAGATCATGTCGCAGTCGTCCGAGGTCGAGGACAAGGGGGGGCTGCTCCAGAACTACCTGGCGATCAACCGCGGCCTGCGGAAGATCAATGCCCAGCAGCTCAAGGAGATGGGGGCGAAGTCGGAGCGGCGTTTCCTCTGGACCCAGCCGTTCCTCCCCATGATGAACGCGGCGATCACGGCCGCCTTCGCGGACCGCCGGACCTACGTCTACAACGGCAAGCCGGTGGACCAGCAGGACCATCTGGGCTTCGACATGGCCTCGGTGGAGCGCGACGCCATCCGCGCCTCGAACCGGGGCAAGGTGGTGCTGGCGCGGTATTTCGGGATCTACGGCAACGCGGTGGTGATCGACCACGGCTACGGGCTGCAGAGCCTCTACGGCCACCTCTCGTCGATCGGGGTGAAGGAGGGGCAGATGGTGGAGCGCGGCCAGGAGCTGGGCCGCTCGGGCCAGACCGGCCTGGCCGGCGGCGACCACCTGCACTTCACCATGCTCCTCCAGGGGCTGGCCGTGACCCCGGTCGAGTGGTGGGACCCGCACTGGATCCAGGACCGCATCGCGCGCAAGCTGGGGCCGGCGCTGCCTTTCAAGCCATGAAGACGCTTTTCGCCCTCTCCCCGGCACGGGGGAGAGGGGGGGACGGGATCAAAGCACCAGGGCGTACCCGACCTTGAAGAACAGCGTCCGGTCCGCCCGGGTGAGCTCGATCGTGCGGTCGCGGAGCTCGGCGCCGAAGGCATTGTCCGAGTAGCCCAGGAAGAGGACGGTCTGGGGGTTCAGCTTGTAGGAGAAGAGGAGCTGGCTGAAGAGGTGCTCCTCCTTCCGGTTGACGTTGGAGATGAAGAGCTCGGGATCGAACCTCACGTCCTCGTACTGGAGGATGGCGCGCACGAAGGTCCGGATGTTGAGCTGGTAGACCGTCCGCAGCTCGGTCAGGTTGGCCTCGAAGAGCTTGCCGCCTTCCACGTCGAGGCGCAGGAAGTCGTGCTCCAGGCCGAGCTGAAGGTGACGGCCCACGTTCCAGGTGATGCTCGGCTCGAGCGCGATCTCGTCGGCCGCGCGGGTGTTGGCGATGTCGATCGTGTCGCCGAAGCTCGTGTCCAGCGTGAGGCTGATCCCGCCGGTGGGCCGCATCTCCAGGAAGAAGTTCACGAAGTCCTCGTCGAAGGTCACCCCGTTCCAGAAACGCTCGCGCCGGCCCACATCCAGGAAGTAGAAGGATTGCAGCGGTCCGCCCACGCCGACCCAGGCCTCGAATTCCTCCTCCAGGAGGGTGCCGTTCGAGTCCTCCCGGCGGTCCCAGTCGCTGCCGGCGACCCAGCGGGTGTACCAGTCGTCCTCCTCTCCCCACCAGCGGCGCTCGAACCCGGCGACGTCGACGTGTAGCCCACCTGCGGCAGAAACCCGAGGTCGGCGCGGAACCCGGGGTCCATGTCCTCGTGGCGGCCGTACCAGTTCCAGTTGCGCGAGTCGTGGGAGTAGCCCGCCCGCCAGGCCGTGCCGTCGAACGCCCCCGTCTCGAGCCCGATATCGCTCGCGAAGGCGAACGGGTACTCCGTCTCGGACTGCAGGACCTGGACAGAGACCCGGTCGCTCCCGGTCGGCCGCCAGAGCCCGTCGATGCCGTAGACGCTGTTGTGGTAGCCGCCCCCCTCGTCGGCCCCCTCGCGGTGGGTGATGACGCCGCCCAGGTTGGCCGTGTTGCCGAGGTCGCGCCGGTAGCGCAGGGCGGCGTCGGTCGTCTCCATGCGCAGGGAGGCGGTGGCGGAGCGCTGGCTGCCGGGCAGCAGCAGGTTGGTGATCTCGTCCTGGACCACGAACACGCCGAGCCCGTTTTTCCCCTCCTTGCCGGTCAGCTTGGCCCCCCAGGAGGGGTCGCTCACCGTGCGGGTGTAGATCACGTTCCAGGGGGTTTCAAAGTAATCGGCCCCCTCCAGGAAGAAGGGGCGCTTCTCGGGGAAGAAGAGGGTGAACTGCGTGTTGACGTCGAGCTGGCCGGCGTCCGCTTCGACCTGCGAGAAGTCGGGGTTCACCGCGCCGGACAGAGTCAGGTTCGGGGTGATGCCCCAGCGCGCCGTGAGGCCGAGGTCGGCGCCGGGGTCCCCCTCCTCCAGCGTGCCCTCGGGGAAGCTCGGCCGGGAGTCGGTGCGCTGGGCCGTCAGGGTCGGATCGAGCTCGAGATTGCGGCCGGGCGTGGCGCCTTCGAAGCCGGTGATCTTGGGGATGTTGCAGATCAGGCAGCTATCGTCCGGATCGACGGCGTTGGTGTTGATCTGGTGGCGGCGGCTGCGGGGGTAGGAGCGGAAGGCGGTGAGCCCCCAGGTCTGCTCCCCCTCGGAGCGCTGAAAGCGCAGCGAGCTGAAGGGGATGGCCATCTCGACCACGTATCCCTGCTCGTCGATCCGTCCGGCCGAGCTCCAGATGGCGTCCCAGTTCGCGTCCTCTTCGTCTTCGGAGGAGGTCTCGTTGAGGGCGAGGTCCATCTGTACCCCGAGCGGATTGACGAAAAACTCGTAGCCGCCGCGCTCGTCGTTGAACGTATCGAGCACGATGCCCACGAAGTCGTCCCGGAAGTTCGTGTCGCGATCCGAGAGATGGGCGCGGATGGCCGAAGGGTCGGGGTCGTCGGCCCGGAAGGCGACATAGAGGTTGTCGTCGTCGTAGGCCAGGAAGGCGATCGCAGTCACCGGGGCCGGGATGTTCTTGCCCGGGTCGATCTCGGTCCTGACCTCCAGGACGAGCCCCTGCTGCCAGCCGGGCTCGTCGAGCATGCCGTCGATCTTGAGGGCGGCGTCCGTCCGGGGGATCTGGTAGTGAACCTTCTTCTTTCCGTTGACTACGATCTCCCCGGCGGGAGTGGGCGAAGGAGCGGCCAGCGCGGGCGCGGCCAGGAGCAGCAAGGCGGCTGAAAGTGCCAAAAAGATTCGGTGCAAGTGAGATCCCTCCGTGACGGGCCTCACTACGGACGGGGAGGGTGGATTGTTTCTAGCGCTTGCGCCGAGCCCGGAGCAACTCGGGCAGATGATCCTGAATCCAGGTATTGGCGCGGCCCAGCATCCGGAACTGGCGCTCCCTCTGGCGGAATTCGGGCGTGTGGAAGAAACGGCGCCCGTTGCGGATCTCGGGCGGCATGTCCGCGTGCAGCAGCTCGTGGTGGACCACGGCCTCGATCACGTAGCGCGGGACGCCGGGGTCGTCCAGCACCCGGTGCAGGCGGATCAGGTTGTCCTCGTAGGAGTAGCTGCCGAGCTGGAGGCTGGACCCGCGCCCGCGCCGGCAGGCGCTGGCTGCTGCCCGTCCCCAGGTGACGTCCACGGCGAGGCGGCCCTCGAAGTAGCGCTGGTTGAGGTCGTTCACGAGCTCGCGCAGGTCGAGGACGGTGCCCTGGGGCCGGAGGACCGCCCGTCGCACTCGCGTCGCGCCGCTCTTGTGGCGGGAGAAGTGCTCGCGGATCAGGGTGAGCGCCTGGCGGGCGCGCTCGCTCCCCTTCTTGCTGCCCACGAAGTCGGCGACGGCGCGCAGGACCTCCTCGGGAGCCTCCAGAAAGGAGTGGTGGATGCGCAGCTCCAGCCGGGTCCGATCGGTCGCCGGAGCCGGGCGGACGGTCAGGATGGTCCGGCGGTTGTCGGTCAGCTTGAGATCGCTGAGGCGGCCGGAGGCCAGGCGGTTCAGGCGCCGGAGCAGTTGCAGCCGGTGAGCGTCCGGGCCGGGGAGCAGCCGGGGCCTCTCCGGGAGGGAGGGAGTGCCCTCGCCGAAGAGCGGGAGCTGGACGGGACGGTTCGGGATCGCGGACGGACGGCGGACCGGCGCACGACGATCCTCTCGCCTGTTCCTGGGAAGTGGCTGGGCGGAAGATCTCATCAAGCGGCGGCCCCCTTCACTGACGACGAATCCAACTCTAGCACGGGTTTTTCAGGGCTGCCAACGCTCTCCGACCGCCAGGATGTGGACCCGCTCCGGATCGGCTCCCGCGTCCTTCAGGACATGAGGTGCGAGGTCCGCGGGCTCATCGGTGAGATCGAAGGCCCCCCAGTGCATGGGGACCATGTGGCGCGCGCCCAGATCCTGAAAAGCCTGCAGCGCTTCTGCGGGATCGATGTGTTGGTACTTCATGAACCAGCGTGGCTCATAAGCCCCGATGGGGATGAAAGCGATGTCGATCGGGCCGAACCGGCGGCCGATCTCGGCGAAACCGTGAAAGTAGCCCGAGTCGCCGGCGAAGTAGTAGCGGCGCGAGCCGTTGTCCAGGAGCCAGCCGCACCAGAGGGTGGAGTTTCGTTCCATGCCGATGCGGTTCGACCAGTGCTGGGCGGGCAGGCAGGTGACGGTCCACCGCCCGTGGCGTGCGCTCTGCCACCAGTCGAGCTCGGTGACCTGGCCCGGACCGTGGTCCCGGAGCCATTTGCCCAGCCCAAGGGGGGCAAACCAGGGGATGGACCGCGGCAGGCGCCGGACCGTCCAGGTGTCCAGATGGTCATAGTGGTTGTGGGAGAGGACCGCGAACGCATCCTCCGGCACTGAGGCCAGGGGGATCCCGGGCGGCGACAGCCGCGGGGGGACCAGGGCCCTAGGTCCCCAGTGAGGATCGGTGAGGAAGACCTCCCCCTCGTCCTGGACCGCGAAGCTGGAATGCCCCACCCAGGTTACGGAGACCGGCTGGCTTCTGTCCTTCAGATAAACCCCGTCGTTCTGGACCACCGGAATCTGGGGAGGATTCTTCCGGTCGTAGGGGGATTTGCCGGAGAGCTTCCACTTGAGCAAGTCGCGGAAGCGAGCGGAGAACTCTCCCCAAGGGCAGAAGAACCGGCCGTTGCGGTAATGCGGGGCGTAAAGGAGGTCAGGATCCATTGTAGCGTTGCCGCATCTCCTCCATCCGCTGGCGGTTCACTCCGAAATCCCGCCTGCCGAGCCGCGAGGCCGAACGGAAGTGGATCTGCCGGGCCTCGTCATCGAAGCGGAAGTCCACGTCGTCCACGAAACGGAAGATCCGGCTCCGGCACTCCACCGTGATGGCGCCGGGCTCCTCCCGGGTGATCCTCGCCCGCGGCCAGGCGCGCAGGACGGCCAGGAGACGCTCCCTGGCTTGCTTGGGATCACCGGCGTAGGGGATCGGGTCCATTTTTTTTTCCGGGTCCGACGCCTGGGTCGAGACGCAGTTCGGGGTCTTGCGGCAGCGGGGGAGGGGTGGGGGAGAGGTCGTCGTCGCCACGGACGGGATCGTACTCTATGATGTACCCCCTTCCCGGGAGACTCCGATGTCCTTCGACCGCGTACCCACCCCCGCGCTTCTCCTCGACCTCGACGTCCTGGAGCGCAACCTGAGCCGGATGGCCGACCGCTGCAACCAGATGGGTGTGGCCCTGCGCCCGCACATCAAGACCCACAAGTGTCTGGAGGTCGCGGAGCGGCAGCATCTTCTCGGGGCCCGCGGCATCACGGTCTCGACCCTGCACGAGGCCCGCGTCTTTGCGGAGCTGTTCGACGACATCACCTGGGCCTTCCCGGTCCAGCTCACCCGGCTGGACGAGGTCCGCGAGCTGGCGGAGAGGATCACCCTGCGCCTGGTCGTGGACACGAAAGAGGCGGTCCAGGCACTTGAAAGTTTAGAGCTGCCGCTCCACGTCTGGATCAAGGTGGACTGCGGCTATCACCGCGCCGGGGTCGATCCGGACTCTCCCCAGGCCCTGGAGCTGGCGCGGAGCCTCGACGGCTCCTCCCGGCTGACCTTCGACGGCATCCTGACCCACGCGGGCCATACCTATCAGGCCCGCGGGCGGGAGGCCGTCGCCGACATCGCCGAGGACGAGCGCCGTGTCATGACCGGGTTCGCGGATCGGCTGCGGGGCGAGGGGATCGAGGTGCCGGAGGTGAGCGTGGGCTCCACGCCGGGCATGTGGACGGCCCGCGGTCTGGATGGAGTCACCGAGGCGCGGCCGGGCAACTACGCGTTCAACGACTTCGAGCAGGTGACCATCGGCGCGTGCGAGACTCGGGACTGCGCGGTGACGGTGCTGGCGAGCGTGGTCTCGTCCCAGCCCGGCCGTGACTGGTGCATCACGGACTCGGGCGCCCTGGCCCTCTCCAAGGACCCGGGCTTCGGCGCCTCCATGGGCGAGGTGTTCGAGGACTACGAGGCGGGCGTGCTGAGCGGGGAGGCGCGGCTCACGACCCTCTCCCAGGAGCACGGCTTCCTGAGCGCCCCCCGTCCGGTGGGCTCCCGGGTGAGAGTGCTGCCCAACCATTCGTGCCTGACGGCTGCGTGCTTCGACGAGTACCTGGTGGTCCGCGGCCCTGAGATCGTGGACCGCTGGAAGATCTGGCGCGGTCGCTAAGACCGAGAGGAGATGTGAGAATGTTGACGCTTCCGGCCGAGACCCGTGGCGAGCTCTGGCAGCGCCTGGTCGAGGCCATCGAGAGATATACGACGGAAGTCGGCGACGCCGCGGTCGCGCCGGCCGTGGATGTCGAAGCCTTCCGCGACCGGCTCTCCGCCTTCGACTTCGGCCAGCCGATGGAACCGCTGGCGGCCCTCGACTTCGCGGTCCAGAGCCTCTGGCGCGGGCAGGTGCACACGCCGCACCCCCGCTACTTCGGGCTGTTCAATCCGGCGCCGGCCACCATGGGCATCGCCGGCGACGCCCTGGCCGCGGCCTTCAACCCGCAGCTCGCGACCTGGAGCCACAGCCCGTTCGCGACCGAGGTCGAGCAGCACCTGGTGCGCGCCTTTGCCGAGCGCTTCGGGTACGACCCGGCGAAAACCGAGGGGACCTTCACCTCGGGAGGAGCCGAGGCCAACCACACGGCGCTCCTCCTCGCCCTGACCCGAACCTTCCCCGAGGTGGCCCGGCGCGGCCTGCTCGCCCTGCGCAGCCAGCCGGTCGTCTACGTCACGCCGGAGACCCATCACTCGGTGCTCAAGGCCGCGCGGCTCTCCGGGATCGGCACCGAGGCGATCCGGGAAGTGCGGCTCGACTCCGGGCTGCGCATGCGCCCCGACGCGCTCGCCGAGCGCATCCGCGAGGACCGCGAGGCGGGGTGCACACCCTTCATGGTGGTGGCCACGGCCGGCACGACAGGGTCCGGAGCGGTCGATCCGATCGCGGACATCGCGGACATCGCCGATGAGGAGCGGCTCTGGCTGCACGTGGATGCGGCCTGGGGCGGAGCCGCGGCCCTGGTGCCCGAGCTGCGCCACGTGGTCGAAGGGATCGGCCGCTCCAGCTCCATCACCTTCGATGCCCACAAGTCGCTGTCCGTGCCCATGGGCGCCGGCCTCTTCCTGACCCGGCACCCAGGCCTGCTCGAGCGGACCTTCCGGGTCGCCACCGGCTACATGCCGCATATCGCCGGGCAGACGCTGGGCGATCCCTACGCCCACACCATGCAGTGGTCGCGGCGCTTCATCGGGCTCAAGGTCTTCCTGGCGCTCGCCGTGGCCGGCTGGGAGGGGTACGAGCAGGCCATCCGCCACCAGACGGCCATGGGGGACCTCCTGCGGCGCCGCCTGACCGAGGAGGGCTGGACGGTGGTGAACGACACGCAGCTGCCGCTGGTCAACTTCGTGGATGGCGGAAAGGAAGGGCGGGGCGCCTACCTCGAGGCGCTGGCCGCGGACGTGGTCGCCTCCGGGGAGGCATGGATCAGCGTAGCCCAGGTGGGGGAGATCGGCCCCGCGCTGCGGGCCTGCATCACCCACTTCGGGACCGGTCCCGAGGACCTGGAGAGGCTGATCCGGGCCCTGGACCTGGCCCGCGAGCGGCAAGTTCCGCGTTCCGAGGAGAGAGAAGCGAGCGCCTGAATGGTAAGCTTCACGGGATTCAGTGTCACGCCTTGGCCGGTGGTGGCACTTATAGAGTGGAACACTTCCGCCACTGGGCGGTGAAACTTTGAAGGAGAAGACGATGAGCTGGGAAGACCGCGAAGACACGACGATCTACAAGGTGGTGATGAACCACGAGGAGCAGTACTCCATCTGGCCCGCCCACCGCGAGAACCCGCTGGGCTGGACCGACGTCGGCAAGTCCGGCCCCAAGCAGGAGTGCCTCGACTACATCAAGGAGGTCTGGACCGACATGCGGCCGCTCTCGCTCCGCAAGAAGATGGAAGAGATGGAGCGGCAGAAGCAAGCGGGCCAGGACGCTAACTAGTCCCTTGAGACCGAATCCTCAACCCAGTGAGCGGTGGCTCGCCTACCGCGAGGTGAACCCGCGCGCCCGCGTGCGGATGTTCTGCTTCCCCTATGCGGGGGGCGGGGCCTCCGCCTACCGCGGTTGGGCTGGACCGCTGCCGCTGGACGTGGAGGTCTGCCCCGTGCAGCTCCCCGGCCGTGAGGGCCGTCTGCGCGAGGCCCCGTTCGAGAACCCGGAGCCGCTGGTGCGGGAGATGGCCGACGCGCTCCAACCCTACATGCAGGGACTGCCGTTCGTCTTCTTCGGCCACAGCATGGGGGCGATGCTGAGCTTCGAGCTGGCCCGCGAGCTCCGCCGGCGCGGGCAGGCGATGCCGTTGCATCTCTTCGTATCCGGCCGGCGCGCGCCGCAGGTCCCGGAGGACGACGAGCCCATCCACGCCCTGCCGGAGGCGGAGTTCATCGAAAAGATCCGGGAGCTCAACGGCACGCCCGAGGAGGTGTTGCAGCACACCGAGCTGATGCGGCTGCTGATCCCGGTCCTGCGCGCCGACTTCTCGGTCAACGAGACCTACGTCTACAGGGAGGAGGAGCCCCTCGACCCTGGGATCTCCGCCTTCGGTGGCCTCGGCGACAAGGAGGTCGCCCGCGAGGAGGTCGCGGCCTGGAAAGAGCACACCCGCGGCCGTTTCCGGCTGCGCATGCTGCCAGGCGATCACTTCTTCATCCACGGAAACCGGGAGATGGTCCTGGAGGCGCTGATGCGAGATCTCGCGGAGATCCTGGCGCAGGCGCCGCAACGCGCGTGACCAGCTTTCCCCCTGGTTCTCTCTCCGGCCTGACACTTCCCCCCGGCGAGATCCACGTCTGGTCCATCCGCCTCGATCCGCCCGCCGACCGGGTCGAGGCCCTCGGCCGCCCGCTGTCGGACGACGAATGGGCGCGGGCGAACCGCTTCCGCTTCGACAAGCACCGGCGGCAGTACGTGGTGGGCCGCGGCGCCCTTCGCACGCTCCTGGCCGCCTACCTGGGAACCCGGCCTGAGCAGGTGACCTTCAGCTACGGTCCCAGGGGGAAACCCTTTCTTGCCCCGCAGCAGGATCTTTATTTCAACCTGTCCAACTCGGACGAGATGGCGCTGGTCGCCTTCGTCCTGGGACGGGAGATCGGGGCGGACATCGAGTACCTGAAGCCGATGCCCGACTGCGAGCAGATCGCGGAGCGGTTCTTTTCGGAGAGCGAGAGGGTGGTGCTGCGGGGGGTTCCGGCGGAGCACAAGGAGGAAGCCTTCTTCAACTGCTGGACCCGCAAGGAGGCCTACCTGAAGGCGGTAGGGGAGGGTCTCGCTGCGCCGCTGGATTCCTTCGACGTCACCCTGGCGCTCGGCGAGCCGCCGCGCATGCTCACTCTCAAGGGCGACGCCGCGGCCGCCTCGCGCTGGCTCTTCGAGCACCTGCGCCCCGCCCCGGACTACATTGGGGCGATCGCCATCGAGCGGGAGCGGGAGGGGGAGACGTGGGAGATGAAGACGTGGAGCTTTCCGTAGGGGCGGCCCTTGTGGCCGCCCTCCGACCAGGGCATTACCAGTGCGACGACTCCTCCAGCTCCTCTTCGGTAGCCAGTTCTTCCGCCGCCCGCACCTCCGGCTCCGAGCCGCGTAGCCAGTCTTCCAAACGTGCCCGTTGCTCGACGGTGGCTTCCGGGTCGGGCTCCAGCTTCCAGACCAGGCGCGGCTCCTCTCCGAAGACCACGGACAGGCGCACCAGGCGCTCCCGCCGGGCCACGAGGAGCGAATCCTTCTGGCCGGGGCGGTAGGCCTTGAGCCGGTCCTTCCAACCCTCGGGCGGCACCCGGTAGTCCCCCACGGCGATCAGCTCGTCCCCGACGTTCACCCCGGCCTCGTACGCCGGCGTGTCGCGCTTGACCTGGGTCACGATCACCCGGCCGGCCTGGACTTCGGTCTCGATTCCCAGCCAGCCCGGAGGCTCCTCGTCTTTCTTCTCGTCCTTCGAGTCTTTGCTGTCCTTGCCGTTCTCCTTGTCGCTCTCCACGAAACGCAGGCCGTACCAGGCCAGAGCCTCGGAGTAGTCCAGCTCCTCGGCGCTCTCGAGGGCGCGCGCCATCCAGGGATCGAGATCCGTGCCGGCGACTTCCTTGACGATCGCCCGCAGCTCCCCGGTCTGGAACCCGCGCTCTCCCGAGTACCGCTTCCAGGCCAGGCGCAGGACGTCGTCCAGGCTGCGCTTTCCTCCCGTGGCGCTCCGGATGCGCGCGTCGAGCAGGAAGGCGACCACGCTCCCCTTGGTGTAGTAGCTGATGCCGGTGTTGATCGAGTTCTCGTCCCGCCGGTAGTACTTGATCCAGGCGTCGAAGGAGGACTCCTCCAGCGGCTGGACCAGGCGGCCGGGCGTGGTCTGCAGGTTCTCGATCTGCTTGCTCAGCTTCTTCAGGTACTCGTCCCGCTTGGTCATGCCGGCGCGGTGGACGAGGAGCTCGTCGTAGTAGGAGGTCACCCCCTCGGCGAACCAGAGGCTGCGTGTGTAGACCTCTCCCTCGTAATCGAAGGGGCCGAGCTCGGCGGGGCGCAGGCGCTTGACGTTCCAGGCGTGGAACAGCTCGTGGCTGACCAGGGACAGCCAGTCGTTGTAGCCCTCGCGGGTGCGCGATTTCCAGCGGCTCGTCATGAGCACGCACGAGTCGCGGTGCTCCAACCCGCCGCCCGACTCGGTGATCAGGTTGAAGAAGACGTAGCGCTCGTAGGGGACCAGGCCCCAGAAGGCGGTCAGCTCGCGCGCGATCCTCTCCACGTCCGCGGCCGAGCGCGGCCCGTCCCAGATGTTGCCCTCCGCCTCGTTGACGAGCAGGTGCGGCCGGCCCGCCACCTCGAAACGGTAGACCTGCGCGTTGCCGGCATAGATGGGGGAGTCGACCAGCGTGTCAAAGTCCGCCGCCCGCCAGGTCTCCAAAGTCCCCGGGAGGGGGCTCACCGCCGTCCGCCACTGCGGAGGGAGCACCAGCCGCACGTCGTGGGGCCGCTTCTCGCCCCCGGCGAGCGTCAGGAAGGTCGGCGCGCCGTTCAGGATGGCGAAGCTTTCGTCCACGAAGTTGGTGCGCACGGACATCTCGCGGGAGTAGACCTTGTAGCGCACGGAGATCTTTGAACCTCTCGCCTCGACGCGCCAGCGGTTCTTGCTCGTCTTGGCGATGGGGAGCGGCTCGCCCGAGGCGCTCCATGCCGTCACCGTTTCCAGGTTGCGCGCGAACTCGCGCACCATGTACGACCCGGGCGTCCAGACCGCCATGAGCAGCTCGACCTCGGGGCGCCCCTCCGTGGGCACGAGCGCCTCGACCTCGACGTAATGGGTCTGGGGAGCCGGGAAGCGCAGGGTGTATGAGATCGGCTCGGGCATAGGAACTCCATGCGCGGCGAGGGGAATCAGTGTCATGGCGGTGAGGGTGAGGGTGGACGTCCTGAGTGCCTTTGTCAATCTACAAAAGTTCTGTGCCGTCACAGGTCATATACTCCGCGCCGATGAACGAGGCGCTCTTCCGCTCGCTGTCTCCCTTGGGCCGCCGCGCCCTCTGCGACGGTGCTTCGGAGGGCCTGCCCGAGGTGCGCCGGCTCTGGCGCGCCTGGCAGCGCCGCGGCGTAGATCCGATGCTGCCGTCAAGCCTGCCGCTGGTTACTGTCGGACTCAGCCACGGCCTCTCCCTGATCGCCGATCTCTTCGGCGGCGAGGGCAAGGCGGTGGCGATCCCGCGCCCCTTCTGGGGCAACTACCGGCAGGCGTTCGCGGTTCGCACCGGCTCCAGAGTCCTGACGGCGCCCGGGTACGTCGACGGATGTTACAACGTCCAAGCGTTCGCAGAGGCGCTCTCCGAAGTTCCGGACGGGGAGCCTGCCGTCGCGATCTTGAACCTGCCGTCGAACCCCGGCGGCTACTCGCTGACCCCCGCGGAGCGCGAGGCGATCCGCGCCTCCCTCGTGGAGATCGCGGAGCGCCGGCCGCTCGTCGTGGTCTGCGACGACGCGTACGCCGGTTTGATATACGAGCCGGACGTGCCGCGCGCTTCCCTTTTCTGGGACCTGATCGGGTCTCATTCTAATCTGGTGCCTGTCAAGGTCGATGGCGCGACAAAAGAATTCTCTTTTTTTGGCGGCCGGGTGGGATTTCTCACTTTTGCCCTCGATCCGGACTCGGACGAGGCCCGGGAGATGGAGGGCAAAGTGAAGATGCTGGTGCGCTCCGGGGTGGGCGCGCCCATCGCAACGAGCCAGAGGGTGGTGCTCGAGGCACTGCGCAACGAGAGGATCGGGGAGGAGGTGGAGCGCGTGCGGCTGCTCCTCGATGGACGCTATCGGGCGCTCAAGGATGCCTTGGCCCAGGCGGACCCGGATCTGCTGACGGTCCTCCCCTTCAACTCGGGCTGCTTTGCCCTGGTGGAGCTGCCCGAGCGGCTGGGGTTGACCTCGGAGCAGGTCCGGCAGCATCTTCTGGAGCACCACGAGACCGGGCTGATCTCGCTGGAGCCCCGGTATCTGAGGATCGCCCACTGCTCCGTGGATGCCGAGGCCCTGCCGGAGCTCGCCCGGCGGCTGGAGGTGGGAGTGCGGGAGCTGGCGGGAACGCCTGGGGTTGAAACCCCAGGCTAGAAGGGTATCGCCCCCTCCGGGGGCGAGTTTCCGGTTGTTGCGTCAGCCAGCCCCTGGATAGGGGCTGTACTTTTCTAGCCTGGGGTTTCAACCCCAGGCGTCATCGCACCCGTTCCCCGTTTTCGTTGTAGTCGTAGACCCCTCGCCCGACCTTCCTGCCCAGCCGCCCTGCGCGGACATGCTGCACCAGCAGGTTGTTCGGCCGGTAGGCCTCCCCCAGCGTGCGGTGGAGGAACTCCAGGATCGACAGCCGCACGTCCAGGCCCACGAGGTCCACCATCTCGAACGGACCCATGGGATGGTTCAGGCCCAGCTTCAGCGCCTTGTCGATGTCCTCGGCGCTCGCCACTCCCTCCTGGAGCATGCGGAACGCCTCGTTGCCGATCAGGGCGTTGATGCGGGAGGTGACGAACCCGGGGGCCTCGTT
>DATLNC010000192.1:0-15591 GCA_035536935.1 Thermoanaerobaculia bacterium
GGCCGGGCAGTTCTGGGCGCAGAGGAAACAGGCCACGCAGCGCAGCGAGCCGTCCGGACGGCTGGTCAGGATGTGATGGCCGCGGAACCTATGGCTATAGTCGCGTCGCTTCTCCGGGTACTCGATGGTGTAGCTCTTCCCTCGCCCCAGGAGATTGCGGACGAAGTGCCGGAGCGTGACCATCAGCCCGCCGATGAGCGGCAGGTAGAGGCGCTCCGCCAGGCCGGGCTTGTAGGGTTTGAGCTCGGTGGGATAGGGCTCGCGCAACATCGGCCGCTGCGTCATCGTTCAAGCTCTCCTGCAATGATGTTCAGGCCGCCGAGCGACACGATGGAGTCGGACAGGGACCCGCCGTTGATCAGGCGCGGGAAGGTCTGGAAGAGCTGGAAGCACGGCCCGCGGGCGTGCAGCCGGTAGGGCTTGCCCGTGCCGTCGCTGATGGCGTAGAAGCCCAGCTCGCCGTTCGCCCCCTCGACCATCGAGTACAGCTCGCCCGCCGGCACCTGGATGCCGTCCATGATCAGCTTGAAGTGATAGATCATGGCTTCCATCTGGTTGTAGGCGGCGTCCTTGGGCGGCAGCGCCACGTGCGGATCGTTCACGATGTGCGGGCCTTCGGGCATGCCGCGGTCCAGGAGCTGGCGAATGATCTTGAGCGACTCGCGGATCTCCATCATCCGGATGCGGTAGCGGTCGTAGACGTCGCCGCCGTAGAGGACCGGCACTTCCCAGTCCAGCGTGTCATAGAGGTCGTACGGATGGGCGCGGCGCACGTCATAGGGCACGCCGCTGGCGCGCAGGCAGGGTCCTGTCCAGCCCCAGTCGACCGCCTCGGCGCCGGTGATGGCGGCGACTCCCACGGAACGGTCGAGCCAGATGCGGTTCTTGTCGACCAGTTTCTCCACGTCCTCGACGAAGGCCGGGATGATCTCCAGCAGGGTGCGGGAGCGCTCCATGAAGTCGGGCGGCAGGTCGTGGATCAGGCCGCCGATGCGGCAGGCCGAGACGGTCAGGCGCGCGCCGCAGACCGACTCCAGGAGACCGTAGATCTCCTCGCGCGGCTGGAACATGTACCAGAAGTTGGTCAGGGCGCCGGCGTCCACCAGCGTCGTGCCGTTGCAGACGCAGTGGTCCATGATGCGGGAGAACTCGGACAGGATGGTCCGCGCCCAGACCGCCTTGGGCGGCACCTCGACGCCGAGCATCTTCTCGACCGTCCGGCAGTAGCCCACGTTGTTGATGAACGACGAGCAGTAGTTCAGCCGGTCGGTGTAGGGGATCACCTGCTGCCAGGAGTGGGTCTCCGACATCTTCTCGAAGCAGCGGTGCAGGTAGCCGATCTCGACGTCGGACGCGACGATGGTCTCGCCGTCCATGACGGCCATGAGGCGGAAGGTGCCGTGCATTGCCGGATGCGACGGGCCGATGTTGACCGTCATGCGCTCGAAGAGGTCGTCCTCCCCCTCGGGCAGGTCGAAATGGGGCTTGTAGATCTTGTCCTCGGTGAGGATCCAGCGCCGCGCCGGGTCGTAGTCCTTGCGCAGGGCGTGCCCCTGGAAGCCCTCGTGGCAGAGGATGCGCCGCAGGTTCGGGTGCCCGTCGAACTTGAACCCGAACATGTCGTAGGCCTCGCGCTCGGGCCAGTCCGCCCCGCGCCAGACCGGGAGCAGCGACGGGAGGACGATCTCGTCCTCTTTCATCGGTACTTTCAGGCGCAGGCGGGCGCCGCGCTGGACCGAGTAGAGGTGGTAGATCGCCTCGAAGCGCTCCACCCGATCGGGAAAATCGACCCCGGTGAGGTCCAGCAGCATGTCGAACTGCGTAGCCGGGTTCTGCTTGAGCTCGCGACAGAGGTCCACGAGGACATCGCGGCGGACGATCCAGGTCGGCTGGTCCAGCCCATTCTGCGGCTCGACGCTCCCGGCAGGGAACTTGGCGCGGACAGCTTCCAACTCGGAAGTGGTATCTGCGGGGGTATCAGCGGTTGGCGGCGGCGGGAGCGTCTGCACTCTCGAAGCTCTCCTTTTCCGGTTCGGACTGCTGCGCGCGCACATGGTGGCGCTTGCGGTCGCGGGACACCTTCTCCTTGAGCTGGAGGATGCCGTAGATCAGCCCCTCCGGCGTCGGCGGGCAGCCGGGCACGTAGATGTCGACCGGGATGATCTCGTCGATCCCCTGCATCACGTGATAGGCCCGGTAGAAGCCGCCCGAGCAGGCGCAGGCGCCCATCGAGATGACCCACTTGGGGTCGGCCATCTGGTCGTAGATCTTCTTGAGGACCGGCGCCATCTTGTCGTTGATGGTGCCCGCCACCAGGAGGACATCGCTCTGCCGGGGCGAGAAGCGCACCACTTCCGAGCCGAAACGGGCCAGGTCGTAGTGGCTCGACACCGTGCCCATGAACTCGATGGCGCAGCAGGCGGTCCCGAACGGGAAAGGCCAGAACGAGTTTCGAGTAGCCCAGTCCTCCAGGTTCTCGAACTTCGTGGTGACCCAGCTTTCTCCGATCATGTTCATTGGTATTCGTCCCTCGCGGACGGTCAGTCTATCATTGATTCGTGACAGTCGTCACAAGCTCGGTAAGTAGTTTGAAACGGAGTGAGTTAGGAGTGGCTACCCCACCCTCTCCCACACTCTGCAACGCGGCTGCCAGGGACAGGCATTCCCGCCTTTAGGCAAGCCCCTTGGCCTGGGCATAGACAGCCAGCTCCAATCTGCCGTCTACCGCAAGCTTCTGATAAATATTATGGAGGTGGATCTTGACCGTCCCCTCGCTGATCAGGAGCTGCTCGGCGATGGCGCGGTTGCGCAGGCCCCGGGCCACCATGCGCACGATCTCCAGCTCGCGAGGGGTCAGGAGCTGGGCGGCCTCCTTCCTCCCCTCGTCCTGGTGCAGGAGCTTGGTCACGATGCGGCTCACCGAGCCCTTGTCGAGCCAGCTCCCTCCGGCGTGGACCTCGCGCACCGCCTCCAGCAGCAGGTGGGGCGCCATCTCCTTGAGCACCACCCCGCCGACCCCCAGCCGCAACGCTTCCACGAGCTGCTCCTCCTCCACCGCCGCGGTCAGCAGGACCACCCGGGTGGCCAGCTCTTCCTGGCGGACCGTCCGCAACACTGCCAGGCCGTCCAGGCGCGGCATGCGGACGTCCAGGACCAGGACGTCGGGCCGATGGGCGCGCACCTCCCGCAACGCCTCCTCGCCATCGCGGCAGCGCGCCACGACCTCGAAATCGGGCTCCACCCGGAAGAGCTGCACCAGGCCGTCAAGGACGATGGGATGGTCGTCGGCGAGGATCAGGCGGATCATGTCAGGCCTCACAGCAAGGAAGGTCGATCTCCAGGCGCGCGCCCTCGGCACCGGACTCCAGCTCCAGAGTGCCGTCAAGGGATGCGACCCTCTCGAACAGGTTGCGCGGCCCCACGGTCCCCTTTGCCAGCTCGGCGTGGGTGAGCCGGCCCTCGAAGGGGAAGCCGCGGCCGTTGTCCGCCACCGAGATGAAGAGCCGGTCCCTCTCCCGGCGGACCACCAGGCGAACGGCCGAAGCCTCTCCATGGCGCGCCGCGTTGACCAGCGACTCCCGCACGACGTTGTAGACCTCCCGGGCGAGCGTTTCCGGCATCGGCTCCTCCAATCCGTCGGCGCGCAGCTCGGCCCGCAGCCCCCATTCCAGCTCGATCCGGTGCACCAGCTCGGTCACCCGGAAGGCGAGGCTCACCTCTGCCTGCGACCGCGGCCGGGGCTTTAGCTCCTGGATGAAGAAGCGGAGGTCGCGCTGCTCCAGCGTGAGCAGCCGCTGCACGGATTCGAGCGATTCGCGCGCCGCGCGGGGATCTTTCTCCAGAAGGCTCCGCACCGCCGCGAGCCTCAGGCCGACCCCGGTCAGCGACTGCAGCACGCCGTCGTGGAGGTCGCGCGCCACCCGGATCCGCTCCTCCGTGCCCGCCGCCTCGGCGTACAGGAGGGAGATTTCGCGCCGGGTACGCTCCTCGTGGAAGCCCATATAGGCCATCATGACGGCGATCAATGCCAGATAGATGCCGCGCACGGCCAGCGGCTGGGCGTTGAAGCCCGGTTCTTCGAGGATGAGATAGAGGCCGATCGCCAGAAACGAGACCAGAGAGGCCGCCGCCGTCCACAGCGCTCCGCGCCACTGCCAGCGCAGGGTGGCGCAGATCACTGCGAAGATGAAGTAGGCGATGAACGGGTTCGTCGTCCCCGCGGTGAAGAACAGCATCAGCGAAAAGAAGATCAGGTCGATCGCCTGGGTGAGACGCCGGTGCCGCTCGGAGCTGCTGCCCGAACGCCACACCAGCACCGCGATCAGCAGGGAGTAGCCGAGATAGCCCACGAGGAGACCGTAGGCGACCTCCGGATGCCGGGCGGGCTCGGAGGGGTCGAACCAGACCGCGAGCGCGGAGACGGCCGCGAGCACCACCCGCCCGGACGCGATCAGCCTCTCGGCACGGCTCTCGAGCGACTCCAACGGCTCCATTTCAGGGGGATCATAACGCTTGCCGCACTGCGGCTTTAACCAACGATAGATTTCCCCGGCTCACCCCTCTACCTATACTCCCCCTCACCTGAAACAGAAGGGCCGAAGAGATCCTGAATTTTCGGATTTTTGGAATACAGGCCCTCTTGGATTAGTTACAACCTTTGTCTCTTTCTCGAATGTCGGGCGCGCGGTTCAGGGGGAAGGCGTTCGGATCCTCTCAGCAGATCTTGTCCCGTCGCGAGTGCGCGGCGGCACTGAAGGACTGATGTTCACTGTCGGTGTGTCTTCTTTCTGAAACCCGTAGCTGGATCGTGAGATCCGAGGAGAGAGTAATGAAACGATTCCTTGCCATGTCTGCCCTGGTCGCCCTGCTCGGCGCAGCGACGGCCCAGGCCCAGGTCGAGCAGGTGTTCCCACTGACGCCTGTGCCGGCCGCGGCCGATGGTCCTCTGGACGAGTCCCCGACGCTCTGGTTCGTCGAGCTCAAGGGCAGCCCCAAGGCCGACGGCGGCTCCGACTCGACGCTCGCTGCGCAGCGTCAGAGCTTCCGCACGGAGGCCACCGCCAAAGGCATCCGCTTCTCCGAGCGCTTCGTCTATGACGATCTGTTCAACGGCCTGTCGATCTCCGTCAATGCGAGCCAGGTGACGGCCCTCCGCACGGTCACTTCCGTGAAGGCCGTCTACCCCGTGGAGACGGTCGCTCTGCCGCAGCCCCAGCCCGGAAACGACCCGGAGCTGGCGACGGCGATCGCGCAGACCCAGGCAGACATCGCGCAGAACTCCCTGGGCCTGAGCGGCGCCGGCGTGCGCGTGGCGATCATGGACACGGGCATCGACTATGACAACGCGGACCTGGGCGGCTGCTTCGGCCCGGGCTGCCGCGTCGAGGTCGGCTATGACTTCGTCGGCGACGCCTTCAATGCCGACAGCACCTCTCCGACCTACAACCCGGTGGCCGTGCCGGACGACAATCCTGACGACTGTGCCGGCCACGGCACGCACGTGTCGGGCATCGTCGGCGCCAATGGCGCGGTCAAGGGCGTCGCGCCCGGCGTGACCTTCAGCGCCTACCGCGTCTTCGGCTGCGAGGGCTCCACCACCTCGGACATCATGATCGCCGCCATGGAGCGCATCGGCAAGGATGGCGCCGACGTCCTCAACATGAGCATCGGCTCGTCCTATCAGTGGCCGCAGTACCCGACGGCGCAGGCGGCCAACCGCCTGGTCGAGAAGAAGGGTGTCATCGTCGTGGCCTCCGCCGGCAACAACGGCGCCAACGGCCTGTACGCCACGGGCGCTCCCGCGCTCGGCGAGCGGGTGATCTCGGTCGCCTCCTTCGACAACACCCACATCCACGCCAACGCCATTACGCTCAGCCCCGACAACCTGCCGCTCGGCTACTTCCAGGCCACCGCCGCTCCGCTGGCCCCGACCTCGGGGAGCTTCCCGATGGCGCGCACGGGCACGACCACCACGGCCAACGACGCCTGCACCCCGCTGCCCGCGGGCAGCCTGGCCGGCAAGGTCGTCCTGATCCGCCGCGGCACCTGCAGCTTCAACATCAAGGCGATCGTCGCCCAGAACGCCGGCGCCGCCGCCGTGATCATCTACAACAACGTACCCGGCATCCAGAACATCACCGTCGTCGGTCCGCCGCAGGTCACGATCCCGACGGTCTCGGTCAGCCAGGCCTCCGGCACCGTGATCAACAACCGCATCGCCGCCGGCCCGGTGACCATGACTTGGACCAACGGCGCGGTCAACGAGCCGAACACCACGGCCAACGTGATCTCGGGCTTCAGCTCCTACGGCCTGTCGCCGACGCTCGACCTCAAGCCCGACCTCGGCGCTCCGGGCGGCTTCATCTACTCGACCTATCCGCTGGAGAAGGGCGGCCACGCCATTCTGAGCGGCACCTCGATGGCCTCTCCGCACACCGTCGGCGCCGTGGCCCTGCTGCTCCAGGCCCACCCCGGCCTGACCGCCGAGGAGGTCCGCACGATCCTGCAGAACACCGCCGAGCCGCACGCCTGGTTCGGCAACCCGGCCCTCGGCTTCCTCGACAACGTCCATCGCCAGGGCGCGGGCATGATCCGCGTCGCCGACGCGGTCCTCGCCACGTCCACCGTGACCCCCTCCAAGCTCTCCCTGGGAGAGGTGGAGAGCGGCTCGCTCGTGCACACGCTGACCATCCACAACAACGGTGCCACGGCGGTGACCTATAACGTCACCCACACCGCGGCTCTCGCCACCGGCCCGAACACCTTCACGCCGGCCTTCTTCAACGCCCCTTCCGGCGTGACCTTCAGCGCGCCTTCGGTCACGGTCGCTCCCGGCGGCATCGCCACGGTCGACGTGACGATCACGCCCAACGCCGCCCTGGCCAACCGCAGCATTTTCGGCGGCTACGTCGTGCTGACCCCGCAGGGCGGCGGCCAGACGCTGCGCGTGCCCTTCGCCGGCTTCAAGGGCGACTACCAGAGCATCCAGGTCCTCGCCCCGACCGCCAACGGCTTCCCGTGGCTGGCCAAGGTGGTGGGCGCCAACTACGTCAACCAGCCCGGCGGCGCCACCTACACGCTGCAGGGCAACGACGTTCCGGTCCTGTTGCTCCACTTCGACCACCAGGCGACGAAGCTCCAGGTGGAGGTGCGCTACGCCTCCAACGGCCAGCTCGTCCACCCGCTCTTCTACTACGCCATCGAGGACGAGTACCTGCCGCGCAACGCCGGTGCAGCGGCCTTCTTCGCCTTCCCCTGGGACGGCAGCCGCCAGCACAACAACGGCAACGACAAGACCAAGGAAGTTCCGAACGGCCAGTATCGGCTGACCGTGAAGGTCCTCAAGGCTCTGGGTGATCCGAACAACCCGGCGCACTGGGAGACCTGGACCTCGCCGGTCGTGACCCTGGCCCGCCCGTAAGGGTCGAGCTTCTCCTGAAATGCAAAGGCCGGCGGGGTTTCCCTGCCGGCCTTTTTGTTTTGAGGAAGAGAAGAGAGCTACGAGGCGGGAGCGGAGGGTGCAGTGCCGCGATCGACTTCCACCGGCAGCGCAACATCCCCCTGGGCGGCGTTGTACGACTCGCGCAGGGCTTCCAACCGCCGAAGGTGGTCCTTCTGGGCGGACACCACCTTGAGCAGGACGTCGGCCACGCGCTCGTTGACGTCGCGGATCATCCGCGGGTAGAGCGCGTCGTTCTCGTAGCGCTCCTCCGAGATGGCGTTGCCGAGGTCCGCGTCCATGCCGTGCACCTGCTCGGAGGCCTCCAGCAGCTCGATGGCCAGCTGGTCCTTCTCCCCGGCCAGAGAGCGCCAGTGGCGGGCGAGGTTGGGAAGGCCGTCGCGCTCGGCGCGAACGGCATAGGCCCGGCAGCGGGCGGCGCTCGCCGCCTCGGCAGTGAAACCTGTCTTCAAGTGCTCCTGGAAACGCGGGATCCTCGACACGGTGTCCTCCCCTCCTGGGTTCACGCTAAGATGCCATCAGCGCTTCCGCGGCTGACGGGTCATTCTATGACAGGGAAACTTTGCCTGCACCCTCCCGTAGTGCCCTTCGGGGGAAACGACCGACCGTGAAAGACCGCCCGCCCCATCGGCTCCGAGCCATTCTCACCACGGCGATCCTCATCGCCGCACTGCCGCTGGTCGTCCTCGCGTTCCTGGACATCCCCTACATCACCCCGGCCAGCCATCTCCTGCTCGCGGGCATCGTCCTCCTCGGCCTGCTCTGGCTGCTCTGGAAGGCGTACCGGTCCTTCCTCTACAAAGTCGGCCGCCGCCTCGCCTTCTCCTACTTCCTGCTCGGCGTGCTGCCGATTCCCCTGGTCCTCGTGCTCCTGACCGTGGTCGCCTACATCCTCTCCGGGTTCTACCTCGGCCAGCTCTACCGCGATGCCCTCCACGACCTCAATACCGAGCTGCTCACCCTGGCCCGCGAGCGCGCCGCGGTGTTCGCCCAGACCGGGCGTCCCCTCACCGACGGCGAAGACAACGTGGCTTTCGCCTACTACCGCGGTGGCCGGCGGGTCTCCGGCCATCCGGGGCTGCCCAAAACGTGGCCGGCCTGGATGGAGGCCGAGGCGGGCGCGGTCCATTTCGTGGAGCCCGAGGACGGCACCGCCACCCTGGCCACGGCGGCGTCCCGCGAGGGAGCCGGCGTCGTGGCCCTCTGGACCGGCAGCCTGGACCAGGAGATCAGCCGCCGGGGAGACCTCTGGATCGAGTTCACCCGTCCGGACGATCCCAACGTGGTCCGGATCGAGATGTTCGGGCGCAGGCTCCCCCTGCGGCGCATCAACCGGGAGAAGGAAGAGGCCGGCGAGTCGGAAAAGTTCTTCAAGCACCGGTCGCGGAGCGAGGGGTATTGGGACCGGCCCGTCCTCTGGTGGGGGGACATGTCCGGCCCAGTGCACGACATGGCCACGGGGCGGACGGTCCTCAACCGCCTCTCGGTCACGCTCACCTCCACGCCGCGGACCGTCCAGCGCCACCTGTTCGTGAGCTCCGGCGAGGTCAACTCGGCGGCCTGGGGGACGCTGGTCATCTTCGCGGCCCTGCTCTTCGACGTCTACGTCGTCGCGGCCCTGATGGCCATTTTCATGATCGTGGGCCTCTCCCGCGCGGTCAATCGCCTGAGCCGGGCCACCACCGCGGTACGGGCAGGAGACTTCGGCGTGCGCATCCCGGTGAAGCGCCCCGACCAGCTCGGGGACCTCCAGCGCTCCTTCAACGAGATGGCCGAGCACCTGGAATCGTCGGTGGCCGCGGCCGCGCAGAAGGAGATCCTGGAAAAAGAGCTGCAGATCGCCCGCAACGTCCAGACCAGCCTGATCCCGAGCAACCTGCCGGCCGGCGAGGGGATCGAGTTCGCCACGCTCTTCGAGCCCAGCGCGGCCATCGGCGGGGACTACTTCGACGTCCTCCGCCTGTCCGAGACCGAGATCGCCGTGGTCATCGCGGACGTGTCGGGCCACGGCCTCTCCACCGGCCTGCGCATGGCGATGCTCAAGGCCGCGCTGCTGATCCTGATCGAAGAGACCCAGGACCCGGAGGAGATCCTCCGCCGCCTGGACTCCGTGGTGCGCAACAACGACGACCGCACCTTCGTCACCGCCACGCTGGCCATCGTCGACCTGGCCCGGGGAACCCTGCGCCTGACCAACGCCGGCCACCCCCCCACCTACCTGATCCGCGGCAAGCAGGTGCAGGAGATCCTCCTCCCCGGCTCTCCCCTCGGCGGCCTCGGGCACACCTACGGCAAGGCCACCGTGCCCATGGAGCCCGGGGACCTCGTCGTCTGGCTGTCCGATGGCCTGATCGAAGCGGCCGACCACGACAGCGAGCCGTTCGGCTACGACCGGGTGGCAGAGACCCTGGCCGGCGGACGGGCGGGGCAGAACGCCACGGACGTCCGCGACCGGCTGCTTTCCGCCATCGGCAGGCACGTGGGCGACCTGCCGCCGGACGACGACCGCACCCTGGTGATCATGCGCTACCGCTCCAGCGGCGCGCTCACCGGGGAGATCCCGCTAGGGGAGATCCGGTCGGCCTTGGCAGAGGCGCGGAGTTAGAGGTCGGTGATCGCCAACCCGAGGTTGGTGAAGATCCGGCGCACGTAGTTCTGGGTCTCGCGGTAGGGGGGAATGCCCTTGTAGCGGGCCACCGCGCCCTCGCCCGCGTTGTAGGCGGCGAGAATCTTGGCGAGGTCGTTCGGGAACTGGTCCATGAGCCAGCTCAGGTAGCGGACGCCGGCCTCCAGGTTGTGCTGGGGATCGAAGAGCTGCTCCTTGCGCACGCCGAAGCGCTGGGCCGTGGCGGGCATGAGCTGCATCAGGCCGCGCGCACCCTTGTGGGAGACCGCCCGCACCTTGCCGGCCGACTCCTGCCGGATCAGCGCCGCCACCACCTGGGGATTGACCTGGTGACGCTTGGCCGTCTCGTAGATGAGCGTGCCGTAGGGACCCTCGGGGACCGGCTGAGACTCCTCGAAGCGCAGCGGAATCGGGCCCACCGGAGCGGCCTCGGCGACGACTGCTTCAACTACCGGTTCCGGCTCGGGGGGCGGGATGTACTCGTCGTCGACGATACGCTCGATCCAGTCAATGTCCAGGGTCATGCGGCCACCGTAGTGGAGGTCCAGCCTGGCCTGCTCGCCCATCACCTCATAGGATTTGACCTTGAGGAAGCGGCCGTCGGTCAGGACCACGAGCTCTGCCTTCGCCGGGGTCGCCGGGGCGAGCCCGGCTACGAAAGCGAGCAGGAGCACGACGAGGAGGAGCCGGGAGCTTCGTGTCATACGTCTCAGTCTCGGTGAATTGTACGAAACAAACCAGGATAGCGTCCACCTGTTCAACCGAGACAGGGCTCCAAGCATTCCGGTAAATCTTACATCACGTGCCTCTCTACGGCCGGCCGGGACGAGATTACCAGGTTCTCCTCCTCCGCCTCGGACAGTCCCAGCTCCTTGATCTTCCTGTACCAGGTGGTCCGGGAGACGCCGAGCAGCTCCATGGCGCAACCCGCGTCCCCTCCGGCCGCGGCCAAGGCCACGGAGAAGGCCTCGCGCTCGGCCTGGTGAACGGCCTCCTCCAGAGTCAGGAGCGGCGGCCGCTCCAGGCGGGTACCGCGCACCCGCTCCGAAAGGTGCTGGAGGTCCAGGGGCTCGCCCGGCTCCAGGAGCAGCGACGCCTTGGCGATCTCGTTCTGCAGCTCGCGCACGTTGCCCGGCCACGAGTAGCCGACCAGGGCGCCGAGAGCGGTCCGGCTGATGCCCGGGCTCGACAGGCCGTTGCGCTCCAGCTCGCGGTGGAAGAAGCGGGCGGCGAGGGATGGGATCTCCTCCCGCCGCGCGCGCAACGGCGGCAGCGTCACCTGGAAAGCTGCGAGGCGGTGGAACAGGTCGCGGCGGAAGCCCCCCTCCTCCACCAGGGACTCCAGCTCGCGGTTGGTCGCGGCCACGAAGCGGACGTCCACCTGCACCGGCGCCCGGCCGCCGACCCGGTAGACGCTGGTGCCCTCCAGGACCCGCAGCACCTTGGCCTGGGTCTCGGGGGCCATGTCGCCGATCTCGTCGAGGAAAAGCGTGCCGCCGCTGGCCCGCTCCAGCAGCCCGGGCCGCGCCTCGACTCCGGTCGCCACGCCGCGCTCGATGCCGAACAGCTCGGCTTCCAGAAGCTCCCGCGGAAGGGCCGCGCAGTTGAGGGCGAGGAACGGGCCCGAAGCGCGGCGGGACCGGGCGTGGACCCAGCGCGCCAGCACCTCCTTGCCCGAGCCCGACTCGCCCAGGATCAGGACCGGAACGTCCCCGCGCGCCACCTTGCCCGCCGAGCGGTAGATGCGGGACATCTCAATTCCCAAGCCAGGAGGCGGAGGCACAGGCTCGGCTTTTACCGGGGCCTCGGCAGGACGGGAGCGCTTCGTCCGTACCGCGAGCATCTCGAGGGTGAGACGGAAAAGGGGTGTGAGCCGGCCCAGCTCCGCCGTGGACTGCGCCCGGATTCGCAGCTTCCAGCCGTCGGGACCCTGAACCTCCAGGCTGGCCACCGGCCTGGGGAAGAGCTCCGTGGTAGAGGCGGCGGCAACCACGGCCTCTCCGGACGGACCTTCGCGCAGGAATTCGACCCGGCCCAGAGACAGATCCTCCAGCCAACGCTGAGCCAGAGCGGAAGCGGCCCCGGCCGGAGTCGACTGGCCCGCGGCGAGCGCGGGCAGCTCCTCCTCCAGAGCCTCAGATAGACGGTCCAGCGGGTCATAGCTCCGGGTAGAGCGGGGGCGCTCAGGGCGCTCGGCCGGCGTGGCATCCCCGGGCGGGGGCTCCAGCAGGATGCGCTCCCGCGTGGCGTCCGCCGGCTGGAGGATCGCCTGAACCGGGCCGAACGCAATCACCGCGAACTGGGAGACGACCGACTCCTGGATCTGCCGGCCGCCCAGCCAGGTGCCGTTCTTGGAGCCGAGGTCGGACAGCACGGCGCCGCCGTCCGCGAGCACCCGGATCGCGGCGTGCCGGCGCGAGATCCCGGGCGTTTCCAGCCGGATGTCCACCTCGGCCACGGAGCCGATCACGTGCTCGCCCAGGGAAAGCGGAAACCGCCGAACCAGGGAACCATCTTCCGAGAGGATCTTCAGGACGTAGAGAGGATCGCTGGCGCTCATGCACAGGAGTGCGCCCCGGGGCGAAATGATTTCGCTATGACCTTGGATGAAACCGGTCGTAGAGCGTCTTCAAGCGTTCCTGGTGGATGTGCGTGTAGATCTGCGTGGTGGAGATGTCGGCGTGCCCCAGCATGGTCTGGACCGCCCGCAGATCGGCGCCATGCTCCAGCAGATGGGTGGCAAAGCTGTGGCGGAGCACGTGGGGAGAGAGGCCGCGGATGCCCACCTTCACGCCGTAGGCCTTCAGGTTCTTCCAGAACCCCATGCGGCTCATGGGCTCGCCGGCGTAGTTCACGAAGACCGTCTGATGGCGCCCCTCGGCCAGCCCGGGACGGATCTCGCGCAGGTAACGCTTCACCCAATCCTCCGCCTGCTCCCCCACCGGCACGACGCGCTCCTTGTTCCCTTTGCCGAACGCCACCAGAAAACCCACGTCCAGCCGCAGCTGCGGGAGCTTCAGCCCTACCAGCTCGCTGACCCTCAGGCCCGTCGCATAGAGCAGCTCGAGCATCGCCCGGTCGCGGAATCCGAGAGCCGTCGTGACATCCGGCGCCGCGAGCAGATCCTGGACCTGGGTCTCGCTCAACGATTTCGGGAGAGGCCGTCCGAGCTTCGGAGGCGTCAGGTTGACGGCCGGATCGTCGGCCCGCTCGCCGGTCGTGACCAGGAACCCATAGAAGCCGCGGATCGCGGACAGGGCGCGGCTGATCGAGCGCGGAGAGAGCCCCTGGCGCATGAGGTCGCGCTGATGGGTGGCGAGAGCGCGAGCGTCCGCGGTGAGGAGATCGTCCCCCTTGCGGACCAGCGCCTCGCCGAAGCGCGCGAGGTCGTTGCGGTAGGCGTCAACGGTATTCTGAGAGAGCCCGCGCTCGACGGAGAGGCTCTCCAGATAGAGGCGGAGCGTCCGCTTCCACGCAGGTTGGGGAGCAGTCGGTTGGGGGACGGTCACGACTGAGCGTGCGAGTGGCAGATCTCCAGGATCTCGGCCTCTTCCAGGATGCGCGCCGACTCCTTCGCCTTCTGGAAGATCGCGCGCACCAGCTCGGGATTCTTCTCGATCCCCCGCTCCTGAAGCCAGTAGACCACGTTCGACTCGCCGCTCATCGGGCCGACCTCGATGAGCTGACGGCTGCCGATCAGGCTCGCCGGCACCGACGAGTACACCAGGTCCGCCAGCCACTCCTCGCCCCGGGCCCGCGCCTTGATGATCGCCGCCGCGTGCACGCCCGTGCCCGTGCGGAACGCGTCCTTCCCCACCACCGGATAATTGTCCGGCAGCGGCACGCCGGTCTTCTCCGACACGAGCACGCAGTACTCCCGCAGCTTGGAGAGATCGCGGTCGATCCACCCCAGGAGCTGCATGTTGACCAGCAGCAGGTCGATCCCGCAGTTGCCCACCCGCTCGCCGATGCCCACCGCCGTTCCGTGCAGGCGGTCGGCGCCGGCCTCCGCCGCGGCCAGCGCGTTGATCACAGCCAGGCCGCGGTCGCGATGGCCGTGCCAGTCCACCTGGACGTCCTCGCCGGTCGCGTCCACCACCTCGCGGATGAAGCGGATCACGTTGCGCGCGCCGTTCGGCGTGGCATGACCCACCGTATCGGCCACGCAGACCCGCCGGGCGCCGGCCTCCACCGCCTCCGTATAGAGGCGGCGCAGATCCTCGGGAGCGGCGCGGGTGGTGTCCTCGGTGACGTACATCACCGGCAACCCTTCCCTGACCGCGAGCTCGACGGCATCGCGCGTCAGGCGGAGCATCTTGTCCATCGTCCAGCCCTCGGCGTACTGCCGGACGGGAGAGGAGCCGATGAAGCAGGCCGCCTCGATCGGGACCCCGGTCCTCTGCACGATGTCCGCGATCGGCTGAATGTCGGCGGCGACCGTCCGCGCGGCGCAGTTCGGGTAGATCGGCAGCTTGTGCTCCGCGATCTCGCGGGCGAGCCTCTCGACGTCGCGCACCACGTGCGGACCCGCGCCGGGCAGGCCGAGGTTGGCCGATTCGATCCCGAGATCGGCCATCAGGTGCAGCATGCGCACCTTGTCCTCGATCGCCGGGTTCTTTACGGACGGCGACTGCAGACCGTCGCGGAGCGTCTCGTCGTCCAGCTCCACCCTGCCGCGGGCGGGACGAAGCTCCTGGCCCTGGGCGCGGTTCCAGTCGTAGATGAGATCCGACTCTTTGGGCTGCATCAAACTCTCCTGCTACCTTGCCGCAACTTCGCGGCCGACTGCCCGGGCGATCAGATCGCCCACCTGCGAGGTGGTGAGCGAGCCGCCCAGGTCGGGAGTGGTCTGCCCCTCGCGGAACGTGCGCGCCATGGCATCCTCCATGGCCTGGGCCGCTCCGGAGTGGCCGAGATAATCCAGCATCAGGGCGGACGAAAGGATGGCGCCGGCCGGATTGGCCTTGCCGGTGCCGGCGTACTTGGGCGCCGAGCCGTGGACCGGCTCGAACATCGAGGTCTGCCCGGGGTGCAGGTTCGCCGAAGCGGCGACTCCCAGACCTCCCTGGAGCGCCGCGCCGAGATCGGTCACGATGTCGCCGAACATGTTGTTCGTCACCACCACGTCAAAGCTCTGCGGGTTCTTGACCATCTGCATGGTCAGGGCGTCCACGAACAGGTGGCGCGCCTCGATCCGCGGATATTCCGCAGAAACTTCGGCGAACACGCGCTGCCACAGATCGTGGCCATAGCGCATCACGTTCGACTTGTCGCTCATGCACACCTCGCGGCGGCCATGGGCCACCGCGTACTCGAAAGCCGCGCGGATGATGCGCTCCACCCCCTTGCGGGTATGGATCTCCTCCTGCACCGCGATCTCGTCGGACGTGCCGCGCTTGAAGTTGCCGCCTATGTTCACATAGGCGCCCTCGGTGTTCTCGCGGAAGATGACCATGTCCACGTCCTTCTCCGTCCGGTCCTTCAAGGGACACATCCGGGGGTCGTA
>DATLNC010000193.1:0-33142 GCA_035536935.1 Thermoanaerobaculia bacterium
GGTGCCGAGCTTGAGCAGGATGCCCGCCAGGATGACCGAGCCGCCCGTGGGCGCCTCCACGTGCGCATCCGGCAGCCAGGTGTGGACCGGGAACATCGGCACCTTGATCGCGAACGTCAGGGCGAACGCCGCGAACAGCCAGATCTGCTGGTGTACCGGGAAGTCCAGCCGCAGCATGTCCTGGTACGCGAAGCTCCAGGCGCCGCCGTTGAGCCGCTGGAAGCTCCACGCCATCCAGAGGATGCCGACCAGCATCAGCAGGCTCCCCGCCATGGTGAAGAGGAAGAACTTGACCGCCGCGTAGATCCGCCGCTCGCCGCCCCAGATCCCGATGATCATGTACATCGGGACGAGCATGACCTCCCAGAAAATATAGAAAAGGAACAGGTCCCAGGCGAACAGTGTGCCGAGCACGCCGGTGGTGAGGAGCAGCATCGACGCGCCGAACGCCGGCCAGTGGCGGTCGATCCCCTTCCAGGAGCCGAGGAGCACGATCGGCACCAGGAAGATGCCGAGCATCGCCAGGGGCATGGAGATGCCGTCCATCACCAGGTCGTAACGGATGCCGTAGCCCTCGATCCAGGTGTAGCGGCCATCGCCCACACGGGGGAACGTGCCGTCCGCTCCCAGGTGCGTGAACAGATACATCAGGGCGAAGGCAAGCTCGATCAGGGAGACGGCCAGGGTGTAGACCTTCACGGCACTCGTCGCCCTGCGCGGAAAGAAGAGCAGCGGCAGGCAGGCGATCGTCGGGAAGAAGACGAGCCGCGTCAGCGTGTTGCCGAGGAGCAGTTGGAGGATCGTTTCCATGTCGGTCCGATCAGATGAGGAGCCAGGCGAACAGGGCGATCACGCCCAGGAAGAAGTAGAGCGCGTAGTTGCGGACGTTGCCCGTGGTGCTCAGCCGCCCAACCTCTCCGGTCAGCTCGGTCAGCCAGGCGCCCGCCTTGATCGAGCCGTCGATGGCGAGGTTGTCGACGCCTTTCCAGAAGAAGGCCGAGAGCGCGGCCAGCGGCCGGACGATCAGGCGGTCGTAGATCTCGTCGACGTAGTACTTGTGGACCAGCAGCCGATGGATCGCCGGGAAGCGATCGGCCCACGCCCCGCCGCGCTCCAGCGCGTTGGCTGGCCTGTAGATCGACCGCGCGTAGAACAGTCCCCCCGCGGCGACCAGGGTAGTGAGGACCACCAGCGCGAGCTCCAGGCCCGTGCCGATGTTGTGCTCGCCCGACTCGGCGCCTTGACGAAGGTGGATGACCGGCTCCAGGAAGTGATGGAAGAGGTTGATATCCCGCCCGGGGGAGAAGAGCTTCGGGATGCCCAACCAGCCGGCGGCAATCGCGCCGACCGCCAGGATCCAGAGCGGCGCCAGCATGGACCAGGGCGACTCGTGCAGATGGTGCTCCTGCTCGTGCGTCCCCCGGAACTTCCCATGGAAGGTCATGTAGAACGCCCGCGCCATGTAGAAGGCGGTCATCCCGGCGGTGATCAGGCCGACGAGCCAGAGCAGCCAGTGTCCGCTCGATGCAGCCGCGTGCAGGATCTCGTCCTTGCTGAAGAAGCCGGCGAGCGGCGGGATGCCCGCGATGGCGAGCGTGCCGATCCAGAACGTGAGGTGCGTGTGCGGCAGACGGCTCTTGAGGCCGCCCATCTTCCGCATGTCCTGCTCGCCGCCCATGGCATGGATCACCGAGCCCGAGCCGAGGAAGAGCAGCGCCTTGAAGAACGCGTGCGTCATCACGTGGAAGATCGCCGCGGTGTAGGCCATCAGGCCCGCGGCCATGAACATGTAGCCGAGCTGCGAAACGGTGGAGTAGGCCAGGACCTTCTTGATGTCGGTCTGCGCCATGCCGATCGTGGCCGCGAAGATCGCGGTGAGCGCGCCGATCACCGCCACCAGCATCGAGATCCCGGGCGCGTGCTGATAGATCAGGTTCGAGCGCGCCACCATGTAGACGCCGGCGGTGACCATGGTGGCTGCGTGGATCAGCGCGGAAACCGGCGTCGGGCCTGCCATCGCGTCCGGCAGCCAGACGTAAAGCGGGATCTGCGCGCTCTTGCCCGTGGCGCCGATGAAGAAGCAGAGCGCCACGAAACCAGCCAGCGTCAAGCCCCAAAGGTAAGGCTCGCCCAGGATCGCCGGGCTCGCTACCGGGTTTACCTTGTTGAAGAGCTCGGTGTAGCGCAGCGTGCCGAACGCGGAGATCAGGGCGAACATGCCGACCAGGAACGCGAAGTCGCCGATGCGGTTGACGATGAACGCCTTCTTGCCCGCGGCCGGCGGCACGGCCTCTTCGAAATAGAAGCCGATCAGCAGGTAGGAGCAGAGCCCGACCCCTTCCCAGCCCACGAACATCACCAGGTAGTTGTTGCCCAGGATCAGCGTCAGCATCGCCCACATGAACAGGTTCAGGTAGGCGAAGTACCGGCGGTAGCCCGGGTCGTGCCCCATGTAGCCGGCCGAGTAGACGTGAATCAGGAAGCCGACGAAGGTGACCACGAACAGCATCACCGCCGAGAGCGGATCGAGCAGGAAGCCGACGTCGATCCTGAGCGGCCCGGCCGTCCAGGCATAGAGCACCTGCTCGAACATCTCCCTGCCCCGGAGGTCCAGCAGGCAGAGGAGCGCGAGGACCAGCGAGAGGAACGGTCCGCCCAGGCCGAGGGCGGTGACCAGCGCCTTGGGAGGACGGCGTCCAAGCAGGCCGTTCAAGGCCGCGGTGGCCAGCGGAAGCAGCGGGATCAGCCAGAGGTATTCGAGATAGTCGAGCATTCGCCGGTTACCAGCGCATCAGGTTGATGCGGTTGACGTCGATGGTGCGCCGTTGACGGTAGACGGCGATGAACAGGGCGAGCCCGATCGCCGCCTCGGCGGCGGCAACCGCCATGACGAAGAACACGATGACCTGACCGGTGTGGTCTCCCCATTGCCGCGCGTAGGCGATGAGGGCAAGGTTGCCGGCGTTCAGCATCAGCTCGATCGACAGGAAGATGCTGATGCCGTTGCGCCGCGTCAGCGCGCCGGCCGAGCCGATCGCGAAGAGCACCGCGGACAGCACGAGGTACCAGGAGACGGGGACGCTCACGGTTCGGATTCCTCCGCATCGGGATAGGAACGTGAAATGTCCACGCGGGGCTCGAGGCCCGAATGCACGTCAGGCTTCGGCGGCTTGCGGGCAGCGACCGTGGCGCCGATCACGGCGACGAGGAGCAGCATGCCGACGATCTCGAACGGCAGGAGGTAGTCGGTGAACATCTCGCGCGCCAGCCCCTTCATCGAGACCAGCTCCGCGGTGATCGGGTCCATGGGACGGCTTGTGTTCCAGAAGAGCAGAGCTAGCATGCCGCCGAAGAGCAGGGCACCCAGGAGCGCTCCGCCCATCTGTACCTTCTGCTGCGAGACCGACGACTCCTCGCGCGTGATGTTCAAGAGCATGACCACGAAGAGGAACAGCACCACGATCGCGCCGGTGTAGACGAGGATCTGAATCGCCGCGATGAACGGCGCGCCGAGCAGCACGAAGAGCACGGCCACGGAGAACAGCGTGACCACCAGGCTCATCGTGGAGTACACCGGGTTCCTGTGCATCACCACCATGAGCGACGAGGCCACGGCGAGCAGCGCGAAGAGCAGGAAGATCAAAATCTCCATCAGGGAGCTCCGAGGATGCCGGAGAGCGTCATCACCGAGACCAGGATCAGGTTGAAGATGGCGATCGGCAGCAGCACCTTCCAGCCGAGCCGCATGAGCTGGTCGTAGCGGAAGCGGGGGAACGACCAGCGGACCCACACGAACACCGACATGCAGAACGCGATCTTGGCGACCAGCACGAGCAGGCCGACGATCGCTCCGAGCCAGCCATGGAGATCCACGCCCGGCAGGCTCCAGCCGCCGAAGTAGAGCGTCACGCCGAGCGCCGAGAGGCTGGTCATCGACATGTACTCGCCCATGAAGAAGGAGGCGAAGCGCATGGCGCTGTACTCGGTGTGGAAGCCGGCCACCAGCTCCGACTCGGCCTCGGGCAGGTCGAACGGCAGCCGGTTCGTCTCCGCGAACGAGGCGATCAAAAACACGCCGAAGCCGAGGATCTGCGGGATGAAGTTCCAGATGTTGTGGCGCTGATACTGGACGATATCCCCGAGGTGGAACGAGCCCACCGGGATCACCACCGCGAGCACGGCGAGCGTCAGCGCCAGCTCGTAGCTGATCATCTGCGCCGAGGCGCGGATCGCGCCCATCAGCGAGAACTTGTTGTTCGAGGCGTAGCCCGCCAGCACCAGCGAGTAGACGGCGAGGCTGGCCAGGGCCAGGAAGAGGAGCACGCCGGCCGGCGCGTCGGCGATCATCAGAGGATAGGTGTCATCGCCGACCTTCAGATCGGGCCCGAAGGGGATCACCGAAATGGTGAGCATGGCCGGCATGATGGCGAGCGCCGGCGCCAGCAGGTAGAGCGGCTTGTCCGCGGCGGTCGGTGTGACGTCCTCCTTGAACATGAACTTGAGGGCGTCGGCGAGCGGCTGGATCAGGCCGAACGGGCCGAGGCGGTTCGGCCCCGGCCGGTCCTGGATCAGCGCGCTGCCGCGGCGCTCTACCCAGACCATGATCGGCACCACGGTCAGCAGGAAGCCGAGCATGACGACGATGTTGAGGGCCGTCGCAACCAGATTGGAGGGCATGGCTAGGACACCTCCGGCAGCGTCTCGGCCGTGGTCTCGCTCATCATCGGGTTCGCTCCGGGCACGTGCAGCGCCGAGCCCGTGGCCGGGAGCGTCTGCCAGGTGAGACCGGCGAAGGCCGGGACTTCCGACCCGATCCGATTGAAAACCTTGTCGGCGGTCAGCCCCGCCCACTTCGCCTCGAAGCGGCCGAGCAGCTCGGAGAGCACTTCGACCGTGGCGCGCGTCTGGCCCGGGGCGGGGAAGGCGGCATTGAACCGCTGCACCCGCCATTCGGCGTTGACGAACGTGCCGTCCTTCTCCGCGTGTGTGGATACGGGCAGGGCCACGTCCGCCACCTTGGCGAGCGGCGAGTCGGCCCAGCCGAGGACCACCAGGAACTGAGCCCGGCGCAGGCGCTCTACCACCTCGGGAGTGTAGGCGGCACGGCCGAAATCGCTGTCGAGGACCACGAGCACCGCGCACTTCGAGGCGCCGTCGCCCAGGAGCAGCTCGTCCTGATCGAGGATCCGGCGCTTCTCTTTTCCGTTGCTCCTGTGAGGCACTCCGCCGAGCGTCTCGTCCAGCTCCGTTCCCGCGCCCGGCCGTAGGCCCAGCAGCTCGGCGCCGCGCCGGTTCGGGGCGAGCTCGGTGCCGGTGATCCCGCCCTTGAGGTTGGGGATCGTCCAGCCCGCGCCGAGGTCGACCGGCACGCTGCGATGGTGCGAGCCCGCGTAATCGGCGAGGCGGGCGGCGAGCCAGGCTTCCTCGTTGGTCAGGTAGCCGGAGCCGAGGAAGGCCACGGCGCCTTCGGAGGTGCGCATACGCAGCCTCCGATGAACGAGGTCGAGAGCCTCCTTCCATCCTCCGACCGTCTCCAGGCCATCGTCGCCCCGCACGCGGCAGGAGCGCAGGCGCGGGATGGTCTTGTAGCGCTCGAAGGTGGAGCGGCCGTAGTCGCACATCCAATAGTCGTTGACCTCGGGGTTGAAGCGCGGCTTGTAGCGCTTGATATCCCCGCGGCGGTGCTCGATGGTGACGTTGCAGCCCACGTCGCAGCCGGTGCAGATCGACGGCTTCTTGTCGAGATAGAAGACGCGCTCGGCGAAGCGGAAGCGGGTGGAGGTGAGGGCGCCGACCGGGCAGACGTCCACGACGCAGGTGGACAGCGGGTTATCGAGCTGCTTGCCCGGAAAAGTACCGATCTCCGTCCGCGCGCCTCTATTGAAGAAGCCGAGCTCGCCGGTCTTCGAGACCTCGTGCGTGAAGCGCACGCAGCGGGTGCACTGGATGCACCGGTTCATGTTGAGGATCACATTGGGACCCAGGGGGATCCGCTCGCGGCCGGGATAGGTCCGCTTGTCCTCGAACTGGTAGCGCGAGTAGGCCACGCCGTGCTTGAAGCTGTAATCCTGAAGGCCGCACTCGCCGGCCTGGTCGCAGATCGGGCAGTCCAGCGGGTGATTGATGAGGAAGAACTCCATCATCCCCTTCTGGGCCTCGCGGACCTCGGGCGTGTCGGTCCGCACCTCCATGTTGTCCGTCGCCGCGGTCGAGCAGGCGGTCTGCAGCTTCGGCATCTTCTTGCCGCCGACCGCGACCTCGACCAGGCACATGCGGCACTGGCCCACGACTGACAGGCGGGGGTGGTAGCAATAGTGGGGGATCTGGACGCCGACCTTGATACCGGCCTCGATCACGTTGGTGCCGGCTTCCACCTCGAT
The DNA here is from genome assembly GCA_035536935.1 of Thermoanaerobaculia bacterium. Taxonomy (GTDB): domain Bacteria; phylum Acidobacteriota; class Thermoanaerobaculia; order Multivoradales; family UBA5704; genus DATMER01. The sequence goes on from DATLNC010000193.1 coordinate 6,381, forward strand.
GGTGCGGTCGTTGATCGTGACTTTGGGCACTCTTCTAAGCTCCGTCCTTGAAAAAGCGATACTCGGGGAACGGGCAGCGGCGCTCGCGGATGTGCGCGTCGATCTCTTCGGGGAAGCGCTCCACCAGCGATTTGACAGGGCCGACGGACGCGTCGCCAAGCGCGCACAGCGAGTTGCCGCCGACGTTGCCGGCCACGGACTTGAGGAGCATGGCGTCGCCCTCCCGCCCCTCGCCGTGCTCCAGGCGCTTGAGCACCAGCTCCATCCAGTTCGTGCCCTCGCGGCAAGGCGTGCACTGTCCGCAGGATTCGTGATTGAAGAACTTGGCCAGGCGCGCCACCGAGCGCACCACGCAGACCGTCTCGTCCATGACGATCACGGCCGCCGAGCCGAGCATGGAGCCGGCCTTGGCCACCGAGTCGAAATCCATCTTGATGTCGATCTCCGACGCCTTGAGGATCGGGGCCGAGGCGCCGCCGGGGATGAACGCCTTGAGATTGCCCTGCCGCCACATGCCGCCGGCAGCTTCGAGCATCTCGCGGAACGTGATGCCGATGGGGTGCTCGTAGGTGCCGGGGCGCTCCACGTGGCCCGAGATGGCGTAGAGCTTGGGGCCGGTGTTGCGCTCGTCCGTGCCGATCGACTTGAACCAGTCCGCGCCGCGGTTGATGATGTGCGGCACGTTGCAGAGCGTCTCGACGTTGTTGATCACCGTCGGCGCACCGAAGGCGCCGACGACCGCGGGGAACGGCGGCTTCACCCGCGGCTGGCCGCGCTTGCCCTCGAGCGATTCCAGCATCCCGGTCTCTTCGCCGCAGATGTAGGCGCCGGCTCCGCGGTGCACGTACATGTTCAGCTTGAAGCCCGAGCCCATCGCGTTGTCGCCGAGGATGCGCGCGTCGTAGGCCTCCTTCAAGGCCCGCTCCAGCATGACGGCGGCCTTGGTGTACTCGCCGCGGATGTAGATGTAGCAGGTCTCGGCGTGGACCGCCCAGCAGCAGATGGCGCAGCCCTCGATGAGCTGATGCGGGTCGTGCTCCATGAGCAGGCGGTCCTTGAAGGTGCCGGGCTCGGATTCGTCCGCGTTGCAGACGAGGTACTTGGGCTTGTCTTTGCCTTTCGGGATGAAGCCCCACTTCATGCCGGCGGGGAAGCCGGCGCCGCCGCGTCCGCGGAGGCCGGACTTCTTGACCTCCTCGATGACCGCCTCGGGCTCCATCTTGAGCGCCTTGGCGAGCGCCTCGTAGCCGCCGGTCTTCTTATAACCCTCGAGCGTGAGGGCGTCGCGGTTGCCGACGTTGCGCGTCAGGACCCGTTCGAAAGCCATTTACTTGAGACCTCTCAGGATGTCGCGGACCTTCTTGGGAGTGAGGTTCTCCTGGTAGTCGTCGTCGACCATCATCATGGGCGCGGTGTCGCACGAGCCCAGGCACTCGAAATGGACGTACGAGCAGCGGCCGTCCGGCGTGACCTCCTCTTCGCCGACGCCGAGCTCCTGGCGCATGACCTCCATGATCTCCCCGGCGCCGCGGATCTGGCAGGAGAGGTTGGTGCAGACGCGGATGCGGTGGCGTCCGACCGGCTTCTGGTGGAAGAGGTCGTAGAAGGTGACGACGCCGTAGACCTTGGACTCGGGCAGCTCGAGCTCGGCGGCGACGGCCTGGATGGCCTCGTCCGGCAGCCAGCCGCCGGAGAGGCGCTGGGCGATGTAGAGGGCAGGCAGCAGCACGGCCTCGGCCGTGGGGTAGCGCTTGCGCAGCATGTCGAGCTGGGCGCGGGCCTCCGGGGTGAAGCCGGGGAAGCGGTGCTGGGGCGCGGGCGCTTCGGTCACGACCGTACCCCCCCCACGCGTTGCTTCGCTACATTGCCCCCACGGGCGCCGAGATCCAGGCCGCCCTTGAGCCAGACGTAGGCATAGCCGACGAGGATCAGGAAGAAGAAGACCATCACCGCCCAGAACAGCTGCCAGCCGCCGTCCCTCATGATGAGGGCCCAGGGGTAGAGGAACGCGGCCTCCAGGTCGAAGACGATGAAGTCGATGGCGATCAGGAAGAAGGCGATGGAGATCCGCTTGTGGGAGCGGTCGAGCATGGGGACGCCCGACTCCACCGTGGTCCCCTTGACGCGCCCGCCGGTCTGCTTCCCCAGGAGCTGGGACAGGCCCAGGATGGCGATCGCCATGATGATCGCGATCCCCAGCATCAGCAGGACAGGGTAGTACTGCTCCGGCAAAGCAGGGTCCTCCAGAACGGGTTGGTCGGTAGAAAACGCCGCATGCCCCGGAGCTGGGCTCCGAGGCATGTGAAGGATGTCACAAGCTAGGGGGGTGAGACAAGCGGGGGGGCTACCAGGCCGGCGGCTCAGGGGGATTGAGAGAAGACTGCTGCCTGATTCAGGGGGAGGTCAGTCGAAGACGATGTTTTCGTAGATCTCGGCGAGGACCAGGTCGATCTGGATCGACGGAAGTGGAAGAACGGCCTCGAGTCCCTCGGCGGCGGTGAAAAGCCAGGGACCGTTCTGCTGGCGCACAAACTGCTCGACGCGAGGGGAGCTCTGCGAGACGAGAAGGTACTCGGAGAGGGACTCCAGGCTCTGATACCACTTGAGCTTCTTGCCTCGATCGTAAGCTTCGGTCGAGGGAGAGAGAACCTCGACGAGGAGCGTCGGATTCAGCACTGTGTCGGCGTAGCGGTCCTCCAGGCGGGGCTCGCCACACACGACGACGACATCAGGATAGGTATAGACGTTCGCCGAAGGAATGTGCACACGGAGATCGTTCGGTGCAATTTGACAGGAGCGGCCCTTGAGCTGACGCTTCAGCTCTCCAACGAGGTTGCCGATGACAAAGCCATGACGCATCGTCCCGCCCGTCATGGCGACCAACTGACCATCCAGGTACTCGTTCCTCGTCTCGGCCAGACGTTCCAGCCTCAGATACTCCTGGACGCTCAGTTGATTCGGCTCGGCAGCCATCGTTCTCCTCTCGTAATCCCTTCTCCCGATACTAGCACGCGGAAACCGGCAACTGGCTCCCATGGCGATGATACTACGTGCCGATCGGCGCGGCCGACCGGCACGCGACGTGCATCTTTACCCGGCACTGATGCATCCCCGGAGAGCATCCCGGGTCACTCTTACCGGAGGCCCAATGTCACCTGATGCGCCGCGGGTCGCCCGCCTGGGCGGGCGGTTCGGATGTGCCCTGACGGTAGATGTAGAGGAGTGGTACCACACGTGCCTAGTGCCGGGGTATGTCAATCCCGATGGCCGGCCGCCCCTCTGCCAGGAGCTGGACTGGCTCCTCCCCGAGCTGCTGGAGATGCTCTCCGACGCCGGCAGCACCGCGACCTTCTTCGTCCTGGGCGAGGTCGCCGAATGCCTGCCGCGCCGCGTGCGCGAGATCGCCGAGGCCGGCCACGAGATCGGCAGCCACGGCTACCTCCACCTGCGGGCCATGGACCGCTCCCCCCGCGCCTTTGCCGCGGACCTGCGGCGCTCCAAGGCCCTCCTCGAAGACCTCGTGGGCGAGCCCGTGCTCGGCTTCCGCGCCCCGGAATGGTCGCTGCGCAGCCTCGGCAACGCGCGCCTTCCCCTCGTGGCCGATGCCGGCTTCCTCTACGACAGCTCGCTCGCCCCCTGCGCCTTTTCCGGAAGCCCCACGAACCCGCGCTTCGCGTCGCGGCTTGATTGGCGCAATGAGGGGCAGTCGCGGCAGCTTCTGGAGTTCCCTCCGCTCACCTTCGGCGGCCCTCTGCGGCTGCCCGCCGGGAGCTGGACCGGCCGGCTGGCCAGCCCGGAGACCCTGATGCTGGCCGCCCTCGACCATCGCGACCGTGGGGGGCTGCCCGTGGCCGTGGTCCATCCCTGGGAGGTCTCGGGCCGGCCCACGCCGGGACGGCTCACCGGCCTCGCCTGGTTCGTCCACGAGACCGGCCGGCTCGGCTTCGCGGAGCGGTTCCGGGAGCTGCTGCGGACGCTCCCGTGGGAGTCCATCTCCGACGCCGGAGGGCTCCGGGCACAGCCGGGTCGTGCCGAGGTGCCCCTCCAGACCATGCCTGGCGCGCCAACATGGCACACAGGCGTCCGTCTAGCCTCGGTGGCTCGATCTCTGCTATCTAAGGCTTGGTGAAGAGAAGGGTTGGTGCGAAAGGGGGGACTCGAACCCCCACGGCCTTGCGACCACAAGATCCTGAATCTTGCGCGTCTACCAATTCCGCCACTTTCGCGCGGGGCAGATTCTAGGGAGAGAGCGTGGCTATGTCAACCGTACTACCGGCAAATGAAGCGCTTTTGCGGAGCCGGGTCCAATCCCGCCTCCGCGATTCAGGCAGGCAGGGGCTCGCGCCCGAGGACATCAGGGACACGGCCGGCGAAGGCGCTTCCCTCACCGAGGTCCGGGACATCCTGGATGCCCTCGAGTCGGCCGGCCAGGCATTCGAGGTCGAGGGGCTCTGGTACTCCGAGGAGTTCGGCCCCTGGATCGTCGGCGTGGTCGAAGTTCTGGAAGAAGGCGACGGCCTGGTCCGCCGCCCGGACGCGCGCGGACAGCGCGGCCAGAAAGAGCAGCCCGAGGCCTACATCCGCCGGCGCAACCTCAAGGGCGCATTGAGCGGCGACACCGTCCTCGTCCGCCGCATGGGCCACCGCGCCCGGGAGGGGGATTGGCGGGCCACCGAAGGCTCCGTCCAGAAGATCCTCAACCAGCGCCACCAGACGCTGGTCGGCACCCTGGAGTACCAGGACGGCCAGCTCATGCTCCTGCCCTACGACCCCAAGCTGGCCGTCGACCTGCCGGTGGTGGACGCGGAAGGCGTGCCCGAGGGGCATTACGTGGTCGTCCGGATCGAGCGCGGGCGGGAGCCGTTCGGCCGCGTCGTGGAGATCCTGGGCGATGCCGAGCAGCCCGGGATCGACGTGCTCGTCGTTCTCCGCCACTACGGCATCCCGGACGAGTTCCCGCCCGCCGTGCTGGAGCAGGCCGGGAGCCGTCCCAAGGACCCCACGCCCGCGGACTGGAAGGGCCGGGAGGATCTCCGCGACCGCATCGTCATCACCATCGACGGCGAGAGCGCCCGCGACTTCGACGACGCCATCTCCATCGAGAAGCTCCCGAACGGGCACTTCCGGCTCGGCGTCCACATCGCGGACGTGGCGCATTACGTCGAGGAGGGGAGCGCTCTAGATCTCGAGGCCTACCGCCGCGGCACCAGCGTCTACTACCCGGACCGGGCGATCCCCATGCTGCCCGAGGCGCTCTCCAACGGCCTCTGCTCGCTGCGCCCCCATGTGCCGCGGCTGACCACCTCGGCCTTTCTGGACATCGACCGCGACGGCAAGGTCCAAGACCGGCGCTTCGCCGAGACGGTGATCCGCAGCGTCCGGCGCATGACCTACAACGAAGTCCGGCGCATCCTGGAAGAGCCGCAGGAGCGCGACCTCGCCGAGTACGGCCCGATCCTCAACGCCCTGCGCGAGATGCACATGCTGATGTCGATCCTCCATCACTCCCGTCTCAAACGCGGATCGATCGACTTCGACCTGCCCGAGGGCAACGTCGAGCTGGGCACGGACGGCACGGTGGTCGGCGTGATCCCGAGCGAGCGCAACGTGGCGCACCGGCTGATCGAGGAGTTCATGCTCGCGGCCAACGAAGCCGTGGCCATCGAGCTCGACATGCAGGGCGTGCCCGCGCTCTACCGGGTCCACGAGCCGCCGAGCCCGGACCGTCTGCAGGAGCTGCGCGAGACCCTCCGTCCGCTGGGCGTGGCACTCAAGGGGGAGCTGACCAGCCTGCACCCCGCGGCATTGCAGCAGGTGCTCGCCCGGGTCAAGGGCCTGCCGGAAGAGCCCTTCGTCTCCTCCCTGGTCCTGCGCACGATGCAGAGGGCGGCCTACCGGCCGGAATGCTGGGGCCACTACGCCCTGGCCTCGAAGAACTACTGCCACTTCACCTCGCCGATCCGCCGCTACCCGGACCTGGTCGTACACCGTGGCCTGAAGGCGCTGATCCACGGCACGGCCCATCAGAGGGCCGAGGACACCGCCCTCGCCGCGCGGCTGCCGACGATGGGAGAGCACTGCAGCACGACGGAGCGCCGGGCCGAGCAATCCGAGCGCGATCTGCTCCAATGGAAGAAGGTCCGCTTCCTGGCTGACCGGGTGGGGGAAACCTTCAAGGGGAGGATCACGGGAGTCCAGCCCTTCGGCCTCTTCGTCCAGCTCGAGAGCTACCTCGTGGACGGCCTGGTGCCGATCCGCAAGATGGGTGACGACTACTACATCTACGAAGCCGAGTCCCACCGTCTGGTCGGAGACCGCACCCGCAAGATCTACAAGCTCGCCGATGCCGTCGAAGTGCAGCTCACCGGCGTGAGCCTCCGCCACCGCGGACTGGATCTGAAGATCGTGGGTGTGCCCGAGCCCGGCGAGCGGGGGGAGTGGCCGAAGCAGCGCGAGCGGGGGGACGGGAAGGAAGCGAGGGGGCGCCGGAGCGAGGGCGCGGGGGAGAAGAAGGAGAGGAAGCGGCGGCGGTAGGGCAGGCGGTACAATGTGGTCGAGAAAAACGAAGGGAGCCTTGGAATGAAGCTATCCGTGGAGCTGCCAGATTCGCTGGTCGACATTGATGCCCGCTACCTGAAGGAAGCGCTTGTGGCCACGCTCTACTCACTGGGCAAGCTGTCGGGGCGGCAGGCGCGAGAGGCCTTGGGCATGACCCGGCGCGCCTTCGAAGAGGTGCTCCCCCGTTTCGGTTTCTCCATCCTCGTGGACAGTCAGGAAAACCTCGACACCGAGCTGGGTGCTTGAGCGGCGAGCGCCGCATCGCGAGTGACACGGGCCCGCTGATCACGCTGGAAAAGCTCAGCAACGGCTACCGTTTCATCCGTCTCCTCTACGACAAGATCCTGATCCCTCGTGTTGTCCTCGAGGAACTGGTCCAAGGTCAGTTCCTCGATTCACGCGCCTACATCGGGCACTACGGAATCGCCGACCTGCTCCAAGTCGTCGATGTTCAGGGCGATCGGGAGATCCTCGGGGGAGAGCTGCTGGATTCCGGGGAGCTCAAGGCCATTCAACTGGCCTTGGAAGCAGGCCTGCCCCTCCTGATCGAAGAGGAGGCTGGACGCCAGGTCGCCCGGCAAATGGGCCTCCAATTCTCGGGTGTGGCAGGCCAGATTCTGCATGCCTTTCGGACCGGCCTCATTCCTGCCGCTGAAGCTGCCGAGATGCTGGGAGAGCTCTTTCGAGCTGGCCGGATCAACAGGAAGATCTACGAGGGTTTGCTGGAGGCGGTCAGAGGTACCAGTGACCCGAGGCCTCCGGCCTGAGTCCAGCCCTTGCCCGGCGAGCGAGGGGAGTGGCCGAAGCAGCGCGAGGGCGGGGACACCCGGCTAACTTCGGAGCATCCGGAGGTCCCAAAGCCTCTCGTACCCACCAGGATGCTCCGAACACATAGTTCCACACATTCAAACCAAAAGTTTTTGCTCCAAGTACAGGAGTTTTGGGAGCATCTCCTAATTCCTGAAGGGCCGAGACGCGTACTTTCGGAGCATAGTGGGTTGTATTCGGAGCAAAATGATAGAATTCGGAGCTTCAGACTTGAACTTTCGGAGCTTGATTCTGGTCTGCGGCTCGTCGGCTCTGCCATTATGCTCCGAATATGGTCGCCGGAGTCGTCCGTGCGGGCGTACTTGCTCCAAAATAAAAGGGGATGGGAGCATCCCCTCGTGGGGGAGAAGGTCGGCCGATTTTTTTCGGAGCATAGTTGTTCCTGATCCGGCAAGTGCGCACGGGAAGGGTTGGAGATAAGCTCGTCGCCACAATCCTCGGAGGAGATCTGCATGCGACATCGTCTGAGCCTGATCCTGCTGGCCCTTTTCACGCTCCTGCCCGCCGCGCAGGCGGCCACCGTCAACGTTTCGGTGGTCGATTTCAACTTCAATCCCGCCACCGTCAACATCAAGGTCGGGGACACGGTGACCTGGTCCGGCCTGGGCGGGGGCCATAACGTGGCCGCCGACAACGGCAGCTTCCGCAGCGGGAGTCCGGGAGCCGTGGCGACCTTCTCCCGCACGTTCAACTCGGCCGGGTCGTTCGGATATCACTGCGAGCCGCACCAGGCGTTCGGGATGGTCGGCACCGTGAACGTCGCCGCCGGGGGCGCCGCGCCCACCGCGCCGGCCAACCTCCAGGCCCATGCCCACTCGACCACCGAGGTCATGCTGACCTGGACCGACTCCAGCGGCGAGACCGGCTACCGCATCGAGCGCAAGACGCTCGGCGGCGCGTTCCAGGAGGTGGCGACCGCAGCGGCCAATTCCACGAGCGCGATCGTGGGCGGGCTGACGCAGGCAACGTTCTATACCTTCCGCATCCGCGCGGAGAACGGAACCGGCGTTTCCGGCTACTCGAACGAGGCCGGGGTAGCGACCAACGCCACGACCGTACCCTGCGTCGAGTCGGCTACCACCCTCTGCCTGAGCAACGGCCGCTTCCAGGTCGAGCTGGATTGGCGGGGCACGGCCGCCACGGCAGTACCGCTCGAATTCGCGCCCGAGTCCGGGCTCTTCTACTTCGTCAGCCCGAGCAACATCGAGGTGCTGGTCAAGGTGCTCAACGCCTGCGTCCCGGCCCTGGGGAACAAGTACTGGGTCTTCTACGCCGCGACCACAAACGTCGAGTTCATCATGACCGTGATCGACACCCAGACCGGAGCGGTGCGGGTCTACTACAACCCGGAAAACAACCCGGCTTTGCCGATCCAGGACACGAATGCGTTTTCGACCTGCCCCTGAGGCATCTCTAAGAGCCGCCGGTCTTGTCCCGGATCAGGAATCTCTTGCGCGCGCGGGCTGCGTCGAGCGTGCGCCAGAGGTATTCGCCGAGCACGCCGAGCGAGAGGAGCTGTACGCCGGAGAAGAAGGTGAGCGCGACCATCAGCGAGGTCCAACCCTGGATGGGCTGGTCGTGGAAGAACTTGTAGGCGACCAGGAACGCCGTGTACGCGAACGCGATGAGGGCCAGCACGGCCCCGGCCAGGGACATCCAACGCAGCGGCGCGTAGGAGAATGCGACGACCGAGTCGACGAAGAACTTCAGCTTCTTGCCGAACGTCCAGCGGGACTCGCCCTCCTCGCGCGCGACACGGTCGTAAGGGACCAGCGCGACCGGAAAGCCTCCCCAGAGGAGCAGGCCTGGAAGGGAGGTATTCGTCTCGCCACCCTCCACCAGGAAATCGATCGCGGGCCGGCCGATGAGGAAGCAGTCGAAGCCCCCGGTCGGCATCTCGGCGAAGGCGAGCCGCTGCAGGATCCGGTAGTAGAGGCCGGCCGCGGCGCGGGACGTCCAGCCCTCCGGACGGCTCCTCCGCACCGCGAGCACCGCGGTGGCGCCCCGGCGCCAGGCCGCGACCATTTCAGGAAGCAGCTCCGGCGGCTCCTGCAGGTCGGCCGACAGCACGGCCGCCGCCGCCCCCCTGGCCTCCGCGAGCCCGGCCACGATCGCCATCTGCGAGCCGAAGTTCCGGGTCAGCCGCAGGCCGCGCGCGGCCGGCCAGGCGCGGGTGATCTCGACGATCCGGTCCCATGAATCGTCGCGGGAGCCATCGTCCACGAAGACGACCTCCAGATCATGATCCGCGGCGTCCGCAACAGCGCGCAGCCGCCCGGCCAGCCGCGGCAGGCTCCCCGCGTTGAAATAGACCGGAACGACGACCGAGACGAGCTCGCGCGTCATGAGAAGAAACCGCGCACGGCCGCGATCACCGTCTCGGCGTGGGAATCGGAGAGGGCCGGGTGGAGCGGCAGCGACAGGACCGTGTCGCAGGCGGCCTCGGACACCGGGAAGTCTCCCCGGACCCTGCCGAGAAAGGCATAGGCGGGATGCAGGTGGAGAGGCGTCGGATAGTGGATGGCCGTCTCCACGCCGCAGGCGGCCAGGTGCGCGCGCAGGGCATCCCGCCGCTCCGTCCGGACAGGGTAGAGATGCCGGGCGGAGACCGCGCCTTCGCGGGTGCTCAGGAGGCGCAGGGGCAGGCCGGCGAACGCGGCGTCGTAACGCGCCGCGATCTCTCGCCGCCTTTCGTTCTCGGTGGCGAGGAACGGCAATTTCACCGCCAGGATGGCGGCCTGGAGCTCGTCGAGGCGCGAGTTCCGCCCCTCCTGCTCGGCGTAGTCGCGGCGGCTCCAGCCGTACTGGCGGAGCTGCCGGAGGCGCTGCGCGACCCCGGCATCGTTCGTGGCCACCGCGCCGCCGTCGCCGTAGGCGCCGAGGTTCTTCGTCGGGTAGAAGGAGAACGAAGCCGCGCGGCCGAAGCCGCCGGTCGAGCGTCCCCGGAAGGTCGCGCCGTGGCTCTGCGCGCAGTCCTCGATCAGGGTGAGACCCTCGCGCTCCGCGAGCGCGGCGAGCGCCTCGACGTCGGCCACTCCGCCGTAGAAGTGCACGGCCAGAAGGAACCGGGCCGCGCCGGTCTTCTCTCTCGCGGCGCTCTCGGGGTCGAGGGTGAGCGTCCCGGGATCGACGTCGCAGAGGCACGGCTTCGCGCCCGCCAGGCGGACCGCCGCGATCACGGGGACGCAGGCGTTGGCGGGGAGGAGGACCTCGTCGCCCGGCTCCGCGCCGGCGGCGAGGAGGGCGAGCGCGATGGCCTCGGTGCCATTGGCGCAGGCGACCACGTGCGCCACGCCGAGGAAGTCCGCGAACGCCGCCTCGAAGGCCGCCACCTCCTTGCCCAGGATGAACCATCCGCTGGCGAGGACGCGCGCCACCGCGGCGTCGATCAGGTCCTTCTTCCCCTGGTAGTCCGCGTCCAGGGCCGCAAAGACGACGCTCATGCCGCCTCCCGCACCCGGCCGCCAGCGTCCTGGACATCCTGGACGAAGGCGAGCCCACAGGCGCAGACGGCCGAGCCGCCGTCGAAGAGCAGGGCCCGGGCGCAGCGGCAGACGTGGCCCTGCACCCGCGCCGGGCTGCCGTAGACGAGGGCGAAGTCGGGGACCTCGCGCGTGACGAGGGAGCCGGCTCCGACCATGGCGAAGCGGCCCACGGTGACCCCGGGCAGCAGGATCGCGCCGGCGCCGAGGCTCGCTCCTGCGCGCACGACCGTGCGCGGATAGGCCGCGAGCCACTGTCCGCTGCGCGGCCGCGGATCGTTCGTGAACATCACGCCGGGCCCGACGAAGACGCCGTCCTCCAGCGTCAGCCCGTCGTAGAGCGACACTCCGCACTTGACCGTGACCCGGTCCCCGAGCGTGACGTCGTTCTCGATGAAGCAGCGGTCGCAGATGTTGCAGTCGCGGCCGAGCCGCGCGCCCGCCAGGATGTTGACGAAGGCCCAGATGCGCGTGCCGTCGCCGATCTCACGAGAGGCGACGAGGGCGGTGGGGTGGATGGAAATCATGGTCAGAAGTAGTCCTCGTGTCGCTCGCGATAGAACTCGGCCGTGCGGGCGAGACCTTCGCGCAGGCCGACCTTCGGCTCCCAGTTGACGAGCCTCCGAATCTTGGCGATGTCCGAGACGAAGTCGCCGGGCTCCTGGGCACGGCGCTCGGGCGTGAACTCGGTGAACTCGATCCGCGTTCCCGGCACGATCTCCCGCAGGATCTCGGCGACCTCGAGGAACGTCGAGGGATGGTCATGACCGACGTTGAGGATCTCGCCGACGGCCTTCGGCTCCTCGGCCGCGCGCATCAGCGCCTCCACGCAGTCCTCGACGTAAAGGAAATCGCGGAGGATCTTCCCGGAGCCGAAGATCGGGATGGGGCGCCCTTCGAGCGCGAGCCGGAGGAACCAGTTCACGACCCCGAACTGCGAATGCCTCATCTGGCTGCGCGGACCGTAGATGTTCGTCAGCCGGAGCGGTACCGTGCGGATGCCGTGGATGCGCGTGTAGGTGCGGCAGATCATCTCGGCCGAGAGCTGGGAGATCTCGTAGATCCCGCGCGGATCGGACGGCGTCTCCTCCGACACGGGCAGCTTGACGGCCGGGCCGTACTGGCCGCGCGTGCCCGAGCGCACGATGATCGCCTCCGGGTTGACCTTGCGGCAGGCCTCGAGAACGACCGCCGTGCCTTTGATGTTGATGTCGATGTCCGGGTAAGGGTTCGACAGCGACATGATGTGGGAGACCTGGGCCGCCAGGTGGAAGACGACGTCCTTTCCGGCCACGAGCCGCTCCATGGCCTCGGCGTCGCGGACGTCCGAGCCGTCGACCTCGACTTCCGGCCGGATCTCCCGGATGTTGGCCGGATTGCCGCCGTAGCCCTCGATCATCGCATCGCAGAGGGTGACGCGGGCGCCCTCGGCGAGGAGCCGCACCGCGAGGTTGGAGCCGATGAACCCGAGGCCCCCGGTGATGAGGACGCGCTTCTCCGCGAAGCTCATGGCGAGGCCGGTCCGCGGCGGGGGAGAAAGAGCAGGAGGGCGATCGAAGCCGCCAGGGTGAGCAGGCTGACCACGGCGCCGAGCACGAAGCCGTCGGGCCGGTACCGCAAGGTGATGCGGTGCGCTCCTTGCGGTACCCGGAAGCCGAGGAAGGCGTGGTTGTAGGAGAGCGGCTCGACCGCGGCGCCGTCGAGCCTCGCCTTCCAGCCCGGCCAGGCGGGGATCGAGGTCCCGACGACCGTCTCCTCCCGCGCGTCGACGTCGATCGTCATGGACTGGGCCTGGTAGGACGCGATCTCGACCCGGGCGCTCCCGTTCGGGTGCCAGGCTCCGGGCGCGGCTCCCGGCCAGGAGGCGACCACGCCCCTGTTCCTGAAATTGCGGATGGACTTGAGCAATGCGAGCCGCTCCACCCCGCCGGGCTCGAGCCGGACGGAGGCCGGCGCGAACGCCCGCGGCAGGGAGCGCTTGTTCTGGAGCAGGTCGGCGTTCCTGTCGCGCGACCGGAGCTTCCACCCCGGCGGCGGCGGGTAGCCGAGCGGCACGATGGCATAGCCCACGTTGAGGAAGGAGAGGAAGGGCTTCCTGAGATTGTCCACACGGTTGAACCAGTAACCCGGCGAGACCCACAGCGGAAACGTTTCGAAGAAGCTGAGCAGGGTCATGGACTCGTAGCCGCGGACGTCCTCGAGCTCGTAAAGGGCCGAGACGTTCGGAGCGAACATCTCGCCCAGAGCCAGCATGCGAACGGGAGCCCCCGCGGGGATCGCCTCCAGGAACTGCAGCCGGGGCGAGAGCGCGCGCGCCGAGCAGACCGGGTAGACCCCCCCGGCCTCGAGGACCCGCGGCACGGCGAGGAGCGCGAGGAGCACCACTGCGCCCATCCGGGTGGAGGCGCGGCGGAACAGGGCGAGGGCGAAAGCCAGTCCCAGAGCCGCCGGGACGATCTCCAGCAGCACCCGGCGGTGCAGATAGGCCGGAGGCATGTCGAGCTGCTTCATCGCCGGCTCGAAGACGAAGTACAACGCGGCGATTCCCGCCACGGCGATGGCGGCGCCGGCCAGGAACGCGCCGCGGCCCTCGCCTGCCAGCAGCCGGTCGGCGCCGAGCGTGGCGAGCGCGCAGGTCGCGAAGGCCGCCAGAAATACGAGATAGTCCGTGACCGCGATATCGAACAGCGGCAGCGCGGTGAGCGCATCGGTGACCAGCGCCAGGCGCGCCCAGATCGCGAGCCCGAACAGCCCGACGGCCAGGAACGCCCAGCGTATCCGCTCGCGGCCGAAGAGCCCGCACGCGGCCAGCGGCAGGAGGATCGCCCCCGCGTATCCTCCCGGCACGCCGAAGCCGCCCGGGCGGACCTGACCGTGCCCCGACTCGCCATGGGCATAGGGCAGGAGATAGGTGGCGGCCCGCCGCGCGCTCTCCTGGGGCGCCACCGACTTCGGCTGGTGCGCGTAATGCTGGGCCCGCAGGAGCTGCTCCCAGGTGTGGGGCATTACTTCGAACATGGGCGCCAGCTGGACCGCCGCGAGGCCGAGCGCGACGGCACCCGCCGCGAGCGACAGCAGGAGCGGGCGCGCCCGGCGCTTCGGGCCGGCAAAACCGAGGAGGAACAGGAAGTAGATGCCCCCGCCGGTCACGGCAAAGAGCAGGCTCTCGGGGTGGCCGGCGGCGGTGATGAGGACCAGCGCGATCGCGGTGAGGGCCACCGCCCGGCGGTCGGCGTCGCGCACGAGCCGGGTCAGCCCCAGGACCAGAAGCGGGAACGGAGAGATCGCGTTGCCGACCGTGTATCCCAGCCAGAAGACCATGAAGTCCGAGAGGGCCCACCCGAGCGCGCCCAGGAGCGCGGCCGCCTCGCGGCAGCCGATGTCCCGGAACAGCAGGTAGGCGGAGAGCACCGCGAGGAAGAGCCGGGCGCTCATCTGGAAGGTCCAAGACTGGGCGAGAGGGAGCAGGAACCCGACCCAGGTGAACGGATGGAGGGCGCCGGACTGCTGGACCGCGAGGAGCGGCTCGCCGGACAGGACGAAGCGGTTCCAGAGCGGAGCGCGGCCGTTCTGGAAGTGCTCGCGGACCGCCTTCTGCCAGGGGATCATCGAGAAGGCGACGTCGGAGAGCAGCGGCGTCTGGACCCAGATGAGGCCGGCCTCCGCGCGGTACGCGGTGAGCGGCTCGAAGAGGAAGTTGATGTCGAGGGGCGCGTACACGGCTCCCCGCAAGGTCGCCGGCCCGGTGAGAAGCAGCGGCGCGAGCGCGAGGAGCACCGCGACCTTGCGCTGGAGAGGCCGCACCCAGCGGTGCGCCGCGTACAGCGCGGCAGCGGCCATCCCGCCGTAGACGGCGAGGGAGAGCAGGACCAGGAGCGGCAGCATGGAATCTTCCGCCGGCTCCCACAGGCGAATCGGGATGGACTGGCGGCGCACCCATCCTGACAGGACGAGGGCGGCAGCCACGTAAGCGGCCACCCAGAGCACCGCCGCCAGCCGGGCGCGGCCCGGGAGCCCGCGGATCTCGGCCACCGCCCAGGCGGCCAGCGGCGCCGCCACCAGCAACAGGGGCAATCCGAAACGCATCTCCACGAGCGTCGGCGCGTGCACGGCGATGTGAAAGGCCGCGTAGGCGAGCAGAACCAGCGCCGCCAGGCCCACATCCCGGCCCTGTTTCTGCCGGCGGACGAGGAGCACGAAGCCGGCCAGCGCGAGCGCGATCAGGGCATGGTTCAGGATGCCGACAGGAAGGCGATACCAGGGATCGAGGTCGCGGCTGTAGGTGAACAGCAGGTCCTGGTCGAGCATGTTGAAGGCGTGCAGCGCAAGCGTGGCCATGCCCGCGGCCGGGTGCTCGCGGTACCAGGCCAGCGGGCGGTCCTCGTCGACCGCGGTGCCTGCCGACAGAGGATTCGCATAGTGAACGGCAGGTCCCGCCGGCGGCAACGCGGTGGCGTACTTCTGGCTGCGGATGCCCCAGGCCTGCTGGCTCGTCGCCAGAGGGGCAGCGGGCAGAGGCGTCGCGCGGCCGTAGTGATTGATGTTGTTGGCGAGCTGCGGGAGCATGGGCAGCGCGAGCCCGGCGATCAGGACCGCGGCGGCGGGCAGGGCCCTGCGGATGGACACGCGGCGCGTGACGAACAAGGCGGCGACCGCCACGATCCAGGCAGCGAGGAAGAACACGTTGGCCGGCCGGACCATCACGGAGAAACCGGCGACGAGGCTGCCCAGGAACAGGTTGATCCACCACTCTCTCCCGGGCTGGATCTGCAGCAGCCTCAGCCAGAACGCCGCTCCGAGGGTGATCAGGCTCAGGGAGACGCTCTCGCTGAGAATCTCGGCGGTATAGGACAGCACGAACACGTTGAGGGTCAGCGCCGCGAATACGAGCCGGGCGAGCCCCGACGAGAGCCCCGATGCTCTCCCCGTCAGGGCGCGGCGCGCGAACAGGGCCGCGCCAAGGTGCAGCGCGAGCTGCGCCTCGAAGATCAGCAGCCCGCTCTGCGCACCGGTGGCGCGCGCAAGGCGCAGCAGTCCGCTGAGCAGCCAGGGATAGCCATAGGTCCTCAGGTCGGAGTAGGCGAACCGGGTGAACAGCCCCTTGCCGGCGATCTCGGCCGCGATCTCCAGGTAGCTTTTCGCATCCCAGGCCGGGGGCTGGAGCGCGGCGCGCCAATAGAACGCATGCGCGATCGCGCACGCCAGCGCGACTACGATCCATTCGCCCCTGCTCAGGGAAAGCTTGGCACGTTCCATTCGCTCTCAGCCTCTGAGCCGCGGAATATACTTAAGAGGCACGTAAACGTGCAAGTTTCGGGTACGATCACCCGGGCACGCCTTTCGCTACTCTCGCGGGCGTGGAGAAGCTGCGCGTCCTCTCGTACAACATCCACGGCCGAGCCCACCTGTTCAGCCGGCGCTACCTGCATTGGATCGCCGGAGTCATCGAGGCTGCTCAGCCCGACATCGTGGGACTCCAGGAAGTCCACCGCGGGGGCTGGATCGTGCGCTACGAGGACCAGACGAAGACCCTCGCCAGGCTGACCGGCATGGATTACCGCTTCGGCCGCAGCTTCGGCCGCCCCGGCGAGGAGTTCGGCAACGCCGTGCTCACCCGCGGCAAGATCCGCGCGTCCGAAGTCGTTCCCCTCCCGGCTCCGGGAGCGGAGCCCCGCACGGTTCTTCACTCCCGCATCGAGCTTCCCGGCTCGGAAGTGGACTTCTACGTCACTCACCTCGCCGCCGGCTTCCGCTCCAGCCGCCCGGCACGGACCCTGCAAGCCAAGGGGCTTCTAGAGAGGCTCCGGCAGTCTAGCGGACCCTTCGTGCTGGTGGGGGACTTCAATGCGCCCCCGCATGCGCCCGAGCTTAAAACGCTCATGGCAGCCGAGATTTTCCGGCTGTGCGGCAAGGAGATGGCCTGCACTCATCGCATCCTGCGCCAGAGGATCGACTGGGTGGTGGCGGATCCGGGCTGGACCACCGCGGAGTCGCGGGTCGTTCAGGCCGGACCTTCGGACCATTGGCCCGTTCTCGTCGAGCTGCACCGGACCGGCTGAACCGCGGAGGAAACGCAAATGTTCGCGAAAACCGCCCGACCGGCGGAAGCCAAAGCCGTATCATCCGCATCACCTGAAAACCGCCGCTGGTGGCAGCGGGAGATTGTAACCTCCCTCGGTGCCGCCATTCTCTACGTCCTGATCCTGGCCGTCCTGATCCTGATCATCTGGTCCACGCGCAGGGAGCGGGAGTCCCACGTCAAAGTGCCCCGGATCGACAGCTTTGCGGAGACCCTCCCCTCGATCGCCGGCCTCGCCGGCTCGCCCATCCAGGCGGGCAACAGCGTGGAGATCCTCCAGAACGGCGACGGCTTCTTCCCGCGCCTTCTCGCGGACGTCGCCGCGGCCCGGGAGAGCATCCACCTGGAGACGTACGTCTGGTGGGAGGGCGATATCTGCGTGCAGGTGGCCAATGCCCTGACGAAGAAGGCCAGCGAGGGGGTCGAGGTCCGCCTGACGCTCGACGCCGTCGGCTCGAACAAGGGCGACGAGAAGCTGTTCGAGATGATGGAGAAGGCCGGCGTTCACATAGCGTTCTTCCACCCCTTCCTCCTCCAGGATCTGGGCCTGTTCAACAACCGCACCCACCGCAAGATCGCGGTCTTCGACGGCCGCATCGGCTACGTTTTCGGCCACGGCTTCGCCGAGGAGTGGACCGGCCAGGGGCAGGACGAGAAGCACTGGCGCGACACGGGCGTGCGGATCCAGGGGCCGGTGGTCAACACCATCCAGGAGACCTTCGCCGAGAACTGGGTGGAGCAGACGGCCGAGGCGCTGGTGGGGGAGAAGTACTTTCCGCGCCTGTCTCCGGCCGGTGGCGTGCGCGCCCACATGACGGCCAGCTCCCCCCAGGGCGGCGTCTCCCGCCTGGAGCTGCTCTTCAAGCTCGCCATCGGCGCCGCCGAGAAGGAGATCCTGATCCAGAACCCCTACTTCATCCCCGACGGCGAGATGGTGGGACTCCTAGAGGCGGCGGCGGAGCGCGGGGTCAAGGTCCGGATCATGCTCCCCGGCGCGGTCACCGACAGCTCCGTGGTGCGCCACGCCGGCCATCGGCGCTACGAGGAGCTGCTCGCCAAGGGGATCGAGATCTACGAGTTCAAGCCCAGCCTCAACCATCAGAAGGTGATGGTCGTGGACGGCCTCTGGTCGCACGTGGGCTCGACCAACCTCGACGACCGGTCGCTCGACATCAACGACGAGGCGAGCGTCGGGCTGATCGATACCGGCGTGGCCGACCAGCTCCGGGAGGCGTTCGAGCGCGATCTGAAGGTTTCCAAACAAGTGACTCTGGAGGCGTGGCGTAAGCGTTCCGCCTGGCACAGGTTCATCGATCGGGGCTCGTACCTGATCAACGAGCAGCTCTGAGGAGAGGAGAATGGTCGAGATTCCGATATGGGTGCTGGTCGCGATGGGGCTCGCCATCGCGGTGCTGGGTCTGATGCTCTGGACGAACCTCAGGGAGCGCAACTTCACCGTCAAGGTCCCGGACATCGACAATTTCGAGGAGGCGCTGCCCTCCATCGCCGGCATGACGCGCGCGATCGTCCTCGAAGGCAACCACGCCGAGCTTTTTTTCAACGGCGACGGATTTTTCCCCAGGCTGCTGCAGGGCATCGCGGAGGCGAAGGAGACGATCCATTACGAGACGTACGTCTGGTGGACGGGGGACATCTGCCGCCAGGTGGCGGAGGCGTTCGCGGCCCGCGCGCGGGAAGGGGTCGAGGTCCGGCTCATGCTCGACGCGGCCGGCTCCTTTCAAATGGACAAGAAGCTGTCCAACATGATGAAGGAAGCCGGCGTCAAGGTGGCCCGCTACCATCCGTTCCGGCTTCAGGACCTCGGCCAGCTCAACAAGCGCACTCATCGCAAGCTCGCCATTTTCGACGGCAAGACGGCGTTCGTCCACGGGCACGGCATCGCGCATCAGTGGACCGGGAACGGGCAGGACAAGGAGCACTGGCGCGACACCGGCGTCCGCCTGCGGGGGCCGATCGTCAACGCCGCGCAGTCGGTGTTCGCCCAGCACTGGGTGGAGCAGACGCAGGAGGTCCTCGTGGGGGAGAAGTACTTCCCGCACATCGCAGCCGAGGGCGGGCTGCGGATGCACATGCTGGCCGGCGCGCCGCTCGGCGGCATCTCGGACCTGGAGCTGATGTTCAAGCTGGCCATCGCCTCCGCCCAGAAGGAGCTGCTGATCCAGAACCCCTACTTCATCCCGGACGAGGAGTCCTGCAAGCTCCTGGACAAGGCGGTCAAGCGCGGGGTGGACGTCCGCGTCATGTTCCCCGGCCCGGTGACCGACAGCGCCCTGGTCAAGCACGCCGGCCATCATCACTTCGAGGACCTGCTCAAGCGCGGGATCCGCCTCTACGAGCACCAGAAGACCATGATTCACCAGAAGATCATGATCGTGGACGGCATGTGGTCCCACGTGGGGTCGACGAACCTGGACGACCGCTCCTTCGACATCAACGAGGAGGCCGGCGTCGGCATCGTCGACAACGACATTGCTGCGCAGCTCAAGGAGGTCTTCGAGCACGACCTGAAGGGCTGCGTCGAGCTCAAGCTCGAGGCTTGGCGCCGCCCTCTCTGGCATCGGATGCTCGACGGAGTGTGCTACCTGCTCAGCGGTCAGCTGTAGGGGCACCCCTCTTGTGGGTGCCCTTCCGGAGGGCGGCCACAAGGGCCGCCCCTACATGGAACGCCATGTAAGTCGGCGTGGTAGCGTATGCCCCCGTCGTTGGAGGGTGGGGCATGCAGTCAGACAGTTCGGAGGGCTCAGCGATATTCCGCACGGTCCTCCTCACGATATTCCTGATCGCTCTCGGAGTCGGGCTCACGTTGCCGCAGGCCGCGGCCCGGCTGGGCGGTATCGGCGATATTGAGACCTACCGCCTCGCCGTGCTCTGGGGCATCCCCGCCGCGGCTCTGCTCCTGTCCCTGATCCTCCATCCCCGGCTCACCAAGCCCGCGAACGACCTTCCCGGACCGATCGCGCGCCGCTTCGCGCTTCTGGCCGTGGCCGTCCTGGCCTTCGGGGCGGACCAGAGCTTCCTCGGCATCAGCTACTGGACCGGCTGGGCGACCTTCACCTCCGGAGCCCAGGGCAGGCCGATGATCACCACGGCGCTCTGGGCGCTGCCGCTCTGCCTGATCCTGGGCATCTGGGGATGGGAGCGGGCCCTGCGCGGCTCGGTGTACACGGGCTGGCGCCGGAAGCTCGAACGCCCCGGGGCGATCGCGGTCTCCGCGGCCGTCGGCCTGGCTCTCTCGCTGCCCTCGATCCTGCCCGGCGGCGAGGTCCGTGACCCGGCCTTCGTCGGCGCCTCCGTGGTGGCGGCCCTCTGCCGCGAGATCTCCTTCGCCCTGCTCTTTAGCCGCGGCGGCGGGCTCCTCGTGGCCGGCCTCTACCGCGGCGCGCTCTACTTCGCGGAAGCCTTTGTCGTCCACGACTGGAACAGCCTCTTTTTTCCGAGCTTCAACTATGTGACGAGCGGAGCGGCCTTCTATGCCGTGCGGGCCGCGTCGGCCCTGCTCGCGCTCGGCGTCGTGGCCTTGATGACGCGCCGCCGGCCCGAGCGGCTTCCGGAGAGCGAGCCGCCAATCGAGGAGGACGTCGACGCTCACCTCTCGTAGTGGAAGGCCGTGGCCTTGGAGCGGGCCTTCCGCTTGAGCAGGTCCTCGACGACGATGAGGGTTTCCTCGTGGAGGATCGCGTCGCCGCATTCCGGACAGATCTCCGCCGGCACGCCGTGGAGGACGAGCGTCCTCTCGCGGTAGATCACCGAGTGGCTGATGGTCCCATTCAGGTTCTCGCCCATGTTGTCAGTACAGTCAGAGGTGTGGCATTTCATGTCGGTCTTTCTTTCAAGAACCGGGCCTGGTTACTGGATGTACCCCAGGTTCCGGAGGCTCTTGAGCATCTCCTCGTCCTCGGGGGAGGGGAGCAGCGGCTGCTTGGGCCGCACGCCGTAGCTGTCCACCTTGCGCACGGGCCTGGCGCGCACGAAGGCCTCCTCGAAGGCGCTGGTGAGCGGCTTGCCGGGAAGCTGAGAGGAGATCGGCAGCTCCAGGAGCCAGGCCATGGTGGGCATCAGGTCGAAGACCGAGGCCCGATCGAGGGTGGCGCCCCGCCGCACGCCGGGTCCGCGGACGAAGAGGACTCCCTTGGCCTTCATGCTGTGCTCGCCGGGCCGGGCGGCCCGGTGCGGGTCCCCGGCGCTCTCCGCGGGCTCGGCGCCATGGTCAGAGGCCACGATGAGCCAGGCGTCCGGCGGCAGCGCGTCGAGGATCTCGGCGAGGAACGTGTCGACGTAGCGGTAGACCCCCTCGATCACCGTACGGTCGCGCTCCAGCTCGGTGGGCTGGCGGGCGAACTTCCCGGGCTCCACGAGGTCCCAGCCGTAGTGCTGGACCGGGTCAGGACCGCGCAGGTAGAGCATCTGGAGCGCCGTGGGGCGCTCGCGCATGAGGTCGAGGTTGACGCGCGACAGCGGGTAGTCGAGACGGTAGAACGTCTTGAGCCAGGAGTAGAGGTCGCGCTCGTTCCAGGGGGCCTGGCGCGCGACGCGGACCTGCTCGTCCGTGAAGCCGCCGCGGCGCTGGAAGTCGTCCCAGGGGAAATCCTCGGGGGTGATCCAGTGGCGGGCCAGGACGGGCGCGATCTCCTCCGGGTAGACCTGACCGCGCAGCGCGGACAGGGCGTCCCGGTCGGCAGTCCAGAGGCGGCGCTCGGCGGTCATCATGTCCGCGAAAGCCGGGTTGGCGTGGTCGCTGACCACGTAGCCCCTGATCTTCTCGGCCGGCCAGGTGGCCCACCAGCCGATGACGCCCGAGCTCAGGCCGCGGCGATCCGCAAGCTCCCAGATGGCCCGCGCCCGGCGCAGGCTGCTGGTGACGGGGATCAGGTGTCCGCTGGGCAGCCGGGCCGTGAAGCCGCGGATGTTGTGATAGAGCGGCCGCTGCCCCGTGGCGACCGTCGTCCAGATCACCGGCGACTCCGTGATCTGCAGGGTGTCGAGCTGGGGCAGGTACGCCCCTTCCTTGACTAGACGCTGGAAGGCGGGCAGCTCCCTGCGCTCGAGCATCGGGCCGAGAATGGTCCAGGTGGCGCCGTCGATGCCGAGGAAGAACAGGCGTGTCTGAGCTTTGACAGAGGAAGAGGAGGTGGTGGATGAGGAGTCGCCGCGGCAGCCGCCCAGGGCCAGCGTCAGGAAGAGCAGAGTCAGCGCACGCCGCAATAAAGTCTCCTTGAAACCCGGGGCGCCGGACGTCGGCGCCCCGGGGGCAGGGAGTCTATCAAACGGTATAAGGCGTGGGCTCAGTGATGGCGCATCATCCGCATGCCGCCGTGCGGGAAGGGATGATCCTTTTCCATGGTCTCGAGCTTCGCCTTCTGCTCCTCGGTCAGCAGGGCCTTGAAGCGCTCCATGCCGTCCTGGTGGGCCGCTTCGAGCTGCTTGAGGCTGGCGTGCGCGGTGATCATCTTCTGACCGATCTCGGTGGCGTTCGCGTTGCCGGCGTCCAGCAGGGCGTGGATCTCCTCCATCTGCTGGTGGTGCTGCTCCATCAGGGGCTCTGCCTTCGCCCAGACCTCCTCGTGGATCTGCTTGGCGGCTTCCTTCTGGTCCTCGCTCAGCCCGAGCTCCGCGGCGAAGGTGGCGGCGTGTTCGAAGAACATGTCCGGTCCGCCGTCTCCATGGACCACGACCCGCTTGAAGTGCTCGCCCGCCAGGGCCGTGCCCGTGACCAGCACGAGGGCGGCGATCAGTGAAAACAGGATCTTCTTCTTCATGAACGATCTCCTTTGGTTCAGAGGCTCCGGGCGGAGCCCGCTGTCATCGTGAGGTCACTCTAGGGGAGCGGCCCCGCCCCAGACTTCAAGACGGCGCAAGAAGTTTGTAAGGGATGTAAAGCCTGTCAGCCCCGCCTGTCAGCCGGAAAAGCGGTAGCCGCGGCGGTGAACGGTCAGGAAAAGCTCCGGGTGCGAGGGGTTGCGCTCCAGCTTCTGGCGCAGCGAGCCGACGTGCACGTCGACCGTGCGGGTCACGGGCATGGCGTCATAGCCCCAGACCTTGTCGAGCAGCTCGTCGCGGGTGAGCAGCGCGCCGCGGTTCTCGATGAAGTAGGCCAGGAGCTTGAACTCCAGCGCCGAGAGCGTCACGGGCTCGTTGCCGCGGAAGACCTCGGCGCGGCGGAAGTCGACGCGCACGTCGCCGAAGGTACACGCCCCGGCCGCCGCCGGTGCTGCCGGCGCGGGGGAGCGGCGAAGCAGGGCTTCCACGCGCGCCAGGAGCTCGATCATCTCGAACGGTTTGGTCAGGTAGTCGTCCGCTCCGAGCTTGAGGCCGACCACGCGGTCGATGACCTGGCTGCGGGCCGTGAGCATCAGCACGGGAATCTGCCCGCCGCGGGAGCGCAGCTCGCGGCAGACTTCGAAGCCGTCGCGGCCCGGCAGCATGACGTCGAGGATGACCAGGTCGAAGGGTTCGGCCAGGGCGCGCGCGAGCGCGGTATCGCCGTCGCCGGCCGTCTCCACCTGGTAGCCCTCGCTGAGCAGTCGGTCCGAGACGGTGAGGACGAGGCTCGGCTCGTCCTCGACGAGAAGGATGCGGCGCTCGCCGTTCAAACCGCTTCCCCGGAGCGGGCCGCGGGCAGGTGCAGGGTGAAGGCGCTCCCCCTCTCGCCTTCGCCGGACACTACGCTCACCCGTCCTCCGAGCGCCTCGACCACGTGGCGCACCACGCTCAAGCCCAGCCCGCTGCCCGGGACGCCATTGGTCTTCGTGTCCTTGCCGCGGTAGAACGGCTTGAAGAGGTGGGGGAGGTCCTCGCGCCGGATGCCGGGCCCGCGGTCGGCCACCGTGATTTCGACCCCCTCTTTGACCCCCTCTTTCGCGCCTCGAGCCTGAAGGCCGACCCAGCCCTCATGGCCTCCATGACGGACAGCGTTCTCGATGAGATTGCGCAGCGCACGCCGCAAGGCTGCGCCGTCCGCGAGCACGGGCGGCAGGTCGGGCGGGATCTCGCGCTCCACTTGCACCTTCTTCTCGTCGAGAAGGACGCGGCAGTCCTCCAGCGCGCCCTCTACGAGAGCCTTGACGTCCTCCGGCCGCACCTCGTACACCCTGCGCCCCGACTGGATGCCGGCGAGCTCGAGCACCTGCCCGACCAGGTCGGTGAGACGGCGGCCTTCGCGCTCGATCAGCGAGCCGTAGCGCCGCACCTGCTGCGCATCGGCCACGACGCCATCGGCAAGGTTCTGACCGGCCGAGCGGATCGCGGTCAGCGGCGTGTGCAGCTCGTGGGTGACGCCGGCCACGAATTCGATCTGCTGGCGGGCCAGGCGCTGCGCCCGCTGCGTGGTCACCACCATCAGCCCCGAGGTGATGGCCACGAGCGCAAGGATGCCGAGGCTCACCGCCATGTTGTGGTGCCGGGCTTTGGTTACCGCGGCCTCCAGGGAGCCCACCCGGTGCTGGATCGCGAGGTGCCAGGCGCCCTCGGTCCGGTTTGCCGGATCGGCCTGCTTGTCGCCCGTCTCGCCGGAGGGAGAGACGACGATATGCATGCCGAACGGGCTACGGCGCTGCCGCACGCCGGGCTCGGAATGTTCGCCGCGCGGGCCGCGCGGCCAGACGCTCCGCATCTCGTGGAAGGGCCGCAGGCCCAGCATCCCGAGACGGAGGTCGGCATTGCGAAAGGTTTCCAAAGGCACGTGCGGGTTGGAGCGGAAGACCGCGCGTCCCCCGGCGTCGAGCACCGCGAGGGAATAGTCGGTCCCTTCCGGACTGCCGAAGTGGCGGCGTGTCAGCTCCGGCAGGATCTCTTCGGCGAGCACCTGCCTGTCCATTTGCAGGAGCAGGAGAGTCCCTTCGGTATTCGAAGCCGGTCCGAAGCTCAGGGGGAGGGTGAGGCCGGGAAGCTCAGGATCGATCAAGGCGAAGGGGAAGCGGTGCTGAGGATCGGCGATCTCGGAGGCGAGCTGCCGCCGCGCTCCTGCGAAGCCGGCGGGCCAGGGAACCGGCTCGAAGCGGCGGGCCTCGGGCTGTAACCGCGAGAGCTCGAGGCTTCCGTCGGCCTTCCGGCGTGCGATGAAGAGGCCGCGGATCAGGTGCGGCCAGGGAGCGTCGTCGCGCCAGCGGTCGTATTGAGTCAGGACCCGGTCCAAGCCGCGCTCCAGCGCGTCCTCGGAGTCCCCCTCCGGCTCGGGATGGAAGTTGAGGAAGGCCCGGGTCAGCTCGCGGTCGAAGTCTTCCGTGAAGCGGGATCCGGCAGCCTTGAGATTCTCGCGCATGCGTTGCCGCTCCAGGTCGCTCACCCGGCCGATCACCCGGTACTGGAGGGTGGCAAGGACGGCGAGCAGCAGCAGGAGAAAGACGGCAATCGCCGGCGGCAGGAGTCGTGCGCGCTCCTGGGAATTCATGGCGAGATCAGGATAGCAGGGGATCGCCGGGGGAGGGCGGAAACTTTACATTCCTTACAGTTACGGCCGGATCACAACCTTGAGGGCCTCCTTCCGCATCATGCTGCGGAGGGCGCCTTCGAGGTCGTCGAGGGGGCGCTCGGCCGAGAGGAGCGCCTCGGGGTGGAGCGCGCCGCTCGCCAGGAGATCGAGGGCGCGCTGGAAGGTCGCGGGCCGGTGGTGATAGGCCCCCTTGATGGTCAGCTCGCCGTAGTGGAGGCGGTGGGTGTCGAGCGGGATGGTGGTGCCGGGCCGGCAGCCGCCGAAGAGGAGCACGGTGCCGCCGGGCCGCGCCGAGGCCAAGGCGTCCTCCCAGGCCACGGGCGAGCCGGTCGCCTCGATAGCGAGGTCGAAGCCGTCTCCTCCCCGGGCGAGCCGCCGCAGGCGCGCGGCCTCGCCGCCGTCCCGGTCCACCTGGATCGCCTCGCTCGCCCCGAGCTGGCGCGCAACTTCCAGGCGCGGCAGGTTGGGATCGGCCAGCACCACGTGATGCCCGGCCCGCTGGCTCGACAGCACGTCCACGAACAGCAGCCCGATGGGGCCGCCGCCGTAGACCACGATCTCCGAAGGGCGGTCGAGGGCGCAGACTTCTAGGCCGTGCAGCACGCAGGCGAGAGGCTCGGCCAGGGTTGCCACCTCCGCCGGGAGCCCCTCGGGGATCGGGTAGGTGCTGACCTCGGCAAAGCGGCGCGGCACGAGGAGGTATTCGGCGAAGGCCCCGTTCAGGTACTGGAGGTGAGAGCAGAGGTTCTCGCGGTCCCGCAGGCACCACTCGCAGGCGCCGCAGGGGGCCGAGTTGGCGACTACCACCCGGTCTCCCACCTTCCAGCGGGTCGGCTCTGAAACGGCTGCCAGACTTCCCGCCATTTCGTGGCCGAACGGGGTGGGGACGTGCAGCATCCGCGGATGGCCGCCGCGGCGCAGGACCTTGACGTCCGTGCCGCAGGTCGTGGCGGCCTCGATCTTCAAAAGCAGCTCGCCCGGCCCTGGGTCGGGGACGGGCACGGTGCGCAGCTCGACCCGCTCCGGACCCAGCAGGAAGACCGTCCGGTGACGGCGGGGCACGCTCACGGGACGTTTTCGTCCGGCGTCAGGAGGATCTTGAGGGCGCGCAGCTCGGTGGCGAGCTCGACCGCCTCCTCGAAGCGGGAGAGCGGCAGCCGGTGCGTGACGAGCGGCGACGGATCCAGGCGGCGGGTGGCCATCAGGCGGTGGATCTCCCGCTGCTCGGCCAGGGAGCTGGAGTAGGTCGCGATCAGCTTCCCCTCGCGATTGAAGAAGGGGTTGAGGTCGAACCCGGCCCGCTCGCCCTCTCCGGCGTGAGCGAACAGCACCACGGTGCCCCCGGGACGGACCAGGCCGAGGGCCG